>JARRLH010000038.1:0-19093 GCA_037387205.1 Desulfofustis sp.
GCCCAGGAAATAATTGACAGGCCGGAAAAACAGGCTGTAACCGCCACCGACAAGAAACAGGAAATACCTGCTGACAACGCGGCCAAAGCCTCCGAGAGTGAAGGAGAAGTGCCGCCCCCAATCTCAGAGACCGTGTCTGCCCAGAGCGCCATGGATGCCCCCCGGGTAATGGATAACCGGCAGGATACACAGACTCTCTACCCGGCTGAAAATATAACTAAAACGTGTAGCTACAATCCAAAATCTGCACTGACGATACATTCGGGGCCCTATGGGGCTCTCGACGAGGTTATCTCCTATCTCGACGAGAACCCGTCCGTAAGTGTCGATATCCGCGCTTACACAGGTTCTTCGGGTAGTAAGGCCAGAAACCTCGCGCTCTCAGAAAAACGGGTTTTAGAGATCAGAAATTATCTGATTTTACATGATATCCCTGAGGGAAGAATCTCGACTGACGCACGGGGGGCGACCAATTTTCTGGAGAGCAATCGGGCCGATGGTCTCGAATCCCCCTATCATAGCGCCGAAATACAGGCTCTATACACCACTGCAAGGCAACAGGAAATAGCAGCAGACAACAAAGCTAAAGCCTTCCAGAATGAAGGTGATGGTTCACCCTCAGAGTCAGAGACCGTTTCTATTCCCATCGAGAGCGGCATAGGCGATACCCGGAAAATGAGAGGACGGCAGGATACGCAGACTCTAACACTGACTGACAGCAATAATAAAACGTTTGTGTATTACCCAAAATCTGCACTGACAATACATTCGGGGTCTTATGACGCAATCGACGAGGTTATCTCCTATCTCGACGAGAACCCGTCCGTAAGTGTGGACATCCGCGCTTATACAGATTCTTCGGGCAATATTGCCAGAAACCTCGCGCTCTCTCAAAAACGGGTTTTTGAGCTCAGAAATTACCTGATTTTACACGATATCCCAGAGGAAAAAATTACGACTGACGCAGGGGACGCGACCAATTTTCTCGAGAGCAACAGCACCGATCGACTCGGATCCCCTAATCACCGCGTTGAACTGACCATCAGATAAGGTCCCGACCTGTCCATACCTCTGTGGTGCACCGCCTCTTGGCGTCTATGAGAGAATCTTTGAACTTAAGCTGGAGACGGGGCACGTCAATTGCCAAAAAACGTTATTATATGGTACTCTTGAAGCCAATCTGACAGTATACTTCTTGACCTACAAATAGATAGCGGCGTTGAGCCGCCACACGCAATAGTCAAAGATCGAATTCTGGTTGTGCGTGAGAGTTCACAATTAATCTTTGGCAATATTTTCTGAAGGTGAGTGCATGAAGACAAAACCACTACCAACCACAATCACCGGCAGCCTGCCCAAACCTGCATGGCTGGCCGAGCCTGAGAAGCTATGGTCTCCCTGGAAACTGGCAGACGGAACATTGAGAGAAGGTAAACGTGACGCGGTAAGACTCGTCCTCCGCGACCAGGAACAAGCTGGTATTGACATTGTCAGCGATGGTGAGCAGACCCGTCAGCATTTTGTGACGACCTTTATCGAACATCTCGACGGGGTCGACTTTCAGCGCCGGGAGACGATTCGTATCCGTGACCGCTACGATGCCGATGTTCCGGTCGTTACCGGACCAGTGAGCCGCCCGAAACCGGTGTTTGCAGAGGACGCTCATTTTCTGCGGGCCGAAACGACCAAGCGAATAAAATTCACTTTGCCCGGCCCTATGACGATGGTCGATACCCTCTATGATGACCATTATCAAAGTCGTGAACAACTGGCCTGGGAATTTGCTGAAATTTTAAATGATGAGGCACGCGATCTTGAAGCCGCCGGTGTCGATGTCATTCAATTCGATGAGCCGGCCTTTAATGTCTTCTTCGCAGAGGTTCGCAGCTGGGGCATAAAGACTCTGGAGCGGGCGGCAGAAGGGCTGGCCTGCAAAACCGCAGTTCACATCTGTTATGGTTACGGTATCAAGGCCAATATGGACTGGAAAAAGACTCTTGGATCGGAGTGGAGACAGTATGAAGAAACCTTTCCTTTACTGAGGGAATCGGCAATAGATCAAGTATCACTTGAATGTCATAATTCCAGGGTGCCAATAGAGTTGATCGGCTTGCTCGAGGGTAAAGATGTATTGGTGGGGGCCATTGATGTCGCCACTGATAAGATCGAGACACCTGAAGAAGTGGCAGCCACACTTCGTAAAGCGCTGAATTATGTTACCCCGGAACACCTCTATCCCTGCACCAACTGTGGCATGGTGCCGCTGTCACGCACGGTTGCCCAGGGCAAACTGAAGGCTTTGGTAAAGGGCGCTGAACTAGTCAGATCAGAGTTGAACAGCTCCTAGAGGTTGCGATTGCAGAGTCTTCCCGTGTGCGCTGCGCCCCACAGGCACGATCATCGGCAAAAGCCGTAACAACTATCTGAAATCACTGGTGGGCGAGGCGGGATTCGAACCCGCGACCTTCGGCTTCGGAGGCCGACACTCTATCCAGCTGAGCTACCCGCCCGGAATGGTAAATATTGAAACCCAGAATTTAACAAACCCCACCGGGATTCACAACTCCCAAAATCAGGTGCTCGCCCCTCATCTTCCTCACGCGAAAAATTCATTATGCGCCCCACCTTCCAAACCTAAGTTTGATCCCGGATGAAGCGCTCGACCATGGGGAGCAGTTCGGGTGCCAGATGGAAAAACGGCTCAGACAGGCCCAGAACGATGTCGAAATGATTGACGCCCTGCAGCTCCAACAGCGTCACCCTGCCGTTCTCACCATCAATTCGCTCCTGCAGAAGCTGCGAGTGAAGGGGCAGTACCATACTGTCATCGGTACCATGCAGCAGCAGGAGCGGTGGGGCGTCGCCGCGGGCGTAGGTTACCGGTCTGGAGATATCCGGGGGCTGGGCCGTGGCAAAGATCGCTCTATAGCGTCGAAAATTCTCAGGTTCAAAGGCATAGGGTCCGGCCAGCCCGATCATGCCTCTTATCGAGCGGTCGGTCACCCCCTGCTGGCTCAGATAGCGATCATCGAGGGCCAGCAACGCCGCCAGATGCGCTCCGGCAGAATGACCGATCAGGACAATGCCGTTTTTCGATTCGACGATGTTTTTTTCGACCCAGGCCACTGATGCGGCTCCATCTTCGACGAAGACGGGAAATTGCACATCCGGGTAGAGCCGATAGTCAGGAATGACGGTCACGTATCCGCGTGAACTCAGGGCCTGTCCGACAAACTGGTATTTCTCACGATCCCCGCGCCGCCAGCTGCCTCCATAAAAAAAGACCAATACCGGCGCTTGGGGATTATGCACCTCAGGGTAATAGATATCGAGTTTCTGGCGTTCCAGCGATCCATAGCCGACAGCCCTGTTGAGGACGAAGCCATCATCAGGGGCAATGGTGTTCACCATGGTCAGCGGCGAACAACCGGCCAGAGCGAGGGCAAGAATTACCATTAAGGCGAGATGGGCGGAGCGCACTACTCGCCGGGCAGCACGAAGAATGGGCCTATCGGGGCCCCGGTGATTTCGAGGTATCAATTTCATACCCCGTACTATAAGCAGTTTTCAGCTTAGATCGATGGTCTGGTTGTTGCGGGCCAGCAGACTGAACCGTGAGCGGCGTCGGCAGGCGTCGAGAGGAGAATTCCAGCCATTCCCATCTTTCATCAACGCCGGCGGTTCAGGTAGTCATCCCATTCGACGGGAAGCATGGTCTTCTTCTTGTTGTTGCAGTCTTTGCAGCTCGGCACCAGGTTATCCTTTGTGCTCCGCCCCCCGCGGGAAAGCGGCACCAGATGGTCCATGGTCAGCTCGCGGTGGGCCACACGGGAGCCGCAGTAGTAGCAGATGCCGGAGGCGGTCTTCTGCTGCCACCATCTGGTTTTTCTCAGGTTTCGGGCTTTGGCCCGCTCCTTCCTGATGGTCTCCTCGTCGATCCCGTCAAGCCAGAGATAGTCGTCGCTCATGGCACCACCTCGCCGACCAGCAACCTCCTGAGTTCTCCCACCAGGTAAAGAGAACCGGCAACCACGATCAGATCCTCCAGCCCTGCCTGTCGCTCAACCAGCCTGAGGGCGTCTTCAACCGTGGCGCAGATACGCACCTCTCTCCCCTCCACATGCTGCAGTTGACCTTGGAGCTCCTCTGGCAGTGCGGCGCGCTCACTGTCCGGCCTGGTAAGAAATAGTACATCGGCAACCCGGCTCACCTCATTGAGCATATTGGCGTAGCTCTTGTCGGCCATGGAGGCCCAGATCACGTAGAGCCTTCTATAGCGGTAGCGCTCCAGCGACTTCAGCAGAGAATCGACTCCGGCCTGGTTGTGGGCGCCGTCGAGCAGAAACCGCAGCGGAGTCTCGATCAGCTCCATCCTGCCGGGCCAGCTCGATCCGGCTAGAGCACCGTCGATAATCGCTGCCGACACATTGAAACCAGACGACCTGAGCTGTACGGCGGCGGCAACGGCACAGCTGATATTGTCGACCTGCCAGTGATTGGGCTGCTCGGCTCCCATGAGGTTGAGAATTACTTGATCGGATGCCGACTTCCACACCCAGGGCCCGCCTTGCTCCCGGCTCAGCCAGAAATCCTTGTTCCTTTCAGTGAGCTGAGCCTGGCGCTCGCCGCAGGTCCGGGTAATCACCCTCCTGGCTTGTCGATCGTCAACCCCCGAGATGACCGGCACATGGGGTTTGACGATCCCCGCTTTCTCAAAAGCCACTTCTTCCACGCTGGTGCCGAGATATTGCTCGTGGTCTAAACTGATGGTGGTGATGATCGACAGCAGCGGCACAACTACGTTGGTGGCGTCGAGTCTGCCGCCCAGGCCGGTTTCAAGTATTGCCAGATCGCAGCCGTTTTCGGCGAACCAGAGAAAGGCCAGGGCCGTGGTGCACTCGAAATAGGTAATCTGCCCTCCCGCCAGGCTCTGCCTGATGGTCTCCATGAGCCGGCGGAAATCCTCTTTGCTTATGTAGTGCTCGTCTATCCTGAATCGCTCCCGGACCGAGCTCAAATGCGGCGATGTATAGAGGCCGGTCTTGTACCCGGCCGCGCTCATGACGCTGCGCAGCATGGAACAGACCGAACCTTTGCCGTTGGTGCCGGCCACGTGCACCGCCGGGCATTTTTCTTCGGGAGAACCGAGATTCGCCAGGGTCGAACGCATGGCCTCGAGGCCCAATTTTATTTTGTGCATCTGCAGGTCGTCCAGGTACCTGCAGGCCTCTTCATAGGTGGTAATGGGAGTGGTCAAAGCGGGGTTCCTGCAATGGTTGAGCTTACTGGTGGACAATCAGCCTTCGACGATGGTCAGTTTAGCATAATCGAGATGCAGTGTCTTCATGCCATGGCGGTCAAAGGCCACGTCGAGCGAACGCGGCGGGGTCTTCTTGTGTACGGTGCCGGCGCCGAAAAAGGGGTGGTTGACCCGGCAGCCTTTGCTGAAGTCGTCGAGCACCGCCTTTTTTTCTCTCTTCTTTAACGCTGGCCTCGAGCGCCCCGATGCGGCGCCGTAGGGCCTACCGTAGGCAGGGCCTTCACCGGGAGCAGGACGGATCACTTCGTAGCCGCCCGGCTCGAGTTCGGCGATAAAAGGCGACATGCCGACCCGCTTGAAGCGCCGATCGGGGGACATCAGCTCGCGCGGATAGGTAAGGAACAGGTGTTTTCTCGCTCTGGTGGCAGCCACGTAGAGCAGCCGCCGCTCTTCCTCCCATTGCTCACCAGGAAAGGCCGAGGAGTGCGGAAACCTGCCGTCGGCCAGACCAATCACAAACACCGCATCCCACTCCAGCCCTTTGGCTGAGTGAACGGTTGACAGCACCAGGGTATCAAGATCGTTGCTGTAGGCATTCAGGTCGGATTCGGGAGGATCGAGGGTGGTATCGTCAATGAAGCTCTGCAGATCATCGTAAGAGGCGATAATGGTCTTAAGCTGATCCAGATCCTTCTGGCGCTTTGGGTAGTCATCCGCATAGAGCCGCTCGAACACCGGCTGATACCACTTGAGCACGATCTCACAGAGCAGGCCGGGCCGGGGCTCAGCCTTGCGCAGCTCATGGAAAAGCCCAACCAGCCCGTCAAACCCCCTTTTCCAGGTTCTGCCGGCCGGATAGGAGCTAAGTGCCTGGAAGGGATCGGCGGCGGCCGAAATGGCGGCAGTAATTTTCTGGGCGGTTCGGGGACCCACCTTATCGATGCTGAGCAGCAATCTATTCCAGCTCAGGTTGTCGATGGAGTTCACCAGGAGGCGCAGGACAGCCAGTACATCCTTCATGTGGGCCGACTCGGTCAGCTTCAGCCCTCCCCGTTTCTCGAACTTGATGGAGCGGCTGGTCAATTCAAGCTCGAGTTTAAAACTGTGGAAACCGGAGCGGAACAGCACCGCGATTTCATTGAACTGCAGCCCCTTGGCTCGCAGCTCTTCAATCCGCTTCAGGACGAAAGGTGCGTCGGCCCGCTCGTCGCGCCCCCCATAGAGCGCCGGTTTGAGCTCCCCGGGGATCCTGGTGTAGAGGGTCTTGGTGTATTTCTCCGCGGCCTTGCTGATGATATCATTGGTGAGACTGAGTATGGGCTGGGTGGAGCGATAGTTTTCCTCGAGCTTGATCACCCGTGTCCCGGGAAAGGTTTCGGGAAAGCGCATGATATTGTAGAAGTCGGCGCCCCGAAACGAATAGATCGACTGGGAGTCGTCGCCTACCACCATGACATTGTCGTGGCGATAAGCGGCCAGCCTGACGATCTCGGCCTGGATAAGATTGGTGTCCTGGTACTCATCGACCATGATGTAATTATAGCGGCTCGAAATCTCCTCGCGCGCCTCGACCACCTCGACCATCAGCTGTTTCCAATTGACCAGCAGGTCGTCGTAATCCATCAACCCGTGATCGAATTTGAAGTTTTGATAGTGCTTCTGAAGCAGCAGGATATCTTCGGTGAACTCGGCCAGATGATTGTATTCGTCAAAGATCAGATCTTCCAGCGGCCTGGCCTTGTTAACCGCCCCACTGATTATGTTGATGATGGCCCGCTTGGAGGGAAACTGTTTTTTAGGCGCGCTCAACTCCAGGGAAGATTTAAGCACATTGATGATGCCCTCGGCATCACCCCTGTCGATGATGGTGAAACCGGAGCCGAATCCCAGGTGGCCTCCATATCGCCGCAGCAGCATATTGGCGACGCTGTGGAAGGTGCCCCCGGTCACCCGGCTGCAGCTGTCGCTGATGAGCCTCCCCGCCCGCCAGAGCATTTCCTGGGAGGATTTGCGGGTGAAAGTAAGAAGCAGTATCGATTCGGGGTCGACACCCTGTTCAATAAGATGGGCAACCCGGTAGACCAGGGTCCTGGTTTTGCCGCTCCCCGCCCCTGCAATTACCAGCACCGGACCATCCGTGGCAGTGACGGCCTCGTATTGGGCCTCGTTCAGTTCGTCTCTGTAGGTGGTGTTCAGCATAGGTCGCCACTCTACCACAGCACCCACCCCCCCAGCAACGGTGCTTGACAAAGGTTCGACTCATTGTTTATTATTCTCTCCAGTTGGAAAGCGCATAATTATTCAAATAGATTTCAGCACGTTACACCGATGCTACCATGGATCAATTTGCCGCTCTTTTTAGTGCCGCCACCTGCGCCGACCTGATGCCCGCCGACACGGCTGACCGGTTCTTCGAGGCGCTTTTCGGGGATGCCGAGGAAGGCTCCTTCGATCTCGAACTGAAGTATCGCCGCAGCGATGGCGCGGCACTGTATTTCGACATCCTCCTGCACGAACGTCCCGGACATTGTCTGGCCTGCAACCTCACCTACGGGTTGCCGGAGGTTTTTTCCCGGCATCCGCTGGTCAATATCAATTCCATTGTCGAAAAAGTAAATGATATCATTGGAGATCTTGGGGAAACGGGAGCATGGAGACTGGGAGCAACCACCCAGCAGAATCAGTCACTGCACTCCATTCCATTAGTGATTGAACTCAGGTAGCCGATACCCAAGCGAGCCACCTGGGGATAAAAGCCAGGCGGGCGGGAAATTCGCCGCAGGCGCATACCTGCGTCCGAGGATAAGATTTCGAGCACACCAGCGAGATTGGGCAGCAGGGGTGTTTCAGGCCCAACGACTCAATGATATTATCGGGCGTCGCTGGCCACCTTCGAGCGGCCGTGGATTTTGGCGTGATAGAGCAGATCGTCGGTCCTGTCCAGCCAGTGGTACAGACTCTCGTCCCGGCCCAGCTGGGCCAACCCTATCGAGGCGCCGAGCTTGATGTGGTCGTTGGCCCAGACCTCCAGCCCATCGATTTTGCGCACCAGCCGCTCGGCCAGAATCTGGGCCTGCTCCCTGTCGGTGTTGTCAAGCACCAGGAGGAATTCATCACCGCCCATACGCACCAGAAGATCTGTTGTTCGAACTTCGGTCTTGAGTACTTCGGCCACTGATTTCAGCACCTCGTCGCCCACCTGGTGGCCGAGATTGTCGTTGATCTGCTTGAAGAAATCCAGATCGAGCGACAGCATGGTCAAGGGGGAGCCGTAGCGCTTATGAAAATTCATCATCGAGGTGATCCGGTCTTTGAATACCCGGCGGTTGGAGAGCCCGGTCAGTGCGTCGGTGGAGGCCTGCTCGAAGAGCGTTTCGTATTCAATGCCGCGCTGCAGGCTTTCGCCGAAGACATGCAGCGACTCGTTGATGAGCTGCAGATCCGCCGGTGAAGTTTCGCTCTCCTCCTTGAGGACGAGAAGAATGGAGGTATCTTCCAAGGATTCAAATATCCATTGGTAACCAAGTTGGCCGTCCAGGGTGACGGCCCCGTCACCGTCGCCGCTGACGCCCTCGATCATTTTCTCGGCGAAGGCAATGGCCCGCCGGCGGTTGGGACCGTGAGCCGAACAGAAGAGCACCTTCTTTGCCGTACGACGATTGTAACAGCCGATGAGTTCGTGCTCCACCACCGGCATCAGCCACACCGAGAAGGCCTCTATCATATCGGAGATACTCAGCGCGCCGGCAAGGCGTCCATGCAGTTTATTTATCTGGTCCAGTCGTTGGGACTGCTGTTTGAGACGATCCAGTTCGTAGAGAACCTGGCTCATTTTATCGAAACCGCCATCGATGCTGGTGGGTAGACCGCGCTGACGCTCCTGCACAGGGCTCATGAGAGTACCTTTTCGGTCGGATTTTACCGCGCTAAGTCTCTTTTTCTTCTGGACATGCTTTTCCATACCGGAACACTGAGCAAAATACATGCCAGCCTCATCAGAGTGTTGTCGCAACGTCCGCTGATTTCCACAAATTATCGATTTATCAATATCTTAAGGTCGTGAGTCTTGATTTGGGATCGAATGCAGTTTGCTTTTTTGACGACGCCGGTCAGTTTTTTGACAGCAAAAAAATGGTGTCAGATCAACGGCAAAGGTGTCAACATATTGCCATTAGCGGCTTTCCCCTGTACATAGAGGAGTCATGAGGTTCCTTGTAAATCCAGGAGGGCGGTCCACTGTCAAGACGTGTGCGCAAATTATACCGCAGCCCTGAAATTGCGTCCGAGGCTGCAATTTCTGCGCGCAACGCGTTGAATGAGCAGAAAAACAACGTTGCCAGGTACCTATGGATTTGGCCAAGCACATAGGCAGCTTATTAATCGTCGGCTTTCCCGGGCCGACTCTCGAACAGGGAATGGAGATCTGCCGGGATATCGCCGAGCACGGCCTCGGCGGCGTCATCCTCTTCAATCGCTGTCTGCATACCCCCAGCCAACCGGCCAACGTCATCTCCTTCAAGCAGCTGAAAGAGCTCTGCACTTCCTTGCAGCATCTGGCCGATGAAACACTGTTGATCGGTGTTGATCAGGAAGGGGGAATGGTCAGGAGGCTGCGTCCCGAGGCCGGCTTTGCTGACATATGTTCAGCTCGTCGGATGGGAGCTGAGACAGGGCACACCACCCTGACCAGGGATCAGGCCCAAATCACGGCAGCCATGCTGGCCGCTCTGGGCATTAACTGCAACTTCGCCCCAGTGGTCGATCTTGACATCAATCCGTCGAACCCGGTGATAGGAGCCGTCGAGCGCAGCTTCTCAGAGGACCCGGCCGTGGTGGCCCGCCACGCCGCTGCCTGGATCGAAGCCCACCGGGCCAGAGGCGTACTGAGCTGTGTCAAACATTTCCCGGGGCACGGCAGCTCTACCGCCGACTCTCATCTCGGCTTTGTCGACATCAGCGATACCTGGAAACGGTGTGAATTGGAGCCATACCGGCTGCTGCTGCAGGAGAGCAGCGTCGATATGGTAATGACCGGACACCTTTTCAACCGCCGCCTGGACCCCGATCACCCGGCGACCCTCTCTTCCGTCATCATCGACGGGCTGCTCCGCACAGAACTGGGCTTTGAGGGGGTGGTGGTCAGCGACGATCTGCAGATGAAAGCGATCTCCGCACACTACAGCTTTGCAGAATCAGTATGCAGATCTCTGGCGGCGGGAGTTGACATGCTGGTTTTTGGGAACAATCTTGACTATGGCCCGGATATCTGTCCCAGAGCGATCAAGGCGATAGAAGCCGGCATTGAGCGGGGCATACTCAGCGAGGCGCGTCTGCACACCGCGCTGGACAGAGTTAAAAGACTGAAACAGCGACTGGTGAACGACCATGACTGAACGCACCACCCATCAGATTTTCGTCGGTTATTTTCTCTGGATCTTCGGATTCCTGGGCGCCCATCGTTTCTATTATGGCCGCCAGATAAGCGGAACCATCTATCTCTGCACCCTGGGGCTTTTTCTGATCGGCTGGATCGTCGATCTGTTTCTTATCCCCTCGATGAACCGCGATGCTGACTACCGCTTCATAGAAGGACCGGTGGATTACAATCTCGCCTGGCTGCTTCTCACTTTTCTCGGAATATTCGGAATTCACCGGATGTATTGCGGCCGCTGGGTCACCGGAGTCATCTATTTGTTTACCCTCGGGCTCTTAGGCGTCGGTGTTATTTACGACTTCTGGACCCTGAACAGCCAGATCAGCCTGATTAATCACGTGGCCAACAAGTCGGGCGGCTGATCTGAATTATCGAGCCCCACTATTTACCAGGCCATGAGCGCTATGAAAAGACCATGAGCAACCATCACTTTATCGAGCAGAGAAAGCCGGACATCAACTACCCATGCCAGTGGGAATACAAAGTAATCGGCACCGACGAGCAGAAACTCAGAGCGGTCATTCTGGCGGCCTGCACCCCGGCGGCGCCGGCTATTACTCTTTCCAACGTATCGAAAAAAGGCACTTATTTCAGCCTCAACGCAACACTTCAGGTTGACAACGAGGAAATGCGTCTGAGAATTTTCAATTATCTGAAAAACAGCCCCGACGTCAAAATCGTGATCTAAATGAGTAAACAGCATAAAGAAAAACAATCAAAACTCATCAGCGCCCTGCGCGAGGGTGTCGCCCTCGTGCAGATGGTCTTCTTCAAGGAGATCAAAGGACTGCTGGAGAAGAAGCACCCCGACCATGATCTGAGTACCCAGTTGATGCTCGCCGGGGCAATCACCAACGAACTGTTCGGCACTCCCAACCCCGAGGAGAAATTCGTCGCTTTCAGGCGGGACAAGAGGGAACTGATCGAAGAGGAGATGAGCGGGCTGGCGGAGAACCTTCCCCACCTGCGCAACGCCCTCACCGACGCGCTCCGGGTGCAGACCCTGTGCGACAACCAGGAAGGCGTCGAGGATCCGGGTGTGCTGCAGGCGGCAGAGGCACTGGACCTGTTGGCAAAAGATCGTAATCTGCCGCTGCCCTCGGCCTTTATGACCCTGGTCAGGGGGCTGGGCGAGCACTATCAGCTCGTGGTGGCACCGGTTCATATCAGTGCCGAAGAGGACCGGAGTCTGCTGCATTGAGGCAGTCAAGGGGACACAATTCGTATCGTGTCCCCGATACCTCCTGAATTTATTGTCCCCTGAGCTTTACCGGCACAACTCCACGTACCGAATTGCATAAATAGATCTGATCGGCCCGCCGCAGGTCGTCCCGGTAGAGCACCTTTTCCTCTATTGGGACGTCCTCCGCTCCGGCCAGCAGACGGGCCCGCATGACTCCGGGCAGCAGCCCGCAATGGAGCGGCGGCGTGAAATAGCGGCCGTTTTTTTGAACGATGATGTTGGAGATGGCGCCTTCGGTGACTTCCTGTTTTTCGTTGCAGAATACCAGGTCGAGCAACCCCTCAGAGCGGGCTTGGCGCCAGGCCTTATCATAGAGCTCCCGACGCGTGGTTTTGTGAAACAGCCAGGGCGAGGAGCTGTCGGTGGTCTCGTCGGCGAAGCCGACCTCGCCTAAGGGTTCAGAATGTAACTCACGGGCCTCACCAAGGGAAAGTGCTTGAGGCCGCGTACATTCCTGGGCCTCAAGCGCTGCTTCACCGTCTTCTGCGACCAGCACCCGGACCCTCCTGCAACTGGTGCCGGTAAGGGTGGCAGCAAAGTCATCCAGTTGCGAGCGCAGCCGCTGCCCGTCGCAGGCACGGCCAAGATAGTCGGCTGATGCCGTAAGCCGCTCGAGGTGCTCATCGACATAGAGATAGCCTGTGTGGGGATCAAAGAGCAAAGTTTCGAGCAATTCGAACTGCGGCGGGGGATTGGTCAGGAAACGGGCCTTGAGCAAACATTCGCGCCACTCGCCCACGGGGGAGGAGTCGGCGACAATGCCGGAGCCGATACCCATTTCCCCCTTGCGGCCGTTCAGCACCACCGTCCTGATCGGCACGTTAAAGGCCGCGTCCCCGGCCGGGCCGAAATAGCCGATGGCCCCGGTGTAGACACCCCGCGACTCGATTTCCAGCTCCGCAATAATCTCCATGGTCCTGATCTTCGGCGCACCAGTCACCGATCCGCAGGGAAATAGTGCCTCCAGAATCCTGGACGGCTCCACCCGGTCCCTGCCAAAGCGGCTGGCCACAATTGTCGAAGTCATCTGAAATACGGTGCGATAGCGCTCGACGTCGAACAGTGATTCCACGTGGACCACCCCGCCGCCGGTGTTGTCCACCAGGTGGGATAGATCGTTGCGCAACAGATCGACAATCATCACGTTTTCACTGCGGTTCTTCACATCAATGTTAAGTCGGCGGGAGATCTCCTGGTCTTCGCCGCTGAAACGTCCCCGCTTCATTGTGCCCTTCATGGGAACTCGGGTGAAAACGACAGGATGCTGCTCTCGCCGCACTTCATAAAGCAGCCGTAGGGAACCGGCTGACTGCGCCGCAGGTCGCGATAGAGGCGCGTTGCTGAACCGTCGAAATCGAAATGGAGCTTGAATGTGTAGTTGACCTGGTAAGTGTCGCCGGCGGCGATATATTCGAGAATCCGATCGATGGCCCTGCAGTACTGGTCCTCCTCGATGGTCGGGTGCAGGTTGGTGAGCAGGTAGGATGAATCGTCCTGCTCCGGTTCGATCAACGGGGGGAAATTGTTAGTCCCGCTGAGGTGATCAAAACTCATCGGCGCCCCATAGACGCCGAGATCGGCGAGCGCCGCGGTCTCGTCTTTGCGCCCGATGGCAAGTTCATCGTGCAGAAATTCATAACCGAGCCAGCCGGCAAGATAGTAGCCCTGGTCCAGCCACCAGGCTGAACGAGCGAGGAACTCTGCCCGGTTTTCCCCGGCCCGAAAGCGAAGCCGTTCGACGGGTTCGGTGAACAGCAATGAACGATGGTTTATCCGATCCACCATGGAGGTGTCGAGAAAGACAAAGTCCTGCTGCTCGCCGAGGGCGGCGAACAATCCTGCTATCTGCTTGTCATGCAAACCCCTGCCGGTCATTCTCTGCTCCAGAGATGAAGCCGATTCCGGGTCTGGATCGCTATCATACATAACGGCACACTATAATAAACTGTGGCGCCGTACCCAACATTTGATTGCAATTTTTTGCGTTTTCGAGGTGCTTGGAAATGGCGGGTAATAAAAAGAAAAAAGGGCCGACGGAAATATTTCCGCGGCCCTTGAGAGGAAAAGCGATAAGGTGGCGGCGCTAGCTGTTCCGCACTTTCTTCATGTCCTCGTATTCCTGGACCGCGCTTACCACCGCCTCGTCCTGGCGCTGTTTTATCTGGGCAACCTTTTCCTGGATCTTTTCATCCTTGATCTTCATACCCGGGATCTGCGCCCCGAACAGGCTGTTGGCTAAATAGTCAAAAGAAAACATCATCAGTTCTACATCATCTTCCTTGATTTTCTCAATCAGTTCCTCTTCCAGTTCATAGGTGGTGAGAAAGGAGCTTTCAAAAATGAAGCGGCGAAAATGATGCAGGTCGGTGGAGGCCATGAAAAACATGCGCTTCGCCTGTTCGGAGAGATTGGCCTGATGCCCGAACGACTTGCGGCGCATGATGAGGCGCAGCCATTTCTTGTTCATTTCGTCGCGGACATCGACGCCCTGGTCGGCCCGCCACTCCCCCACGGTCCAGAGTTTGTCTTCCTCGTGACCCTTGCAGTGGTCCTCCCTGACCAGGAAGAAAAATTTCTCCTCGTCCGGATTGATTTCTTTGCCGTCGGCGTCCTTGCTTCCCCCTTCGCGGAAATCGGCCATACCGACCGGATAGTAGCGGCAGGCCGTGGGACGGTCGGTGTAGACGGTACAGCCTGCGGGGGTGACGAAGGGACACTTGTTGTCCTCCTCGCGCAGTTTGATCATCACGCCCGGCATATCCGTCTTTTCCAGATACGTCGGAGTGGTATAGGTGTGCAGAAATTCGTGGGGCTGGATTGCCAATCGGCGGGTCAGCATCAGGATGTCATAAGGGGTGAGGACGATCTTGATGTTGCCGCAGCAGGCGGTAAAACAACTTACGCCCGGATGGCAGCGAAACTTCAGCTGACTGTCCATGGTCAGCTTCAACGGTTCGATGTTGGAAGGGTTGGTGCTCTTGCCGAAGAGAGCCTTTTCTTTTGCGTTCAATTCAGTTTGACTCATTTTAACTACCCATAAAAATTATTATAACAGCCACCTTGTGGTGGTAGAATTGCATTAGTCCGAACTGCTGATATTAAACGGTTGCGCTCTTGGTGTCAAACGACAAATAAATAGCGAGACGGGCGCAATACTATATTTTAAAATTTCAAAATTAAGTGATGCGTCCCTCTGATTTCCAGATAAAAATTAATTGCATAAATAACAGACAACTACCGATCTAACCCAAAAATTCGAACGGATGGCGCTTGCAGTTTTCTGCAAATGTTCGTATATGTTTCTCTCCAATAAGCAGGCGACTTTGAACTGCTTTTGTGATTGACCTTACATACTTTTGAACCACCCTTGGGATTGTTAATGAAATTGTTTGTCCGCCCGGTGGATCTGACCAGCGTCAGGACCATTGTCTACCACCTTCCTGACGGTCCTTCTCTTTCTCTGGAAATTGACGGAATTGAAGAATATGTGGATCTCGAACTGGAGATGGGGCACTATTGCGACACCTCCGATATCGACGGCACGCTCCACTTCTTCCCGAAAGGCAACGCCTGAAAGATTCGGCCGGTCTTTGCCTTCTGCAGCCGGCACTGAATTCGCAGTACCGTGGTTCCCCCTATGGAAGTAGATCTTCTTTCAGATACACATATTCACACCAGTCTCTGTCGTCATGCCAGCGGCACCATGGAGGAATATGTGCTTAGCGCCATTGACCGGGGACTTGCCCGGCTGGTCTTTCTCGAGCATCTCGAAGAGGGCATCAACGCCGCCTACCGCACCTGGCTGACCGAAGAGGATTTCGACAACTATTTCGAGGAGGGTTGGCGGCTGAAGCAGCACTATGCCAGCCGTATCATGATCGGCCTCGGCGTCGAGGTCGGCTACAACCCCGACTGTGTGGAGCGAATCCTTGAGAGGTTGGCCTGGAGAAGATGGGACTGGGTTGGCCTGAGCTGTCATTTTTTCAGGATTGACGGCCACAACGAACACCTCAACGTACTGAGCAATAACCGGAGAACCATCGGCCTTATCGAACGTTACGGCAGCCGTAAATTCTTGAACCGCTATTTCGCCACCCTCACAGAAGGGGTGCGCACCATCCCGGCCCACATTCTCTGCCACCTGGACGCGGGACTCAGACACCAGCCCAATCTCCATCTCGAGGACAGTCACTGGGAGCAGATCGACACCCTGCTCGAGGAGGTTAAAAGTGCCGGTATGGCTCTGGAGATCAACACCTCGGGCTATAAATATCGCGGCCTGCCCTTTCCACGACCGGAAATTATCGCCCTGGCGCGGGACAAGGAGATCCCTCTGACTCTGGGCTCCGATGCCCACAACCCTTCTGAGGTGGGCCGCTACTTCGACCGGATACCCGCCCTGCTCAGTTGACCTCTGCTGGGGACACAATACCCATCATGTCCCTCAATTTCATATTTTCTGAGCCTTGTGCAAAACTAAGATTTTCATTCAAAATCAAGGCATGCGAGAAATTTTACCACAGGCATATAATTGGTATTCCGAGGATAAAATTTTGAGCATAACGCAGAGTATGGGCGAAAAGATCGTTTTGCAAATGGCTCTTCTTACTTTTATACACAGCGACACAAGTCCAAGGCGCCCCTTCAGACAAGGTGCGGGCGAGGAGCCGGCGGAGCAGCCTGCCAGCGCTCTGAGCAGGCACCACAGCGAGCAACGCAGTCTGAGGGGATGGCTTGGGCTTATGTCACTGTGCAGAGGGCAGCCAGTCCACATTCATGCGCTTGACCACATTAATGCCGCCGGCCAACACCGTATTGTTCGAGTAGCCGTGGTGATCGAGAAAACGCTGGACTTCATATGACCTGGAACCGGCGTTGCAGATGATGACCATGGTTTTGTCCCGGGGCAGTTCAGCAAAGCGCTCCCGGACCTCGTCATAGGGCAGGGAAAGCCAGCGCCCGGAGCCGAACTTGTCGACGAACGGCCTGGCCTGCTTGGGATGGCGGACATCAAGCATGACCCAGTCCGGCTGCAGAGCCGAATTCTCCATGTAGGCCAAGAATTCCCCCATGTCGATCTTGCGCATCCTTCCGTCACACAGATTTTCAGCCACATAAGCAGCCGCGTTTATCGAGTCGATGGCTGCCGAAAATGGCGGCGAATAGGCCATTTCAATATTATTGAAGTCTTCGATGACGCCTCCCTCGCAGAGCAGGGGCGCGGCTCCGTTAATACGGGCCAGAATGCCGTCGCCCATCGGGCCTATTCCCTGCAGGCCCAGCACTCGCCTGGTTCGGCGGTCAAACACCATGAGGAAGCACGTGACTGCCTGGGTCGGGTAAAAATGGGCCCGGTCGATCGGCGAAGTAAGCGAAATATCGGCTTCGAACCCGGCCTCTCTGGCGCCCTGCAGGGTCAATCCCGCCGATCCGATGCTCATGTCAAAGCCCTTCATGATGAAACTGCCCACGCCGCCTTTAAAAACGGACGGTATCCCGCAGATATTGTCGCCCGCCACCCGGCCCTGCTTGTTGGCCAGCGAGCCGAGGGGGGCGAAAAATTTCTGTCCCGATACCAGGTGGGTGATCTCCACGCAGTCCCCGGCTGCATAGATGTCCGGATCGGAGGTCTGCATGCGCTCATTGACCACGATGGCGCCGCCGCGGGAAACATGCAGCCCGGCCTCCAGGGCCAGGGTAGAGCGGGGCCGCACGCCCACAGCGATGATTACCATGTCGCCGTCGATCTCTTTCTTGTCGGTCCTGACACCGCGAACTTTTCCCTGCTCGTCGCCCAGAATCTCCTGGGCCGCCTCCTCGAGGCGCACCTCGAGCCCGCTGTCCCGCAGGTGCTTGGCGAGAATATCGGCCATCTCCCAATCGACCAGGCTGGGCAGCAGGTGGGATTTCATTTCGACGATGGTCGCATCGATGCCCCACAAATCCTTAAAAGCCTCGGCCATTTCGATGCCGATGGCTCCGCCGCCGACGATCACCGCTTTTCCGACCAGGCCTTTGGCGATCCGGTCTTTGATCTCTATGGCTTTGTGGAGATTGTTGACGGTGAAAACTCCGTCCAGATCGAGGCCCGCAAGCGGCGGCACGATTGGTTCGCTGCCGGTGGCCAGCAGCAGCTTATCGTAGCCTATTTCTTTCACCTCACCAGTGGCCACGTGCTCGGCCTTGACCACTTTGCTGAGCCGGTCGATGCCCGTCACCCGGGTTGAGGTCAGGGTGGTTACCCCTTTGGCCTTCTCAAAGAAGTATTCGTCCCTGAGCATGTGAAAATTGGTTGAACGCAATTCTTTCTCATCCGGCACATCGCCGGAGACATAATAGGGAATGCCGCAGCCACCGTAGGAAATCAGGCTGTCCTGATCGATCAGTACCACTTCGGCATCCGGGTCGAGACGCTTCACTCGTACCGCGCATTTCGGTCCCGCGGCTACCGCTCCGACTACAACTACTTTCTTACCCATCGTACTCTCTTGTCTTTCATTGGTTAATGGTGCAGGGCCCGCCGGGGCCGCTGCGCTGTCCTCTCAATGCTTATTGATAATATGCTCAACGGTTTACCAGCACGTAATCGGCTCTGTAACGGGTTCGCTTGGCCGGCTTGACGGCCGGGTAGCCCAAGGCGATAGCGGCGATCGGAATGATCGACTGCGGCAGCTTGAAATAGTCTCTCATACCTGCCACCCTCGGCTGGCGCGGATGGACTCCTATCCAGCAGCCCCCGAGCCCGAGACCGTTTATGGCCAGAAGCATATTCTCGATGCAGGCGGCCACATCCTGCAGCATGTATGATTCCTGATTCTCGTGGGCCTGATCAATATCGCCGCAGACCAGAAAGGCAGCAGCTGCCTCCTTGAGCATCGAACCGTTGGGAGCGATTTTCCGCATCATCTCAAGATCTGCAGATCTCCTGGTAACCACGAAACGCCAGGGATCTCTGGCCCTGGCCGAGGGAGCCGACATGCCGGCCTGCAGGATTGCCTCGATTTGACTGTCGCTGACCGGTTTTTCAGTGAACTGCCTGACGCTGCGACGGCTGAAAATAAAATCCAGTTTCTCGTTCATAGTCTTCTCATATATCTGGTTATGATTGCTGTGCTCACACTAGGCCGCCGTCTCACCCTGCCGGCAGCAGTTTGTC
>JARRLH010000039.1:0-17536 GCA_037387205.1 Desulfofustis sp.
GGCAAGGCTGCGCCGCCTGAAGATGAAAGGTTGTCCAGGGTCTGGATGGGATTAATGGGCAACCTCCCCCGCATTGCTGCCCTGCTTCTGTTCGGCATCATCTCCACCATTATTTTTCTGATTGTCGCCGGTGATGTAGGGATCAAGGGAAGAATGTTTTACCAGACCGTCCTCGGTACGGTTCTGATTTTCATGATTTCAGCCCTTGCGGGTCGCATTATTTTTGCTCCGGGAGACAGCAACGCGCGCCCCATTAATATAGCTGATACATTGGTTGGGCCGCTGTACCGCGCCTTCTATATTTCAGTCGGCGTACTGCTTTCAGGGCTGCTGCTGGTTAATTTCGTTGAAGAGCTCGGCGCTGCCCCCCAGACTGTCTCCTGGGTGATCATCGTCCTGGGTTCAGCGGTAATAATCATTTACGGCTATCTGATCGTTTCTCTCAAACAGCCGGTGAAGGACGGACTGCTCGACCAACTGGAAAAACAGGACGGTGCCTGGGTCAAGAAGCAGTTGGCCGGCTATTGGCATGTGCTGGGGCTCATCTACCTGCTGCTGGTCTGGTTCTTCTGGATCGGACAGCAATTAACTGGAACCGGAGGCAGAAGCGGCTCGTTTATCGTTTCAATGCTCATCGTGCCGCTCTTCTTTGTGCTGAATTACGTGGGGAAACTGCTGATAAATTCGACGGTTGAATCCCTCGGGCTTGGCCAGATCGGAGACGATGAGTTTCCCGAGGATGCAGATGAGAGTTTCAAAACAGAAGAGCGGGAACACAAGAGAAGACGGATTTCGTTTCGCGTTCACCAGGTCTTCAGGATTGTCCTGTTTGCGGTTCTGCTGGTCTGGTTTCTCTCTCTCTGGGGCATGTCCATACCTTTTGCCAACGCGGCCCTCAACGCCGTGTTTGATTCCTTGGTGGCGGTGGCCCTGGCCCTGGTCGCCTGGCGGTTTGCGAGTGCCTATATCGCCGGAAAACTCGAAGAAGCGGAACCCGAAGAAGAACAGAAAGAGGAAGACATTGATGACGAGTTTGGCGGCGCGGCCCAGAGGGGCAGAAGCTATACGCTGCTTCCCATGCTGCGCAAAGTCATTGGTACGGTACTGGTGGTCATGGTGCTGCTGATCGTGATCTCCTCTCTGGGGGTAAACATCGCTCCACTGCTGGCCGGTGCCGGTGTGGTCGGTTTGGCGATCGGCTTTGGAGCTCAGAAACTGGTGTCTGATGTGCTCTCAGGATTCTTTTTCCTGCTCGATGATGCGTTCAGGGTAGGTGAATACATACAGGCAGGATCAATCAAGGGCACGGTCGAGGCAATCACCCTGAGAAACGTGATGCTCAGGCACCATCGCGGCATGCTGCAGGTGGTCCCCCACAGTGATCTGGGCGCCATCACCAATTATATGCGCGGCGGCATCGTCATCAAGTTTCCTCTTGAATTCCCGTATGATACGGATATCGACCAGGTGCGCAAGGTCATTAAGAAGGTGGGAATCGCCATGCTCGAGGATGAAGAACTCGGGGACGATTTCATTCTGCCGGTTAAATCCCAGGGCGTGAACGAGATCACCAACTCGGTAATGGTAATACGAGTCAAGTTCACCGCCAAGCCGGGCAAGCAGTTTGTGATCAAGCGCGAGGCCTTCCGACGGATTACCGAAGCCCTCAATGCCAAGGGCATTTACTACGCCCACCGCAAGGTCATTGTCGATTTTCCCGAGGAGGACAGGATCGACAGGCAGAATGAGCAGGCCCGCCAGAAGGCACTTGAAGCCGGGGCAGCCGCGGCCATTGCCCTTCAGGCGGAGGAACAGCAGCAGCAGGAAAAGAAAGCTCAGGAATAGCAACTTGGGGAGAGTCGCTCCTGTCGCGCCGCACTACTCTGGTGGCGGCTTCTCGGGGTTGGAATTCTCCAAGTGAGCAGCTGTTTCTCTGAGGGTTCTGGCCGCGTCTTTCCGCTCCTCTGCACTCATCTGCTCAATTTCGAGCTCGAGCTTCATGTGCTTTGAGCTGGCCCGAATGGGGCGCCTGCCGTCTTCCAGGTTTTCAATAAAGTCGATCACCCGGTAGGTGGAAACAGGTTCGGTAAACCCCTTGGCCTGGATCTTTCCTTCAGGCTGGCAGGAAATCGTGTTCTTGATATGGGAGTAAGTCTCGTAGCTGATAAGGATCTCGCTCGGCGGACAGGCTTTCTCGAGCCGGGCGGCTAGGTTGACCCCGCTGCCGATGATGGTGTAGTCCATCCGGTCCTCGCTGCCGAAATTTCCGACCGTGCAGATACCGGTGTTGATTCCCATACGGCATTTCAGCGGTTTTTCCAGGCCTGCTTCCATCCACATCCGTTCAAGCGTCTGCATCCGCTCGCGCATTTCGATGGCCATGCTCGCGCAGGCCAGGGCGTCCTCCCTGACCCCGAGAGAGTCAGGGTCGCCGAAAAAGATGACCATGGCATCGCCCACGTATTTATCAATGGTGGCCCCGTGAGCAAGAGCGATTTCCGACATCTCGGTCAAGTAATGGTTGAGCAGCCGGGTCAGGTCTTCTGACTCCAGCCGTTCGGTGGTTCCGGTGAAATCGATAAGGTCGGAGAAAAAAACCGTCAGCCGTTTGCGCCTGCTGGCCAGCTTGACCTCTCTTCTGCCGGTAAAAATCGAGTTGTAGACCTGGGGCGAGAGATACTTGGCCAGCTGGCTGGAGAGTTGTTCAAGGGTTGTTGTTTTCTCAGTGAGCTCTTCCTCGCGTCGTTTCAGATCGGTGATATCTGAATAGATGGCAACCGTTCCCCCGTCACTGGTTTTCCTTTCGGTGATAAGAATCCATTGGCCCGATTTTCTTTTCTGGATTCTAGGTTCTCCAGGATCACGATGCAGCTGCATCCGTTCTTCCACCCACTCATCGACTCGGTCTTCGGCTTCAGTGATGTGGCCGTTTTCGGCAGCCGCCCTGATGAGCGTTTCAAACGGGGTACCAACTTCGATTTGTATATCCTCGTCCGGATAAAGCAGTTGCTTATATCTGGAGTTGCAGATCACCAAACGGTCGTCACCGTCGAAGAACACAAAGCCCTCAGATGAGTTTTCAATGGCATCGACAAGCCTCCTCCTGGCGGTTTCAATGTCGTGCAGATTGGTCTCTTCCACCTCTATCGCCGTATCACGAAAGACGACCAGTGCCTCTGCCATTTGGCCTATCTCATCGTGACTGCCTGGCTCGGGCAGGGGTGCCCTCAGGTTGCCATCGGCGATTGCGAGCATGCTTTCACTCAGAGCGGTCAGCCTGGCGATCAGGTTGCGGCCAACGTAGAGCCAGACGATGAGCAGGGAACAGGTAAGACTTAAGACAGCAACGCCAATGAGTACATTTTGGTTCAAGTTTTGCAACTGGACTGCTTGCTGATGTGCGGTCTCAATTTCCTGGGTGGCATTATTTACTAGGTAATCCACCCTATTGGTCAAATATCTTGAAAACCTCACATTAACAGCTAATAGATCTTCAGCTTTTGATATTATTTCAAGTTCTTGTCTTCTCACCTGGGAAAGGCTGTTTGGTCCAATAGTTAAGTTTTCAATGGTGGTGATCTGTTTGTCGAGGCGCCGTTTTGCCCGCGGAGAAACAGCCTGAGAGACATCCGTGAGTTCCTGAAGTGATTTTCTCAAGGGGAAAATCAGCACGTCAATCTGTTCAGCAGTGGAGGCATCGGTAATTTTCAATAGATCGGTGTGGATGGTATCGACCAGCAGGGACGCTCTTTGCTGGGGAATCAAACCTATTATCGATTTGGCAAGTTTAAGCTGTTCTCCGCCCAGCTGCTCATCTTCTTCGTTGTCCCCACTTCTATACCAGTCAGCCATCTGGGCGCCGAGTATTCGTTCGCTTGGCGATAATATTCTCTGGGCGACATTACTGGCTTGAGAGAGTTCACGAAGCTGTTTTTCTTGTTGTGACACAAGAAAAAGACGCTTCTTTACGAGCTCGTTGAGGCTCTCGAGATTTCTGCTCACTGCGGACGCAAACCTGATAACATCAGGTGATAAATCGTCTTCTGTTTCCGAGTGAATAATTCTCTCCAGCAAGGGTTCGAGATCTTTAATCTGCCTGGAAATTTCTTCTGAGACCTCAAGCCGGGCGCTTTCGGTGGTAACGTTGAGCAGGGCTGGTGCAGCGCGAACAACGGTTTCAACTTTGCGGGACAGCTCAAGCCAGGTAAGCGCTTCAGGCACCCGCTGCTGGGTTATTTTGTTGAGTGCCCCGCCAACTTGAGAGAGCGAATACAATCCGGAGAAAGCAGCCACTAGAGAGAACATGGAGATTGACAGAAAGGCAAGAAGCAGCCTGACTCGAACGCCCAGTGCTTTTGCTTTTTTGCGTTCAGACATAGTGTATGCGTGTCCGCAAATCAATCCCGGGGGATAAAGTGGTTAGGTGTATTCCTGGTAATGAACTGCACTAAACATTATTGAACGGGCACGTACCCTTGTTTTCCGAAAACATTCCAGACAAAGGAACTGATGCCGGTCTGGCCGACCGCCTGAGCCCAGGCCTGAACCGCACCATATCCATATAGCGTATACCCTTCCGGTTCGAAACCGTATTCCTCTCGAATCGCTGCGACAACCTCCTCGGCCTCCGGGTTCAAGCGCATATCGGGCGCAAAGGTGAAATAGGTCCCTTCGCTTGCTTCACCGGCATAAAGCTGAAAGTCGGGACTGACGAGCGAATCGCCTGACACAAGTTTGAGATCTGGCAGTTCTTTTTTGGCCTGGCGAAGAATGATCCCGATATCTGCCTCGTAGCCGCCTGCATAGACTACGTCTATCTGGTTTTCTACCAGCTTGCCGACAATCGACTGGTAATCCTTTTGGTCTCGGGTATATTTGGCAAACACCAACTCTTGCACACCTTGCTTATTTAACTGAAGTTTGGTGAATTCGGCTAACCCGCGGCCATAGGCCTCACCGTCGTGAATTATGGCGATATTGGCCGCACCGTATTTATCTGCCAGAAAGTTGCCGGCAATCGTGCCCTGTTGATCGTCGCGCCCAATCACTCGAAATACATTTGGGCCGCCTTCGTCTGTCACCTTGGGGTTGGTGGAGGCGGGAGATATCATCAGAATTCCGGCATCTTCATAGATTTTGCTGGCGGCGAGCGAACAGCCGGAACAGAGATGGCCGGCAACGAAGACGACGCCCTCGTTTACCAATTGTCGGGCAACCGCCTTGGCCTGCCTTGTCTCGCAGGCATCGTCCATGGATATTGAAATGATTTCCTGACCCAATACCCCGCCCATCTTGTTTAAATGATCAACCGCTGCCTGCACACCGATTTCCTGCTGTTCGCCAGTGGTTTGGGCGCTGCCCGATAAGGGGCTGGCGATTCCGACAAAGATCTCTGCCTTAACGGCTGCGCTGAACAGGAAAGTGAAAACAACTAACCAAGCCATTGGCAACAGTATTTTTTCCTTCATAATTACCTCCACTTATTAACGCACATTTGTCTGAGTCCCGTAACGGGACCAAGAGTTTCATGGTGATGAAATAGTAGTCAATATTTTGAAACTATAGGGACTAAGCCTAGCCAGTAAATGGAACAATGTGGTGGTTCGCGGGCCAGCTCCGTGGTGCCGGGGGTGAAGGATAAAAAAGTACTTTCTATCTCGGTGGGGATATGGTAAACAACTGCACTTTGGGCATTACTGGGCGGCTGTCTCGTACAAGACCATCGTTTGGCCAGGCCTGAGATGCACAGAAAGTGACGTATCTTGCAAAATTCCGCCGGTCAAGTGTATTATTAAAGTAGGAAAGGAATTAATTAATTGAGGTGGTTACTCAATGGGTTTTACTGTTTTTGTCAACATAGGCATCATCATCTTGTCGACCTTTGGGTTTATTTCGACAACTTACGGAAATAAGCTGTCGGAACTGCCCGATCAGTTTGACAATCCCGTCATGGCCATCGGCTTTGGCCTCACCGGCCTGGTGACTACGCTGCTGGTGCTTGGCTTTGCCTCGGCATTTACTACCTTCCTGCTGGTTAACATTCTTATCCTGCTCAATATCTGGTAACTGCAGGCCCGGTCCGCTGCCTATTTCCGGCCTGTGGGGCGGCCTTACCCAAGATTACAGTGAATCGGTGCCCACCTCCTCGGAGTGGAAGAGAAGAACTTGAAAGATAAAATCTTTCTATTACAGGTAAGATTGTATTATCCTTCCCCCTCGAGGGCGGCCAGGTTCTTGTCGATGGATTTCTCCAGTTTTCTGAATACCCGGTAACAGATGCCTACCGGGTCGAATACCTGGAGCGGCTTGTGAATCATAACCGTCACCGTCGTTTCCTTTTCTCCGCTTGCCTCCAGCGTCACCGATATCAGGGTCGTACCGCTAATGGACCAGAAACTCTGCTTCCATTCCAGATAGTGGTCTTCGGGGCTGACGTTGTTGGCCCCCCAGCTGACAATCTCGTCGCCGCTTTTCCGCACCAGCTCGAAGCTACTGTCAATGTCGAGCGGCAGGCTGATGGTAAATTTCTTAAGCATCAGATAGCCTGGAGCGCTGCCTCATAGTCGGGCTCCTGGGTGAGTTCGGGAACGAGCTCCGTATGGACGATTCCACCTTGTTCATCGATTACCACTACAGCTCGAGCCAGCAACCCCCGGCGCTGGGTGGAGGTCATGGTCACCCCGTAGGCCAGGCCGAATTCAGGTGCCCTGAAAGTAGACAGGGCGACGACGTTGTCGATGTTTTCCACTTCACAGAAGCGCTGGTGGGCGAAGGGCAGGTCGGGCGAGATGCAGAGGACCACGGCGTTATCCATGGCCGCCGCCCGCTCGTTGAAGGCACGCACCGATCTGGCGCAGGTCGGTGTGTCAATGGATGGAAAGATGTTGAGTATTACCTTCTTGCCACCAAAGTCACTCAGGCTGACATCTGCTAAATCGGCCGCCACCAGGGTGAAGGAAGGGGCGTTTGAGCCCACCGGCGGTAAATTTCCACTGATTTCAATCTCCGCGCCTTTACGGGTTATTGTGGTCATGGTCAACCTCTCTGATCTTTGCTCTCTATTTAATCTTCTGACAACTGAGCCATGTGCAAAACGATCCTTTCGCCCAAACTCTGCGTCATGCTCAAAATTTTATCCTCGGAATATCAATCATATGTCTGTGGTAAATTTATCGCATGCCTTGATTTTCAGCGAAAATCTTAGTTTTGCAAAAGGCTCAACTATAACGGTCCGCCCTTATCGATTCAATCAGAATACCGGCAGGGCGGCACCGTCGGTAAACTTCATTTCCACAGGACCATCGACCGAGATCACATTTGCTTTGCCAGACACCTCATCGACCAATGCTTCTGAGACAAGCAGTTCACCAAGGTGCAGGGTGTCTCTGATGCGCACCAGTCGAACCTTGGAAAAATCACCGATGTTGCAGGTCAGAATTGCTGCTCTGATGGCGTCATAATCGGTGGGCAGGATCATCGGCAGACGGGCCACCGAGGTGACTGTGGCGATCAGCGAGTTGACGTAGGTCGTTTCCAAATCGGCCCCCTCGAACAGTTTTTGTGTACAGATATCCGCCTGTCCCACGCCAATGACGTTGCCATGGGATTTTTCGGTAACCCCCAGAATGGCCAGTTTTGAGACCTGCGGTCCGCCACTGGCATAGGGAGTGGCATAGCGTCCGGTGATGTTGGGGTCCATCCCGTCACCGGAGATTTCCTTGCCCATTCTATCGACGACCAGCACATCGATCTGGTCGATGCCGATGGAAGGCATGTATGATTTCGAGATTTTCAGCAGTTCAGGCTCCCGCTCCATGATCTTGCCGGCGTCAATGACTTCGATGGAGGAGACATTTTCAGCACCGTCCTCGACCACGGCCACACCAAAAAGCACCGGCATTTTGTCGAGCTTCATCCTGGTCATGGCAACGATATTCCCGGCCATTTTGCCAAAACCGAGCTGGTGGCATGATTTGGCCCCTATATCGTTGCCCAGACCGATGGCCAGCATCTTTACCAGGCCGCTTTCGTACTCGGCATGGAAGGCGGTATGGGTCTTTATTCTGTTGATCACCACGATGCCGTCTGCCTCTGAAGCGATGCGGTCCATATAGACCGGCAGCCCGCTGTCGATGGTGCCGATTTCCACAACCTCGACACTTGCCCGAACCGGGCAGCCGACAGCTGCCTCGGTAACGCCGAGTTCGGCAAGCAATTCGGCCTGGCCTTCAGCCGTTGCTTTGCCGTGACTGGCCATGCCGGAGACGATAAAAGGCTCGAAACCTTGGGCCTGGAGCGCCTTGACCACCGCGGCTGTTATCCTGGATAGGTTGGCGATACCCCGGCTGCCGACTGCCACGGCTATGCGGGCCCCCCTCTTCAGCGTCGCCAGACGGGAGAGCGCACCGATCTGTTCAAGGCACGATTTTTCGATGTCCTCCAGCGGGTTGACGTAAAACTCCTGGCGCACCCGGTACATCGGCGGGATATCGATATTTTCCAGCAGTGATTTGACTGCGTCCATTTCCTTACCTCTTCTGGGCTCAGGTATTCTGGTTAGACTGCCGTCCTGGTGGCTCCGGTACTGATGCTCCCGTCGACCAGCAGTGTCTGGCCGGAAAAATAGGCAGATCCAATAGGTCGAGGCTCATTTTCCGTTTGCAGAAGTGAATCTACGGGGTCAAGATAACTTTCATCAGCCCCTCTTCCTGGCTGTAGAGTCTTTTGAACCATTCTGTCCCTTCGGCCAAAGGGGCAACTTTGCTGATCAGGGCCTCGACGTTGATGATTCCTTTGGCAATCATGTCCAGGCAGGCGGGATACTCGCCGCAGGACGAGCAGGACCCGGCCACGCTGATCTGCCTGGTTACCACCTCCTGCAGCGGGAAGTCGACGGTGGCCGCCAGGTTGCCGACGATGGTCAGAGCCCCTCCTTTACGCAGTGAACCAATGGCGGCGTTGACTGCGGCCGTATTGCCGACCACCTCGACGGCTATGTTGGCGCCTTTGCCATCGGTCAGCCTCTGGACTTCTTCGGCCACCTCGACCTTGTCGGCCCGCAAGCCAATATCGGCACCCAGTTCCACAGCCAGATCCACCTTGCTCTGCTCCAAATCAACGGCGATGACCTGGCCACAACCGGCCGCCCGGAGGGCTTGAATGACAAAGATGCCAACCATGCCGGAGCCGATGACCACGGCGCTGTCCCCCAGCGAAATAGGGGTCAGGGCGACCGCATGGAAAGCGATCGACACCGGTTCCACCATCGCTGCCTGCACGAAGGACAGATTGTCGGGCAGCCGGTAGAGTATATGCTCGGGAACGGCAACGAACTGGGCGAAGGCACCATGCTGGCGGTACTCGGGTGGAGAGACGCCGAGTACCCGCCGGTTGTCGCACAGATTGATGAGCCCTTTTCTGCAGTAATAACAGCTGCCGCAGTAGATGGTCGAATCGAAGGTGACGCGCACTCCTGGCTCAAAGTCACGCACCGCAGAGCCTCTGTCGACGATTACTCCGGAGGCTTCATGGCCCATAATCAGGGGAGGGTGCCGGCGCCCGCTGCTGCCGTCCATGCCGTGTACGTCGCTGCCGCAAATGCCGCAGGCCTTGACCTCGATCAGGACTTCGTTGTCGTTGATCTGAGGGTCGGGCATATCCCTGTACACCAGTTTGTTGTATTCTTCCAGGACAAGCGCTTTCATCTGCTGTTCTCCCTCTTTCTAATAGTAAACGCACCCCTGCTAAACTCGGCCTTCCAGTACCTGCAGGAAATAGTCTGGCGCGCCGATCTGTCCTCCCTTGGAAGCGACCTGGAGGCCGTCGAACAGTTCGTCAGCCGATGAGGTGGTGCACAGCGGGGCGGCTGGAACGATCGGCATCAGCAGTTCCAGTGAATGTATATCGAGTTGGCGCAGACTGTAGCTGCAGGTATCGCCACCGGCCACACAGACCCGGCCGAGGCCCGTTTCCCTCACCAGTTCCCTGAGAATTATCCCCTGCTGGGTGGCGATGATTTTGCCGGTTTCACTCTGATCGATTCCCTGCCTTCTGATGCTGTCCCTGGTCTTTTCTATAATCGGGTCATCCGGTCCAATGGTCGCGGAGATCACCGTGCTTTTCCCTTCTGCCATGGCCTCGAGCGCCGCCCTGATAACCCGGTTGCGCTCCTCTGCCGCGCAGTTTTTATCAACCAGTCGATCGGTGTTCAGTGGAATTCCGGTAAACCCTTGAGATACCGTATAGTTTATCTGCTCAGCCGTGTTGGCGGCGGCACTGCCCGACATGACAATCAATTGCTCCACCGCGCCGGCCGGGCCGAACGGTTTCGGTTCAGTAACGATGCCTTCCTGGCGCCAGTACCTGGCCAGCGCATATTCAAAGCCGGAGGAACCAATGCCGAAAATTTTGGCTGTCTGCGATTTCTGGTGCAGAAGTGCCCCGATTCTCATCAGGTGATCGTCGTTGAGGGTATCGAACAGGATGATATCGTTATCCTCGCCAATGCAGCGGTCGAACCGTTCAGAAAGGGCCTGATCTGATTCTGTCAGATGCACCAGGTCGATCAGTTTCACCCGCTTGGCTGACTGCATTGCCAGGTGAAGGCGCAGGTCTCCTTCGCCCATCGGCGTGATTGGGTGCTTACTCATAACCGGATGCCGGTCGAGTCGATAGCGGTCGTCACCGTAGATGGTGAAATGATTGCCGAAAGCAATGTATCGACCAAGCAGCGGTATACCCTGGACGATCACCCCGTAATCGGGTTTTAATACCTCAAAGGCGATGTCGGCGGCGTGACCTATGCTGCCGATGGTCGGCGAAGAGTCGAAAGTGGCGCACACCTTGTAGTGGAGCAGCGGGGCCCCGAGGCTGTCGAGCAGGGCAAGCTGGGGGGGCAATTCTGCATCCATCTGTTCCGGAGTCATGGTTCTGCTGACCCCTGAAATGCCAACCGCATCCAATTCCCCAAGCTTTTCCTGGAGCCGTTCCTGGGTCGGGTGGCCGAGAAACAGTGCGGTTTTAACGCCGTTTATCGTCAAGGCCTCCATGGCATCGGCAGAACCGGTGAAATCATCGCCGTAAAAGGCGAACAAAAGCGGATTCATAGCAGCCCCCTTTGCTGATATTGTAAGGGTGTCAAGCTTTCCAGGTTCGGCCCAGGGCCTGATCGATTTCCCGGCATTGGTCTTCAGTCAGCCACTCCCCTTTCATGCCGGAGGCCACACTGATCTGGCAGCACTGCTCTATCTCTTCAACCATACCAAGGGTCTGAGCCATGCTGGAGCCGGCAACGATCAGGCCGTGCTGCCTGAGCAGCAGGGCATGATAATCCGCGGCCAGCTCTTCAACTGCCGCATGCAGCGAATCAGCGCCGGAGCCATGATAGGGGATCAACGGCACCCGCCCGGCACGCACGTAAAAAGCGGCTGTATAGGGTCGTATGGCGTCGTTCGACGCCTCTTTGATAAGGGTCGACAGGGTAATCGCATGGGTCGGATGGGCGTGGATCACCGCGCCGGCGTCCGGCCGGGCCCTGTACATGGCCAGATGCATGCCCATCTCTTTGGAAGGGGCTTGACCGTCGACAATGGTGCCGTGCAGGTCTACCCTGACCACCTGCTCTTCAGTCAGTGAACCGAGTTCGGCTCCGGTCTGACTGATCCAGACATCATTTCCGTCCCTGACGCTGGTATTGCCACCGGTGGCATGGAGCAGTTTACGATCGTAAAGAATTCTGGAGTAGGATATCAGTTCTTCAATCTTTTTCGAAGTGCTCATTGATCTTTCCTCTACTGGTGGTGCGGTCCGGATAGCAGGCGACTCAGCCCGATTCCTGCCGCAAGGTGGCCTGTTTGATACTGTCTATGGTATTTTCGATGTGTTCCTGAAGAATGGCGGCGGTGTGGTTTCGATCGCCGCGGCGCATAGCTTCGAAGATTCTGCGGTGGTAAACCCTGCCGGTCTGGTTGCCAAGTGCAATGACCACATCCTGCATCGATTTTCTAAACAGGTCGCTGAGTATCTGGTTAACCCTGATAATCAGAGAGTTTCCCGATATCAGGCAGAGCTTTCTGTGGAAGGCGAGGTCAAGTTCGGTGATCTTTTCGATATGCTTTTCAGGTGTCTTCTCCAGATCTTCGACGTTGCCTTCGAGATAGGCCAGATCTTCGTCGGACAGGTTGTCGAAGAGAAGGGGGATAAGGCCAACTTCGAGGATTTTTCTGAATTCGAGCACCTCGATTATGGATTTCTTGTCGAGGCCGATAATCGGCACCAGCAGGTCCATGTTCATATCCACCGATACATCGATAACGAAGGTGCCTTCGCCTTGCCTGGACACCAGAAATCCCTGGGCAATCAGCGATTTCAGGGCGGTCCTCACCGAGACCCGGCTGACGCCGGTCAGCCGGCACAGCTCGGCCTCCGAGGGGATTTGCTCCCCTGGCTGCCAGTGACCATCGAGCAGGAGTGCCTTTAGCTGCTCATACACCTGGTCGTGAATCTTCTCGCTCTTGATGGTTTTGATTGGAGCAGGGCTCACGCGCTCACCTCCTCGGTGAATGACGGCCGGGATGATCCATTAAGCAGGATAATCGTTGTTAAATCAATAAGCGGTCACTCCACCGTCCACAGGCAGAGTCACACCGTTGATAAAGCCGGCTTCGTCAGAAGCCAGGAAGAGGGCAGCTTCGGCGATGTCCTGCAGACCTGCCATCCTGCCCAGCGGTACTTCGCCAAGCCGCTGCTCCCGCCATACCGGATCTTTCAGCATGTTCTGCACCATTGCCGTATTGGCAGTGCTGGGATTGATGGAATTGCACCGTATATTGAACTCGCCGTATCTCGAGGCAATCGCCTTGGTCAGCGTGGTGATCGCGCCCTTGGCGGTGGTATACGCCTCCGGTGTGTATTTATGACCGATAAGGCCGCAGACCGAACTCATGTTTATAATCGAACCGCCGCCTGCGCTTTTCATGATCGGCAGCACGTGTTTTATCCCCAGGAAAGGCCCCTTGATATTAACCTGGTACATCATGTCCAGTTCGTCGGGACTCATCTCCTCGATGGGCTTGCGGATATTGATGCCGGCGTTGTTTACCAGGATATCAAGCCCTCCTGCAGCGGCCACGATCTGGCTGCAGACTCGCTGCCAGTCATTGTCATCGCTCACATCAAGCAGAGTGAAATGAACGCTGTTGTCCCGCTCTTGATTCAGCGCGGCCGCCGCCGCAGTGCCGGTTTCCTTATTTATATCTGCAATATAGACGATAGCTCCTGCACGGCAGAAGGTCTGAGCGATTGCCTGGCCTATTCCCTGGGCGCCGCCGGTGATCAGGGCCCGCTTTCCTTTGAGTTTCATGGCGTCTTCCGCTAGGAGAGTGAAGTGAAAGTCGTTGACAGCATATGTCTGTTGTAATACGTATTACCTATTCTATAATTATGGAAGTTTTATTCTAAGTCAAGCGGGTTTTTCCTTACCACCGAATTGTGTATGTGTCGACATCAATGAAGAAGACAGCAGCCAATAAGAGCAGAAAGGGGAACGGTTCGATTCTGATGTTGAGCATGCTCATGGTCGCCGTCTTTTTCTCAATGGCTGCCCGGGCAATCTTCTCGCCGATCATGCCTTCACTGCAGAGCGATCTGGGATTGAGTCTTGCCGCAGCCGGATCGCTGTTCTTGTACATCAGTGTCAGCTATGCGGTGGCGATTCTGCTCGCCGGGTTTCTAACGGCCCGGATCGGCCATGGCTTGACCATTGTTGTATCATTGGCCTTGATTGCCATTGGTCTGTTGATTTCGGCACTTGCCCCCGGAGTCGCATTGATAGCTGTGGGGATGATTTTCATCGGGGCCGGTGCAGGGCTCTACCCGCCGTCAGGCATCGCCATGGTCAATAGGAAAATCAGTCCCCCAAAGAGGACAATTGCGTTTGCCTTCCATGAAATAAGTCCCAATTTTGCCCTCCTGTTGTCACCCCTGATGGTGCTTGCGGCCCAGCCTTTTATTGGCTGGCGGGGAGTTCTTCTGGTTATGTCCGCCATCTGCGGAATTGCCACTCTGGCGTTCTGGCGCTGGGGATCCACTGACAGTGGGGTTGGTGCCGCCCCGAATTTCAGCACCATCGGCATCATTTTGAAAATGCGCGGTACCTATGTCGGTATGATCGTTCTTTCGGCCGCGGCGGCTGGGCTGCATGGAGTCTATGCCATTCTTCCAGCCTATCTCGTTGATCAGTCGACCCATTCCATACAGGAGGTGAATTCGCTGCTGGTCGCTTCACGCCTTGCCAGTATCCTGTTTCTGCTTTTTGCCGGCGTTCTGGTGAACCTGATAGGGAAAAGAAATACTATCAACTGGGCCCTCATTTTTACCTGCGTCTGCACAGCGATGATCGGTTTTCTGCAAGGCACAATGCTCGATATCGTCATCATCGCCCAGCCGGCCCTGGTTGCCGCAATGATTCCACCGCTATTGTCTTCAGTGGCGGAAATTGGCGAGAGCAGCTACCAGAATATCACCTACGGTCTGATTATTACGGTGGGAATCAGCGTCGGGGCCGGTATCGTTCCCGCAGTTCTCGGTATTTTCGGCGATGTAGGACTTGGCTGGCTTGGCTTCGTCTGTCTTGGTGGTTTCATGATGACCGCTGTGGTGAGTGTGCTTCTGGCGCCGGATTTCGGTAAGGAGTAGTTATGTGAGCCTTTTGCAAAAACGATCTTTTCGCCCAAACTCTGCGTTATGCTCAAAATTTTATCCTCGGAATATCAATCATATGCCGGTGGTAAAATTTCTCGCATGGTTTGATTTTGAACGACAATCTTAGTTTTGCAAAAGGCTCATGTATCAAAGATTTCCTTCGGCACAGCTCACGCCATCTTCTCAAATGATTTTGGGCAATGGAAAAGGTTTTAACATGTCGATATTGTAATAGAATTTTTTGTTTTCCGTAGAATCACCTATGACGACGCAGGAATCGATCCGATTGATCAACCACTTGGTCCGGTGCTATGTCTACCAGTATTGCATGGCGTCCCTGAACAGGGCCGCCAGCTCTTTTTCACCCGCCGGCCGTGGTGATAATTTGGTGACCCGGTGTTGCGGCAGGGTGCCCTCGACCAGCTTGGGAATGTCGGCCTCACTGAAGCCTACGTCCTTGAGCCCATTGGGGATATTGAACCTCTTGAAGTAGCTGATCATCGTCTCGGCCAGCAGTTCTCCTCCTTCTGACTCCTTGACTCCGTCAGTATCGGCACCCAGCGCCTTGGCTGCTTCCAAATGGCGCGCGGGGCTGGCGGGACCGGTAAACCTGAACACCGCGGGGGCATTGAGGGCAACGGATATGCCGTGGGGAATGATCGGGTGGTCGGAGATATAATCGGGAGCGATATACTCTTTGACCATTCCGGATACTGGATAGGACATGCCGTGGGGCAGGGAAACCCCGGCGTTGCCGAAACCGACACCGGCAAAAGCCGCCGCCAGGGCCATCATGCCGCGGGCTTCTTCGTTTTCAGGCTGTTCAATCGCAATTGAGAAATAACGGGCCATGATCTCCATTGCCTTGATGGCCCACATATCGCTGATCGGGTTGGAACCCTGATAGGCAGGCCGGTGTATGGGGCGCTCCGGTCTGGGCCTGCTGGTGTATTCAATAGCCGTGTAGGACTCAACCGCGTGGGTGAGGATGTCAAGCGCCGTCGAGGCGGTAATCATCGGCGGCATGGAGATAGTGTTGAGCGGGTCGACAAGGCCCAGGGTTGGTTTCAGCTGCCGGGAGGCAATGCCGGTCTTGGCGTGCATTTCCTCGAGGTCGAAAATGGCCACGCCGGTGGTCTCACTGCCGGTGCCGGCGGTGGTCGGAATGGCGAACAACGGCTTGGTAGGGCCTGGAACCGGGGCGCCTTTGCCGATCGGGGCGTTGACATAGAGCAGAAAGTCGTCGGTCGGATAGGTGGAATAGAGATTCGCGGCTTTGGCCGTGTCGATCACCGAACCGCCGCCCAGGGCTACAAATGAATCCACCTGGTGGCGCACCGCCACATCGATCGCATCCTTGAACGAGGCGTCGGTCGGTTCGACTCGAACCTGGTCGTAGACGATATACTCGACTCCCTCCCTATCCAGGGATTGGATCACCGTATCCTTCATCGGCAGTTTGGCGATATTGGGATCGGTCACAAACATGGTCTTCTTGACGCCGAGATCTTTGAGGTCCATACCGATCTCCGCGGTAATGCCTCTGCCGAAACGGATGTTCGAAGCGGCCATTTCAAAGCCGATTTCATGTTCCACAATATACCCCCTGATTGATTGAGAAAAAGTTTTTTAACTGAGCCTTTTGCAAAACTAAGATTGTCGTTCAAAATCAAACCATGCGAGAAATTTTACCACCGGCATATGATTGATATTCCGAGGATAAAATTTTGAGCATAAGGCAGAGTTTGGGCGAAAAGATCGTTTTGCAAATGGCTCAACTGGGTGGAATTATGTACCAACAATCTTTGCTCACGATTCTTGAATTCAGCATTACTGCTTTTTGATGCCTCTAAAAGCGGAAGCCCTGCCACTTCTGACTATACATAACGACATAACTGGAAGTTGGGGTGCCCTGAGGGCTACTTACCTCAATATAGTATTATGTGGCTCACCGGCAATAGCAGAGTTGTAATCGCTGAAAATTTTATTATTATCATCCCAGTTTTGGCGTTATCGTAAGACTATCCATTCAAGGAGTAGATGATGAATTTCCTGTACCGCAGCGCGCTGGTGTTATTGATGCTGATTTCGTCCGCAAGCTTTGCTGTTGCCGATGAGTACGATGAAACACGCATGCTGTTTGAAAACGCGGGTATCGCCAACCTATTCGAGTCTGCGTACGGATACGCCCTGTTTCCGACCATCGGCAAGGGAGGATTTGTCGTGGGTGGCGCCTACGGTGAGGGCCGAGTCTACGAACAGGGACGGCACGTCGGCTATTCCAGCATGATTCAGGCGAGTATCGGCTTTCAGCTTGGGGGCACTGGTTTCAGTCAGGTGATCTTTTTTGAAGATCAGCGCGCCTTTGCCGAATTTGTCAGCGGTAATTTCGAGTTTGAGGCTGAAGCCCAGGCCACGGTATTGACCGCGGCTGCTGGCGCCTCGGCTTCCACCGGCGGCAGTTCGGCGGTGGCCAGCGGCACCAAAAACAATGTCGCCATGGCAGGGGCCGGCTACAATAAAGGGATGGCGACCTATACGATTACCAAGGGCGGTCTGATGTATGAAGCAAGTATCGGCGGCCAGAAATTCAGCTTCAGGAGGCTATAATTCATTTCTGCGGGGCATGTATTGCATGCGGAATTGTTGGCCGCCCCCAGAGGTGGTAGCGGGTTCGGCCCCGATAGGTCTGAGCAGCAGCCTGATGAGCGGGTCAGGCCGAGAAGATGGCAGCAATTTCCATCGCCCAGAGCTCTGCTTTGTCAATCTCTTCCCGGTTTTGGGAAAAATCGCCGCGCTGGTCCACACCCCTGATAAGCAGCTCCCCGCCGTAGGG
>JARRLH010000040.1:0-12884 GCA_037387205.1 Desulfofustis sp.
GACCACCGACCCGCACCAGGTAGCCGCCATGACGCCCTTTGGCGCCCACAAGGGCTACGGCATCGCCCTGGTAATCGATGTCCTCACCGGTGTGCTGATGGGAGCCGAATATGGCCCGCATATTACCGCCATGTATGGTGATTACGACAAACCGCGCAAACTTGCCTCAACGATGATTGCCATCGACCCCGAGACCTATGCTGGATTTGATCGTTTCATCGTCAAGATGGACGCCATGGTCGACGATCTCCACTCCCAGCCGCCGGCGCCCGGATTTGAACAAGTGCTGGTACCGGGCGAGATCGAATGGCAGAACGAAAGGTACAACCGGGAACATGGGGTTCCGGTCCTGGAGACGATCTACGAGTATCTCAAGAGTTGAGGGGCAGCGCGGGAAACTGACCCCGCCAAAGAAATCGATGGTGCAAAAGTATCACGTTGTCAAGATGTTACATCCTATTTCAAAGTTGACACAGGGGTGGTATTGAGCTATTTTTCGCACTCCTGTAAAAGACGTTCGTCTTTTAACCAAGCCGCTTTCCGGAAGGCCATTGGATCTGTGTATATGTAAGACAGCAAAGGCAGCGGAAGGCACAACCCACCATCACGAGGAGGTCCACAATGAAGAGACGTTTGACGCTGCTGCTCACCTGTGCTGTTGCAATTACGCTGGTTAACGCCGGTCTGGTTATGGCGGCGACCAAAATCAAATTTGCCCATGTGTACGAAACGAGCGAGCCCTATCACAAGCGGATGGTAGAAGCTGCCGAAATCCTCAAGCAGAAGACCGACGGACGCTATGAAATGGAAGTCTTCCCGGCCTCCTCTTTGGGCAAGGAAGTGGATATCAACCAGGGACTGGCCCTGGGTACCGTCGACATCATTTACACCGGCAATCTTTTTGCAGGCAGGTCATTCGGTCCCCTGGCCATAGCCGGCGCGCCGTATATGTTCCGTGACTTGGATCACTGGCGGACATACACCGAAAGCGATCTGTTCGAAGAACTGTCGGCCGGCTACACCAAGGCCACCGGCAACCATATCGTGGCCCACAACTACTACGGCAGGCGCCACGCCACCTCGAACAAGCCGCTGAACACCTGCGAGGATATGGAGAACCTGAAGATCAGGGTACCCAATGCGCCGCTCTACATGATGTTCCCCAAAGCCTGCGGGGCCAACCCGACCCCGATCGCTTTCGCCGAGGTGTACCTGGCCCTGCAGCAGGGTGTAGTCGATGCCCAGGAAAATCCGCTGCCCACCATCAAGGCCAAAAAATTCTACGAAGTGCAGAAATACATCAACCTCACCGGTCATATTACCGACAGCCTGCTGACCATCATCGGCGGACCTCTGTGGAATAAACTCTCGGAGGCCGACCGTGAAATCTTTATTGAGGTCATGAAGGATGCAGCACTGAAAGTAAGCGAGGACATCGTCGAATCGGAGAATTCGCTGGCCGAGTGGTTCGAGGCCCAGGGAGTCACCGTCAACCGCGTCGACATCACCCCGTTCCGCGAAGCCACCATGAAACTGCACAACGGTCCCGATGCCACCTGGTCGCAGGAGGTCTATGACCGGCTGCAGGCTATAAAATAGCTGTGCACTGATCCGTTAAATTTGTGACAGAACAGGGGCGAAAATGACCGAGCACAATAACAATTCGGAAGTTGCCGATAACGAGACAGGGACAGGCTTCATTGAAGACGTCCACGTCAACTGGAGAGATTACCGTATTGAAGACTTTGTTTCTTTTGTAATTTTCTGGATTCTCGGTGCCGTCGTTTTCGCCCAGTTTTTCAGCCGCTACGTACTTAACGACTCGATCGCCTGGACCGAGGAAATAGCCCGCTATCTCCTCATCGCAGTGGCCTTTGCCGGTGCTCCAATCGCGGTCAGGAAAAACACCCACATTCACGTCGAATTCTTTTACCGTTTCATCAATCGTCGCCTTGGCCGCTTCCTTTCGGTTCTGGTCGACCTTATCAGGATCGTGTTCTTTGCATACGGTTCACTGATCTCCTGGAAAATCCTCAAGATCATGAAAGCGCAGTACATGACCGCCGTCCATGTGTCGATGGTCTGGATCTACAGCCTGGTCTTTGCCGGTTTCCTGCTGATGACCTTCCGCGCCGTTCAGGTCGCCGTGAAACACTGGCGCCAGGGATACAGTTCACTGGATCACAAGGCGGAAGACAACACCCTGACCTGAGTCGATTTCGCGGATACCCACTGATTAATTCTTTTTCGAGCCTGATATCATGCTGATTATTATAATGCTGGTGGTTCTCTTTTCGCTCCTGATCATCGGCGTACCGGTCGGTATCGCCCTGGCCGGGAGTTCCATGGTCTGGGTCCTGATGTCCGGCTCCGTACCTGACTTTGTGGTAATTCACCGCATGGTAAACGGCGTCGACAGCTTCCCGCTGCTGGCGATTCCCTTCTTCATCCTGGCCGGCAACCTGATGAACTCGGCAGGCATCACCAACCGCATTTTCGCCTTTGCCACCGCCTGCATCGGCTGGCTCAGGGGCGGCCTCGGGCATGTGAATATCATCGCCTCGGTGCTCTTCGCCGGCATGTCCGGCGCTGCCGTCGCTGATGCCGGCGGGCTCGGCACCATCGAAATCAAAGCCATGCGCGATGCAGGCTATGACGACGATTTCGCCGTCGCCGTCACGGCCGCCTCATCGACCATCGGGCCGATAATTCCGCCAAGCCTGCCCATGGTGGTCTATGGAGTCATGGCTTCGGCTTCGGTCGGCCAGTTGTTCACCGCCGGCTTTATTCCCGGTCTGCTGATGGCCGTGGCCCTGATGCTGCTGGTGGCCTGGTATGCCAAGAGAAGAAACTATCCGCGCGACAAGCGCTTCTCAATAAAACTGCTGGGCACCACCTTCAAACGCGCTTTCCTGTCGCTGATGACCCCGGTCATTATCGTCGGCGGCATCCTCACCGGCGCTTTTACCCCGACGGAGGCGGCTATTTCGGCAAGCGTCTATGCCCTTATTCTCGGGGTGGTTGTGTACCGGACGTTGACCTGGAAACGGCTGTTTCACGTCAGCATGGACACCATCGAGACCTCGGCGATTATTCTTTTCATCGTCGCCGCCGCCTCGATCTTTGCCTGGATCCTTACCAGCAATCGGGTTACCGAACATTTTGCCGGAATTTTGATGGGCATGACCGATAACCCGGTGCTTATCCTGCTGATGCTCAACCTGGTGCTGTTCATTGTCGGCTGTTTCATGGAAACCGTCGCCGCCATCACCATCCTCGTACCCGTTCTGCTGCCCATAGCCGAGGGAGTCGGCGTCGATCCGGTACATTTCGGGGTGATCATGGTCCTGAACCTGATGATCGGCCTGCTGACGCCGCCGGTGGGCATGGTACTCTACGTCCTGTCCCGGGTGGCCGGCATCAGTTTCGAGCGCTGCTCGGCGGCCACCTTGCCCTTTCTCTTTCCGCTGCTGGTGGTGCTGGCCCTGATCACCTTCGTGCCGACCTTTTCGATGTGGCTGCCAACATTGATCTATCGGTAAACCTTTGTACTTATTTTCTCTATGCATGTCTTCAGCGACCACTTGCAGTTTAGGCTGCACGTGGCCCAAACTGATTCTTCCACTACGGAGTGTAGCATGAGTTATGTCGATGAAATGTTCAGCCTGGACACCAAAACGGCCGTGGTCTCCGGCGGCGCCGGTGTGATCGGCACGGTGATGTCGGAAGCCCTGCTCAGAGCCGGTGCCAAAGTGATGATCTGGAGCCGCTCCCAGGAGTCGGTGGACGGCGCCCTGGAGAAGATGAAAGAGGTCCCCGGCAGCGACGGACGGGTGGCCGGCATGCGGGTTGACGCCGGCAGCGAAGACGAGGTGGAGCAGGCCCTGCAGGAGACGGTCTCCTCGTTTGCCGCCCCGGACATCCTGATCAACGGCGTCGGCGGCAACATCGGCAAATATCCGCTCATCGAGCAGGATATGGAGTTGTTCGAGAAGGTGCTGCACATGAACCTGGTGGCCGGACTGATGATCCCCACCAAGGTGTTCGGCAGGTACTGGATAGAAAACCGGATCAAAGGTTCGATCATCAACCTCACCTCGATGGCCTCCTACAACCCCCTCTCCGGCGTCTGGGCTTACGACGCGGCCAAGTCGGCAACCCTCAATCTGACCATGGCTTCGGCCAACGAATTCGCCGAACACGGTATCCGGGTCAACGCCATCGCCCCGGGCTTTTTTCTCGGTAAACAGAACCGCGCCCTGCTGGTGGATCAGGAGACCGGCGAATATACCGACAGAGGCAAGGCGGTCATCGCCCATACCCCCTACGGCCGCTTCGGCGAGGTTGGGGAACTGGCCGGCGCCACCGTCTTTCTGGCCAGCGAGAGAGCCGCAGGCTTCATCACCGGCGTATCGATTCCGGTGGACGGCGGCTATCTGGTGCACAACATCTAATTTAGTGCGCTGCCAAATCAGCTAAAAGCTCAGGGGAGCCGAGATGCTCTCATTTCGGCTCCCGGGCGACTCCATCGTTGCGTCCTTAACCGTGTAGGTCAGGCAACCTCCAGCACCTGACAATGCTTTTCGATAAGCGGGTCCATCAGCATCTTGAGCCGTGATTTCACGGTGTTGATCTGATAGGTATCGGCAGCCGAGGGCGGCATCAGCGGCGGTCCCATGTCGATGCCGCGCAGCTCCAGGGCCAGTTTGAAGCCGATCGGGAACGGGGCGGCGAACATGGTCCTGATCACCACCAGGATCAGTTTCTGCAGGCTCAGCGCCCTCTCCAGGTCCCCCTCCTGCCAGGCCCGGTAAATACCCACCATGATCTCGGGGAAAATGCCGGCCGTGGCGGTCATGCAGCCCTTGGCGCCCATCAGCAGGCAGGAGAGCAGGGTCTCTTCGCGGCCGGTGAGCATAGAGATGTCCTCCCCGGCGATGGCAATCTTGTCCATGAAGTGCATGAAATCGACCATCGAACCGCTTGAATCCTTCATGCCGACGACATTGGGGTACCTGACCAGCCGCTTGACCATGTCATAGTCAAGCGGTGAAGTGAAGAGCGGGATGTTGTAGAGAATGACCGGCAGGCCGCACTCCTCGATAATGGTCTCGAAAAAGCGCTCCACCATCGCCCCGCCGGGCTTGTAGAAATAAGGCGGGGTGACAACCACCGCCTCACAGCCGATGGAGGCCGCATACCTGGCCAGTTTCACGCATTCGGCCGGAGCCGAGGCCACCACTCCCGGGGTCACCGGGACCCGGCCATCCACCTGGTCGACGACGATGTCCATGCACCTGCATTTTTCGTCGAAATCCATGTGGATCCCCTCCCCGACCGAACTGATTGGAAAGATGCCGTCAAGTCCCCTGTCGATGACGAAATCGAGCAGCTTCCTGAGTTCAGCTTCGTTGACCCGTTGATTTTCGTCAAACGGGGTGAGCAGGGCTGGATAAATACCTTCTGGACGAAACATTTCAACTGTCTCCTCTGCTATGGATAATCTGGTTTATACAGGTTCAGCGCCAATATCGAGGCGGTCGAGCACTTCCCTGGTGGGTCTGCCGTCGTCTGTCCAGCCTCTGAGTTTATAGTAGCTCTGCACCATCTCGCCGACCTCGACGGTAGCCCCTCTGCGGGGGCCGTCGGGCAGCGGTTCGCTGGTAAAACGGGCCGGCAGACTGTCCTGATCGGCGGTCAGCCCCTCGCGCAGGTTGAAGAGCCGGACCAGGTTGTTGACCCGTTCCCCTGCCTCCAGCAGCTTTTGGGCATCAGCAAACGATTCTATTCCGGTCAGCGAGGCAAAAAGCGGGGCGATCTGCTCGAGCGTCAGGGTAAAGGCGGCAAACAGGCAAAGCCCGCTGCAGTTGACCAGGCAGAACAGATCCTGCTGGTTTTTGACCACCTCCGGCTTGAACTCGGTGGTGTGCAGCCCAAGCGGGTTGGTCATGTTCAATATCTCCTCACCGATCGGCCAGGAGCGCAGGTGACAGCCGCCCCGATCGCTGGTCGCATACGCCAGGGCCATGCCCTTGGAGGCCCGGGGATCATAGGCGGGCAGTTCGAGGCCCTTAACCTGGGCTCCAAGCCCGCGGGCGCCGTCGATACTGTGCTCGAGGTGGCGAACCCCCCTGGACCATTCCCGGCCGGGTCCTTCACGCCGGCCGATGAGCTTGACCGCCGCAACCATCGCCTCGCCGTTGCCCCAGGTGAGCTCGAGCCCCCCAGTGTCGGCCGTGGTGAGCAGCCCCCGCTCATAGCAATCGATCAGGAACCCGACCAGATTGCCCACCGAAATGCCGTCCAGGCCGTAAGCGTCGCACAGATGTTCCGCCTCGATTATGGCGGCCACATCGGTGTTGCCGCAATGAGAGCCGAAAGCCCAGACCGTCTCATATTCAGGCCCCTCGGTATAGGCCCCCTTGAACGGTCCCTCTTCGACCCGGGCCACCTTGGAGCAGCGAATGGTGCAGGAAAAACAGGCCCGATGGCGTTTATAATATGCGCGCACGTCGTGCTCATCGATGGGCCGCTCATCCAGGGTCGAGCGGTGAAAGTTCATGGTCGGGTGAATGCCGGTGTGGTCCATCAGCGAAAGGATCACGTTGGTGCCGAATTCGGGTTTGGCGGCGCCGGTGTCGGGCGAATTGGCAAGCTCGTTGGTCGATTCCCTGACCATGCGGGAAAATTCATCGCTGTCGGCGGTCATAATCCCGCCCGAGCCGTGCACCACCACGGCCTTGAGCTTCTTGGCGCCCAGCACCGCGCCGGCGCCGCCGCGGCCGAATGAGCGATACTCGGTCTGGACGTTGGCCAGCGGCGATAGCAGCTCTCCGCTCTGCCCGATGCAGGCGACCCGGTGATCGACCGAATAGTCCGTTTTGATTTTCCTGTGGGTGGCGATGGTATCCAGCCCCCAGTAAGCATCGGCCTCGACGATGGCGACCCGCTCATCCTCGATCAGCAGCAGCACCGGAGACTCGGCCGCACCGCTGATGATCAGCGCATCGTAGCCCGCATACTTGAGTTCGGGCCCAAGGCTGCCGCCGGCATTGGAATCAAGCCACAGACCGGTGGCCGGGCTCTTGGTGCACAACTCCAGCCGGCCGCTGGCCGGAGCCGCCGAGCCGGTCAGCGGACCGGTGGCGAAGACCAGCACATTTTCAGGTGACAGCGGATCACAACCGGCCGGAAGCCGATGGAACAAGGTGTGAATGCCAAAGCCTTTGCCGCCGATATATTTTTCTGCCGTTTCCCTGTCCAAATCAACACGTTCTATGGTCCCCGAGCTGAGATCGACCTCGAGGATCTTGCCTGCGTATCCCTTCCACATGGCCGCCTATCTCCTTGCTATTGCCCCGGTGGGACAAGTGTTTACACATGAGAACCGCCCGCCGCAGGTATCGCAGATGAGCGGATAATCCGACTCCGGATGAACCATGATGCCCCGATAAGGACAGGCGACGACGCATTCATGACACTTCGTGCATTTAGCCTGATCAAGCACGATATGGTCGCGCCAGGCCAGGGCCTCCTCCGGACAGGTCATGATGCAGAGCTGCTCCTTGCAGGCGACGCAGACTTCAATCCCGCTCACCTCGGGCCAGTCGTCCTCGATGTGAATCCGTGCCATTTTGACGCTCTGCAGCCCGGGTTCGTGGGCGGCGGTGCAGGCCAGCATGCTCAATCTGCAGTAAGTGCAACTGCTTCTTTTGAGTTTGAACTTGGTTTTTCTCGTCTGTTGGAATGTTTTGACAGCCATTTGTCCGATCGCGGCCCGGCTTTTCTCAAAGTATTGGTTTCACTACTCCCCCTGGTTTTCTGAGAGCAGCTCTGCAACGGTGGTTCCCACCCTGTCCAGATGTTTCTGTATCGCCAGAACGGCGCCTGCCGGATCCTTGTCAACAATGGCATCGACCACCGCCTCGTGTTCGGCAGTGGTCAGCGACTGAAACGACATGTAGCCCGATTTGTTTATATAAATTGAATAGAGCAGTTCGGTGATGGGGCGGCTGACCAGGGTGAAAAACGGGTTATGGGTAGCTGCGGCCAGCAGGTCGTGAAACTCGAGATCCACCTTGATCGCTTCATGCCGGTCAAGATCGCTTGCCTTCATGCTCTCCAGATTGTCATGGAGCCTGTCTAAATCCTCGGCGGTCCGCTGCGCTGCAGCCAGTTCCACGATGGCGGCCTCAAGGACCGAGCGCACCTGCAGCAGCTGCGGCAGGGAGACCTTGCTCATCTGCAGCTGGGCAACGAGCGTTTCGGCCAACCCTTTACCGTCCGGTTCCCGCACCGTCATGCCCCGACGCGGCCGGACATCGACCACCCCGCGGCTAACCAGACAGGCAGCGGCCTCGCGCACCACCGTCCGGCTGACGCCGTACTCTTCCATCAGTTCCGGCTCCGTGGGCAGCCGGGCCCCTACTTTGAGCTTCTCGCGGATGATCTTGCGCTGGAGATCGTCGGCAACCGTTTTTGACAAGCGTTCGTTGGTGAGCAGCGGCATTGTCCGGTCCTTGTTGTAGAGACAGCAGCGCTAATGATAATATCATCGTATGAATCGATCAAGCATAATTTTTATCTGCTCCGATTCACCTTTTGACCCAGGGAAAAATCGCTGTTCGGGTGGAAAATCCCGAAGCCAACAGAGGAACTTAAAGGGACATCCCTCGCTTCCAGGGGATGAAATCCTCCTGGTTGAGTCGCACCGCTTTGGCCCGGTAGTTGCCGCTGGCCGTCTCCACGCAGAGTTTCTCGAGTTGCGCACCAAGCTCGTCGAGCGTTTGCGTGCCGTTGATGAGCGGCCCGGTGTCGAGATCGATCATGTACTCCAGCCTGCGGGCCATATCGGAATTGGAGGAAAGCTTGAGAACCGGAACGATGGGGTTGCCGGTGGGCGTGCCGAGCCCGGTGGAAAAGATGATCAGGTTGGCGCCGGCCCCGGCCAGGGCGGTGGTCGACTCGACGTCGCCTCCGGGCGTGCAGAGCAGGTTCAGGCCGCGCCTGCGGACCTGCCCGGGGTAATCGAAGACGTCCACCACCGGCGAAGTACCACCCTTCTTGGCGGCCCCGGCCGACTTCATGGCGTCGGTGATCAAGCCGTCTCTGATATTGCCCGGCGACGGGTTCTGGTCGAAATCGAAGCCGACCGCCTGCACTCGCCGCCGATAGCTTCTCATCAACTCCAGGAACCGTACGCCGCTTTCCGGCTCGACGCAGCGGGAGACGAGCTCGTTCTCGACGCCGCACAGTTCCGGAAACTCAGCCAGAATAACGCTGCCCCCCTTGGCGACCAGATGATCCATGGCCCGGCCGATGACCGGATTGGCGGAGATACCCGAGAAGCCATCCGAACCGCCGCATTCAACGCCGACGACCAGTTCCGAGATGGGGACCGGCTGCCTGCTGATGTCGTTCGCCTGCTGCAGAGAGACGAGGGTCTGGCGGATAATCGCCTCGAGCATATCGACCGGCTCGTTCCAGGACTGTCGGTCATAATAGAAGACCGGTTTGACTGCTCCCGGATCCTTTTTCTTAAGTGCCGCCTGCAAAGTCCTGACCTCCGCCTTCTGGCAGCCCAGGCTGACGACAGTGGCCCCGGCAGTGTTGGGATGGGTGATGTAATTGGCCAGCAATTCGACCAACTCGTCGGCCTCGTCCGGGGTGGAACCGCAGCCCATGTGGTGGGTCAAGAACCTCAAGCCGTCAACCTTGGGAAAGAGCGGTTGCGGCTGCGGGTCGAAAGAGTCCAGCGAGATTACCGGGTCAACCGGCGCCCCCTTGGTCTTGATCTGCTCCACCAGCTGTTCTGCATAGTGCACGTAGCGCGAAGTGGTAGTGTAGCCGAGTGCCGGCGGCAGCACTTTTTTTAGTTCGTTGAGCTCCTGATTGGAACAGAAGACCAGGGGCACGAAAATCCAGTAATTGGCGGTTCCGACCTTGCCGTCCGGCCGCCTGATGCCCATGAATTCGACGGGTGAGTTCTGATAAGGCTGGGGAGCCTGCCACTGAAAGGGTTCATGGCTCTCTTTGAACTCGGTGGTTGCATGGTCGAGATTGGCGGTGGTGATCAACTCACCGGCTCTGATCGGCTGATTGGCACGACCGATGATCACCCCGTACATCAGCGCAGCGTCGCCCGTTTCGAGATTCTCCAGGGCAAATTTATGCTTGGCGGGGATATCGTGCTGCAATTCAACCACTTTTGTACCTAATTTAACAACGCTTCCTCTGTCGAGTGTCTGAAGGGCCACGATGAGATTGTCATGGCTGTCGATCTGCAGAAAGTTCTTGTTCTTCATTAATCTGATCCTCAGCATGGATGGTTGTTTTGCTGGAGACAAACGATACCACTTGTGAGAAAAAAATAAACCCGGGTTACCGGCGCAATGCTCGATTTCTCTTAAAAAAATCGATCAAAGATGCTATCACCAGAGGTCGACAAGGTCCAGCACGAAAAAGATTTTCGATTGGCTGGCTGGACGTCTTTTTCTTAACCCTGGAATTGAAAGACGATGCTTCCCGGCACACTCCCGTGAGCGAATATATTACCATAGATTCTGCCAGGATTCGTTTTACAGCGATCGACGGCAGGAAGAATAAGCCGGTGCTCGTCTTTCTGCACGAAGGTCTTGGCTGTGTCGAAATGTGGAAGGATTTTCCGCAGCTCTTATGCAGGCGCAGCCAATGTCCAGGATTGCTCTACGATCGACAGGGATTTGGCCAATCATCGCCGCTCAGCCGGGAACGCGATCTCAACTATGTGCATGATTACGCCCGCCGAGAACTGGCAAAATTGATAGACAAACTCCTTGACGACAGACCCTTTATTCTGGTCGGTCACTCGGACGGTGCCAGCATCGCCCTCATTTACGGCGCAGCAGACCGGCCCGGACTGCGAGGTATCATTTCCGAAGCCGCCCACGTCTTCGTGGAGGAGAAGACGATCGCGGGCATCAGGGCTGCAGATCAGGAATATGAGCGGCTCGGCCCGCAAGGGTTGACAAAATATCACGGTAAAAAAACTCATGCCGTGTTCAAAGGGTGGTCGGCAGTCTGGCTCAGCACCCGGTTCCGTTCGTGGAACATAGAAGCCCTGCTGCCGGCGATACACTGTCCCGTGCTGGCCTTGCAGGGCGCAGACGATGGGTACGGCACGATGGCGCAGATCGCCTCCATTGTCTCTCACGTGTCGGGGACGGTGGAACCGGCAATCTTGGCGAACTGCGGGCACACCCCCCATCGCCAGTGCCCGGATACGGCATTACCGCTGATGGAACATTTCATAAATAGGATCGCCTGACAGCGGTTAAAAAATCGCCGCCACATTGCTCAAAGAGTTGGCGGCAAAGACGCTTCAATCATGAACACTATTCGCCACAAACTGCGTTTATCGTGATCTATCTTGGCCTGCTGCTGACCATGCTGTTCTGGGGAGGCACTTTTATTGCCGGCCGAATTCTGGCCGCTTCGGTGCCGCCGCCGGATGCCGCCTTCATGCGCTTTGTGCTCGCCGCCGTCACCCTCGCCTTTCTGACCCGCTTGATCGACGGCCACCTGCGGCTGCCTCCCAAAAGCCAACTCGTCGGCTTGCTGCTGCTCGGCCTCACCGGGGTATTCAGTTACAACATCTGTTTCTTCAGCGGATTGCGTTATATCGAAGCCGGCCGGGCCTCACTGATCATCGCCCTCAACCCCATGGCCATCACCATCGGTGCCGTGCTGCTCTACGGTGAGCGCCTCTCACTGCTGCAGTGTGTCGGTCTGCTGATCTCTCTCTGCGGGGCTTTTCTGGTCATCAGCAACGGTGACCCGGCGATACTGTTTTCCGGCGGGTTTGGCTGGGGAGAGACTGCCATCATTGGCTGCGTCATCTCCTGGGCCGCCTACTCCCTGATCGGCAGATCGGTGCTGAAAGCGATGACTCCCCTGTCGGCGGTCTTCTATTCGGCTCTGTTCGGGGCCCTGATGCTCTTTCCCGCCACCCTGGTGGACGGCAGCCTGCCGAACCCCGGGTCTTACGCTGCGGCTGATTGGCTCAGCCTGCTGTTTCTCGGCATTCTCGGAACCGCTGCAGGTTTTACCCTCTATTATCGGGCAATCACAAAAATAGGTGCGGCCCGCTCCAGCGTCTTCATCAACCTGGTGCCGCTGTTTTCCATACTGCTGGCCTGGCTCTTCCTGGCCGAAACGGTGAACCTCTCGGTACTGTTCGGCGGGGCCATCCTGATGACCGGAGTTTACCTGACCAACAGAAAGGCCAAAACCCGCATCCTGCCCCGTGCGAAAAAGGCGGGGTGAATCAGAGTCCCCATAGATAGCTCGGCACCTCTTATTTGGGTCTGATTCAGCCGAATCAAGCGGGGGAGATTACTTGACAGGGATATGAATCTGTTATATCGAAAATATTTAATTTCTATACTATAATTCTATCGGCTGCCAGATCGGGGGAAGAAGGATTGTGACCACCGAACAGCACCTCCAGCAGGAAGCTCCTGCCAACATCAATGCAATGGGATATATTATGACTCGATCAACGCTCTTATCCTTTCTGGTATGCAGTGCCGCACTCATGTGGCTCAGCGGCTGTGCAATGCTGGGACCGGATTTCGCAACTCCGGACAGCAAATCTCCAACCAGTTGGAGTGAAGAGGACAACGAACTGTTCCTCAAACCCACGGAAGATGAGACGCTGGGCTGGTGGTCGACCTTCAACGACCCGACCCTGGATACGCTGATTGAGCTGTTCTCCACCCAGAACCTGACCCTGCAGACCGCTGCGGTGCGCATTCTCGAAGCCAGGGCCCAGCTTGCCCGCGTCCAGGGCACCATTTATCCCCAGAAGCAGGAGATGACCGGCGATCTATTCACCATCGGCGATG
>JARRLH010000041.1:0-12651 GCA_037387205.1 Desulfofustis sp.
TTGGAGCAAAAAATGTTTGGCGGTCTGAATAGGGCCCAAAAAAGAAAAAGCGCCTACAGCCAGAAACTGTAAGCGCTTGATATGTTTTGGTAGCGGGGGAGGGATTTGAACCCCCGACCTTCGGGTTATGAGCCCGACGAGCTACCGAACTGCTCCACCCCGCGTTGCGAAATGCAAATATAGCACGGCGTGTAATAAAGTCAAACGGTTTTAGGGTGTCGCTGATTTTTGGGCGGCTTTACCAGCACCCGGAGTCGCGCCATGATATCTTCCGGGAGCCGGGCCAGTTTGCCCTCTCTGGTGACGGCCGCGTGGACGGTATAGCCCTTGACCAGCAGGGTTGGCCTGGACCGCTCCTGGTCCTGCCTGGTGACCCGGTAATTGAACCTGCAGGTATATTTGTTCAGCTCGCTGATCGAGGTTTCGATGGTGAGCTGGTCATCATAACGGGCCGGTGCCTTGTAGCGGGCATAGGTTTCCGTGACCGGCAGAATCAGGCCCATTTCCTCGATTTTCTTGTAGGAGCAGACATGGGCCCGCATCAGTTCAGTGCGGCCCTGTTCGAAATAACGCAGAAAGTTGGCGTTGTAGACCACTCCTCCCGCATCGGTGTCTCCGTAGAGAACCCGTACCTGGGTCGTGAATATGAAAGGGGCCGGCTCAACCATGCTGGGTTCTTTTCTCGAGCAGATATTCGATCAAGGTATACCCGGCAATGGGCGTCAGTCCGTTGTCACCGCTAAGTAGGCGCTCGTCCAAGGAAAAATCCGAGCCGTTGATTTTCTGCCTGGAATCATAGATCAGGGCGGGAACCGCTTCTGCGGTATGGGTCCGCAGTGACAGCGGGGTGAAATGATCCATGGTGACGACTGCTCGGAACGGTTCCTGGCGGGCCCGCAGGGAGGCAATGATCGGGGCGACTATGCGCTGATCGAAATCTTCGATGGCCTGAATTTTGTGATCGAGCCTGCCCTGGTGGCCGGCTTCATCGGGTGCTTCGAGATGGACAAAGACGAAATCCTGTTTCTCCAGCGCCGCTATGGCTGCTTCGGCCTTGCCCTCGTAATTGGTATCGATATAGCCGGTGGCGCCCTCGACTTTGGCGATGTCGAGTCCGACGCAGACCCCAAGCCCGTTCAGCAGGTCGACCGCGGAAATCATCGTGCCGTTGATCTTAAACCGGGCTTCCAGTGTCGGCATGGAGGGCATTTTCCCCGAGCCCCAGGGCCAGATGCTGGTGGCCGGGCGTTTTTTCTGCTCGATACGTCGGCGGTTCACCGGATGCTCTGCTAAAATCCGCTGGGCTTCATGCACCAGGCGGGCCCACTCGGGAGCAGCAAGATAGGAGCGGAAATGGTCGGTCACTTCCTTGCCGATGTAGTCGTGAGGCGGTACGGTAGCCACTTCGGCTACCGCATCTTTTACCACCAGCAGGTGACGATAACTGATTCCGGCACAGAAACGAAACCGTTCGCTGCCGCACCGCTGCTCAATCGCCGCGATCAGCTCCGCCGCTTCCTCATTGCTGATGTGGCCAGCGGAAAAATCTACCAGGCGAGTGCGCTCATCTTCATGCTCGAGCGTCACCAGATTGCAGCGAAAGGCCGTTTCGTCGACTGCCAGATCTATTCCCATGCTGGCCGCTTCGAGCGGCGCTCTGCCGGTGTAGTAAATGGTCGGATCGTAGCCCAGCAGTGACATATTGGCCACATCACTGCCGGGATGCAATCCGTCGGGCACGGTCGCCACCTCGAATAGAGTGGAATGGCGGCACAACTCATCCATGGCCGGGGTGGAGGCAGCTTCCAGGGGCGTTTTATTGCCAAGCTCGGGGATGGGGTGATCACCCATGCCGTCACCGACGAGGAGGAGATATTTCATGATCGACTCAGTTGGCTCCCGGGTTAATCCTCGTCAATCTGCACACGGATGGTCACTGTCGGCTCGGTGCAGAAGTCAAGAGCGTTTATTTCTGCCACCGCCTTCTGTACGGACGATTCCAGAGCCATATGGGCGCGCAGTACCACGTGCACGGGCTTGCCCGCCTTTTCCCCTTTCTGGATCACCGAGCGGATGGAGATCCCATGTTTGCCGAGGATGCCGGAAATGGCCGACAGCACGCCCGGTTCGTCCAGAACGGTAACCCTGAAATAATAGGGGCAGGTGAGTTCACCCATTGGCGTGATGGAGGGCGCGGTAAAGTTCTCGGGCAGATAGGAAAGGGGCGGTACCCGGTTGATCGACCCAGAGATGATGTTGCGGGCGATGTCGATCACGTCGGCCGCCACGGCGCTGCCGGTAGGCATCATGCCGGCGCCGTGGCCGTATAAAAGAGTATCACCGACCGTGTCGCCGGTGATCTGAATGGCGTTGAAAGATCCGTTAATATTAGCCAGCATCGAGTTTTGGGGAACCATGGTCGGGTGGACCCGAGCCTCCACGTGACTGCCGTGGTTTCTGCTGATGGCCAGCAGTTTGATACGGTAGCCGAACTCCTTGGCGAAATCTATATCGATGGGCATGATACTGCTGATTCCTTCCACGTAGATATCATCCAGGTGGACATGCTGCCCATAGGCGATGGACATCAGGATCGCCAGTTTATGGGCGGTGTCGATACCTTCCACATCGTAGGTCGGGTCGGCCTCGGCAAAGCCTTTCTCCTGGGCATCCTTGAGCACTTCTTCAAACGGTGTGCCATGTTCGGTCATCATGGTCAGAATGTAGTTGGCGGTGCCGTTCATTATGCCCCTGATAACCTCGATCCGGTTGGCCGCCAGTCCTTCCTTGAGGGCCTTGATCACCGGGATGCCGCCGCCGACGCTGGCCTCAAAGCCCACTTCCACCCGATGCGCCGCCGCCGCTTCGAAGATTTCCCTGCCATGGGTCGAAAGCAATGCCTTGTTGGCGGTGATCACGTGCTTGCCACGCTTGATGGCTTCGAGCATGAATGACTTGGCGGGTTCAGTGCCCCCTATCAGTTCGACGACGATGTCGATGTCTGGATCGTTTATGATATCGCCTGCATCAGCGCTTAACACAACATCCTCATAGTCGTCAGGCAGGGCGGCTATATTGATATCGGCAACCCGGCTGAGCTCGATGGGAATACCGACTTTCTGCACTATTCTCTCGCGCTGGGAGAGCAAAGTCTGAGCGAGTCCGCTGCCGACGGTTCCAAAACCGATCAGTCCGACACGAATTTTTTCCATGATCTGTGAAATTTGGCTTGGGATTCAGAGCCGGTCAATGACAACAGAGCCCGATTGCCTGACATCACACGGCCGATTAATTGGGCAAAAGTACCCATTATCAGGGTGAAAGTCAAAATAATAGCTCAGATATTTTAGTGGCCCGTACCAGCCATTTCGGCTATAATCACAGCTCGTTTTTCATGGCTGATCAATCCTGCGGTTCAATCGGCGCCTGATTCATATAAAACGAGCGAGTTCCTCGACCGAGGTTTACTGAATAATCGGAGTTTAAAGAAAAGGAGAGATTAGATGAGCATGAATATTCTGGCCTTCGGGCCGAACGGCAGCGGCAAGGGCACCCAGGGAGCAATCGTTAAAGACAAATACGGTATTCCCCATATCGAATCAGGGGCAATCTTCAGAGAACATATCGGCGGCGGAACCGAACTCGGGAAAAAAGCAAAAGAGTATATCGAACGCGGTGATTTGGTGCCGGACGACATCACTATCCCGATGATGATCGAAAGGCTGCAGAAAGATGACTGCTCTGAGGGGTGGGTACTCGACGGTTTTCCCCGCTCCAAGGATCAGGCCATCACCCTGGCCGAGAACTTGAAGCAGGCCGGTATCGAGCTTGACTTTGTAATCGAGATCGTTCTTGACCGGCAGATTGCCAAAGAGCGTATCATGGGCCGTCGTCTCTGTGTCAATGACAATAACCACCCGAACCATATCGCCTTTGCTGCCATCAAGCCGGTGGAAAAAGACGGCAAACTGGTGTGCCGGGTCTGCGGCGGTGATCTAAAAACCAGGGCCGATGACCAGGACGAAGAGGCCATCGACAAGCGCCACAACATCTATTATGACGACCAGACCGGTACCATGGCTGCGGTCAATTATTTCAAGCAGGCAGGGGGACCTAAAGTAATCAGCGTTGACGGTTCGAAATCCATTAAAGAGGTGACCGATTCGATCATGGGCGGTCTGGAGTAAGGATAGGACAGACAGAGCCAGCTGCAGCGGGGCATGTTCACCACGAACATGCCCCTTTTTGCATTTTCGGGTGGTTTTCGCTACACTTGAAGGTGGCGGAATTTGATCAATGAGCTATCCAGGAAGAACCGCCCCGAGCGGGTCGCCCGGTGTGCTGAACAGAGGCAATAAGCATAGCGTGGCCCCTCGAAACAGATCAGTTATGAGCATTAGATACGGCCGCCCCTAAAAGGGATCGGCCCTTTTTACTTATGGAAGGACAACAGAGCGCTTCAAGAAAAAAAGGCAAGGTGTATCTGGTGGGAGCCGGTCCCGGCGATCCAGGGCTGATCACCATGCGTGGCCGCTATCTCCTCGAGAAAGCCGAAGTGGTGGTCTATGACTACCTGGCGAGCAAAAGGCTACTGCAATACGTGCCTGCCGATGCCCAATTCGTCTATGCAGGCAAACGGGGCGGCGTCAAGCATACCCACACCCAGGAGGAGATCAACCAGATGCTGGTCGACTTCGCCCTGGAGGGTAAAACGGTGGTCCGGCTTAAAGGGGGAGATCCGTTTATTTTCGGCAGAGGGGGAGAAGAAGTGGAGACTCTGGCCCTCAACAATGTCGAATTTGAAGTCGTCCCTGGAGTCACGTCTGCCACCGCAGCCGCCACTTATGCGGGGATTCCGATCACCCATCGGGGCTACACGGCGACGGTCGCTTTTCTCACCGGCCACGAGGACCCCACCAAGGAATCTAGTAACATCGACTGGTCCAAAATCGCCACCGGTATTGGCACCATCGTCGTTTACATGGGCATTAAAAACCTGCCGAATATTGTCAGGAATTTAATCGACCATGGGCGCTCACCCGATACCCCGGTGGCTGTAGTCCGCTGGGCCTCAACTCCAGAGCAGAAATCGGTTGTCGGCACCCTGGCGACAATTGCCGACATCGTCGCCGACGCAGAAATAAAACCGCCCGCTCTGATTGTTATCGGCGAGGTGGTCAACCTGCGCGATACGATTGACTGGTTTGAAAAACGGGAGCTGTTTGGCAAGCGGATCGTGGTCACCAGAACCAGGGAACAGGCCAGCGAACTGGTCGCCGGTCTCGAGGAGAACGGAGCCAGCTGTTACGAGTGCGCGACGATCAATATCGAGCCGGTGGAGGACTACGACATCCTTGACGAAGCCCTCGAGCGGATAGATGAGTATCATTGGGTACTGTTCACCTCCTTGAACGGGGTCAGATATTTTTTCAACAGGCTCTATGAAAAAGGGCTCGATGCCCGCGATCTGAAGGGACCGGATATCGGCGTAGTTGGCAAGAGTACCGCCGACCTTCTGCTGGAATACGGCATCAACGCCGATCTCATTCCACCAGTATTTACCGGCGAGGGGCTGGCGGAGAGTCTGCTGGATCAGGGGGTCGAAGGCCGGAACGTGCTGATTGCGCGGGCGGTCGAGGGACGCGAAGTGCTGCCGGAGACTTTGCGCGGTGCCGGCGCCCAGGTGACGATTGCCCCGATTTACCGTAATGTCCCGCCCCAGGGACGTCGCGAGGAACTCAGGGCAGAGCTGGAAAGCGGCGACGTCGACATGGTGACCTTCACCAGCTCTTCCACGGTTCGGAATTTCCTGACTATGGTGGATGCGGCGGATCAGGAGGAACTGGAGCGGTTGATGTCCGGAGTGAACATTGCCGCCATCGGTCCGATCACCGCCAAAACCTTGACCGACAGCGGTCTGAAGGTGGATGTTCAGCCGGAGCAGCACACCATTGAGGCAATGATACGAGAGATCATCGGTTTCTATAGCAGCTAATCAGGCAGCCATGATAGATGGGGCAGCATACCCCGGTGTTTTCGGACCTGGCACTTTTCCGGAGGGGCTGTTCTGCAGGGACGCGGCAGACAGTCCCGGCAGGGACAGCCTGAGTATCGAGGAAGATGAGTCTGAGAAAGAACAGCAGAAAGGGCTGCTCTGCCGCCGCTGCCATCTGCTCATAACCAGCGCCAGAGAACGTCTCGAAAAAGACGGTTCCCACCTGCACACCTTTTTCAATCCGGCCGGCATCGTTTATGAAATAGGCTGCTTCAGAAACGCTCCCGGCTGTCTGCCATTCGGACCTTCCAGCACAGAATTCGCCTGGTTCAGCGGCTATTCCTGGCAGGTCGTCTATTGCCGCGGATGTCAGCAGCATCTGGGCTGGAGTTTCGCTGGTGAAGACCGGTTTTACGGGTTAATAGTAAATAAACTGGCCGAGGCGTAGACTCGATTACAGACCTATGTCCGACACCCCCCTCAATTATCTCTGATCAGATCTATCAGTTCCTGGGTGCTGAGTCTGCCACTGGCATCGGTGCCTTCCAGCAAACTGTCGGCCAGGTCTCTTTTCTCCTGGTGAAGCTGGACGATTTTTTCCTCGATGGTGTGTGTGCAAACCAATCGGTAAATGGTCACCGGGCGGGTTTGACCTATCCGGTGAGCCCGGTCTGAAGCCTGGTCTTCGACAGCCGGGTTCCACCAGGGATCCATGTGGATAACATAATCGGCGGCGGTTAAATTGAGCCCCAGTCCCCCGGCCTTCAGACTGATGAGAAAAAGATCCCCCTCGCCGGACTGGAAGGCTTCCACCCGTTCTTTGCGCTGCCGGCTGCTAGTGCTGCCGTCGAGATACTGGTAGGTGATCTTTCTGCCGTCCAGGTAGCGCCTGATGATATCGAGATGACCGATGAACTGGCTGAAGACCAGCACCTTGTGTCCGCCGGCGATCAGCTCTTCGGTAAGCTGGGAGAAAACCGTGAGCTTGGAGCTCGGTATCGAAGTGTCCGGGGCGATCAGTTGGGGATTGCAGCAGGCCTGACGAAGACGCATGATCTCGGTAAGCACCTGCAGGTGCTTGCCTCGATTATCGGTGGTCTGCTCGAGCTGTTCGAGAGCGTTCTGGCGCAACGCTTCGTAGAAATGAAGCTCTTCCCGGCTCATACTCACCTCGAGAGTGACATCGGTCCTCGGCGGCAGCTCCTCGAGGACCTGTGATTTGATCCGCCGCAGGATAAAGGGACGGATCAGTTTTTTCAGCCTCAGCCGAGCTTCGCGGTCATTGAAACGTTCGATCGGAATGGCGAACCGTTCATTGAACTGCTTGTGCGTGCCGAGCAGGCCGGGGTTGATGAATTGGAAGAGGTTCCACAGCTCACCAAGATGATTTTCCAGCGGAGTGCCGGTGGTGATCAGCTTGAACGATGCGTTCAGGGACATGGCCGCCTGGGATCTCTTGGTGGCGGCATTTTTGATGGCCTGGGCTTCGTCGAGCACGATGGTCTGCCACTGGACCTGGGAAAGATTGTCGATCTCTTGCTGGAGCAGTGTGTAAGTGGTGATCAGCAAGTCGAATTTTCCAAGGGTGGAGATCATCTTATTTCTGTTTTTACCGCCGAGCTGCCTGATTCTCAGCGTCGGGGTGAAGCGGGCAACCTCGGTCAGCCAGTTGGTCGACACCGAAGTCGGGGCCACCACCAGTGAAGGCCCGTGGGAGGCGTGCTGGAGAATTATCGCCAGCGACTGCAGCGTCTTGCCGAGCCCCATGTCATCGGCCAGGCAGCCGCCGACTCCCCAGTGGGCCAGACGGGTCAGCCAGTGATAGCCTTCGAGTTGATAATCCCTGAGTTCGGCTCTCAGAGTTGAAGGCAGATCCGGGGTAAAGGCCTGGGCCTGTTCGATTTTGGCAACCTGATCGAGCCAGGCTTTGTTGGTTGTGGTGTTGGCCTGCTCCACCAGTTTCTCAAGGGAATGGACTGCCAGGGGGTGCACAGAGACTTCTTCGCTTTTAGGGTCATCCTCGCCGAAGGTGTTGAGCTCGTCGAGGCGTTTTCTGAATTCCCTGGTCAGGGCTACGAATTGGCCTTTTTCTATTTCAATGAACCTGCCGGGTCCGGAGCGGATGCGGTGTAAGATATCTTTCAGATCGATGACCAGTTCCTGGTCCAGCACCAGTTCTCCACTCAAGCCGAACCAATTCTGCCGGTTGGTGCGGATTTTAAGATTGAGGTTTTTGAGCGAGGCTTGGTGGCTGATGCTGAGTTTTTCACCTTCAGGCCATTCCACCACGACCTGGTCGCTGATCTCCCTGAGTTCAAGCAGTGCCTGCAGACAATCCTCGGGATCCTGCAGGTGCCACTCCCGGTCACGTTCCTGCTCCAGATCCACCGCCAGGTCGAGGATCGGGCACTGCTCCTCTATTTCCCGCGCTTTTTGTTCTTCGGCAGCGAGGTCCCTTTTGGTCTGCACCCGGGTGCCTTCGATTTCCGCCATGATGTTTTCGACACCCTGACCGGGCTTTACATAGTGGGTGCCGGCCTTGAAAGGCTTGACCAGCATCTCCAGGCGGAAGCCGCTGCCGAATGGTGATATGTGGATATAGATGGTCGAATCCGCCTCAACAAAAAGGATATCTCCAGCATCAAGAGACGAGCGGTCGACGCCGATGGCCGAATGGACCGTCATGAAGGAGGAGATATTGCCGATGGCGGTCAATACCTCTTCACTTGCCTCAATCGGGACGGTCAATCCATTTCTTCCGGTTATGGCAGCGATGCGCCGGTGGTTGTCGTTGATTCTAACCACCTTGAAACGGGTGTGCGTCTCCCTTACCAGCATGGTGTTTTCGCCGCTCACGGGCAGGGCAAAATTGAGGTGCAGTTCATCACCTCTGTTTTCGACCAGCAGCTCCGGTTCACCAGCGATGAAGTCAACTGGTGTGGTTGGATAATCATGCAGAAAAAGCAGGGGGTGTCCGACCAGCGCCCGCACCAGTTTTTCCTGGTCGAAACTGTATTGGGGCTGGCTTTCACCGCTGTCAGTTTTGCCAATGGCCAGGCAGATCTTGCGGTCCTGAAGGCTTAAGAACGGCAGTCTGGATGACTCATGCAGCCGGGCCAGAGAAATGGGTCTGCCTCTGCTCCAGCCGCCGTCTTCCGAGCGCCTCTGCTCTCGTGGTCGAACCGTCAGCGTTTCGTTATCGTAGCCGATCAGCCAGATCAGCCGCCGGTCCTGATCTCGGTAATCCTGAACGGCGGTGGAGGAGATACTGATCAGGGCCTGCAGGCTGCGCTTCCATGGCTCCTCGGGTTCGATGAGATCCACGAAGGGGCGCAGCGTTCGGGGACTGGCATCATCTGGGGTCGGCGGCTGGCGAGCGGCTGCGGAGGGCTCTGGATTCAAGAGCTGGGAGAACACCAGCCCGAACAACTCATAGCCGTGTACTTCTGCTTTCTGGCAAAAGGCCTGGACTGCCTTTTCCACTTCAGGTTCCAGGGAACCGGTCAGCCAGTACTGGACGAGGGCTCCACACAGAACTGTCACGGCTGAGGCCGGGGGAGAGGTCGGCAAGACAATTTCCTGGGGCTGGCTCTTCTGATGCATCCGGCTGTCGATAAGGCTGTGCAGAAACAGGTAGGCCTGGTGCTCCTCACTTTCTTCGAACAGACTCAGGGCGATGGTGATTTGGCGTGCAGCTTGCTCCAGAGAGTCGCTGTCGCTGCAGGCCGTTTTGCTGAGCACATGGAAGAGTCCCTGGAGGCCGACAAAGGCAACAATTTCGGTGTGATTGATGGAGCGCAGAGTTGCCAGGTCTTCTGCAAAAAGAGCCGCGGCCCGGGCATAGTTACCCTGGAGAAAGGCAATGGTGCCCCGGGATCCAGTTGCCAGACCGATATTTATATTTTTGCCCAGCAGTTCCATCGCTTTTTCGCACTTTCCCTGGAACAGGTACTGAGTAAGGAGCAGCCTCTGAAACGGCAGGGCTTCATCCTCATCCAGACGGGCAAAGTGTGCCTGGTTTTCGAGGTAGGCTGTGAGTTCGGGAAATGACTCCAGCCTTCGCTGTCCATGGAGGATTACATGGTTGAGCAGAAAAAATTGAAATGACGGCGGCAGCGCCCCGAACCACTCTGGATCGAAAGGCCTGGTCACCACCTGAACCACCGGCGGCAGCGGAATGGTTAGGTCTTCACACTGGTTGTCAAGAAAACCAAGAGCCTGATCAATGAGCTCGAAGTCCTGGGTGTAGATGCCGATGCGCAGTTCACGCACCGCTCGCCAACAGCGGGTGGTCCATTTGCCGTAATAGTACGAGGCCGGCGCCTCTTTTTGAACGGCAGCCGCATAGCGCCCAAAGACACCAGATTGGACAGCCTTTCGGGCCAGCGTTTCCACCAGATCGGGATGGCATTGCCTGTGGCCGTTGAGAAAGCCGGACTCTTCAAGTTTGGTAACGTAATGATTCACCAGCGGAGTGGTGGGACGATTGGAGCGAGGGCCTTTTATGTCTAGTCTCTTCAGGCAGTTAAGGATAATGGTGGTGGGGGCCGGTTCGTAGATTATGGACAGAATCTGCAGCAGATTCTGCTCAAAAGAACTTAAACGGTCAATTTCCTGGAGACGGTTGTCATCACCGGTCATAGAAGCAGTCCATCACCAAAGGCGAAAAGAAGGCGGTTGAGCCTGCAGATAAGTCTGGCCAACCTGCTAATATATCACTGTTTGTCCTTGATATAAACGAAAAAGCAACGGCTGGAGGATTATGAGAAGTCTGCAGGGCGGCAGCATAACGATTAGCTGCCGCCCCGGTGGGGGAATCAGAAATTTTCGAGACTTTTATGGATGCGGATATCGGCTTGGGCTTGCCGGTTGCGCAGCCAGGCGTCGAGGATACGCTGTTGTTTGAACTGCAGGAGAAGCTCTCTGTAACGCTCCCGATCTTCATCGTTGATGGCGGTTTCCGGGGGACGACGATCATTAAAGCGGTAGACGTAGTAGGAGCTGTCGATAACTCCAGGTTCAGGAGATACCGGCGCTGATCGCGTGAGCCTGAAGGCGTCGTTGACCAGACCCTGGGGGAAATCGGAGGAGTGGTCTGGATCATTTTTCATCAGCGTTCCTGATTCTTCAACAGAGAGCCCCCTCTCCTGGGCAGCCTTTTCGAAATTCGCGCCGTCTTCGCGGGTCTCGTCGATCAATTGTTCCGCCTCACTTTTCGCTGCAGCCGCGGCCTGCTCGGTCCGATAGTCTTTTTCGACTGCATCTCGCACCTCCTCAAGAGCGGGGACCTGGGGCTCAATTATTGCTTCAGCGGTGATGATCACATAGCCTTCACCGGTTTCGACTATGGAACTGAGTTCCTGCTCCTGCAGCTCGAAGGCCCGGTCCAGAAAGGCGGGATCGGCAGTGACCCCCGAGGGCGGGCTGCTGCGTTTGAAATACCCGGTTTCCACCAGTTGGGCGTCGGACTGCTGCTCCAGGTACGCCTGCAGGCTTCCTGCTCCGATAATCGCTTCGTAGGCGGAATTGGCCAGTTGAAAGGCCATGGGCTTGGCCTGCTCGAGCTGCAGAGCGGTGATGATCTGCTCTCGTGCATCTTCAAGGGGGGTGACGCCGCCCAACTGGATTTCTTCAAGCTTAATGATGTGATAACCGAAATCGGTTTTCACCACCTCGCTGATCTCACCGGTATCCATGGAGAACACCGCGTCGTTGAACGGCTTGACCATCTGGCCTTCGGTAAAAAAGCCGAGATCTCCGCCGGATACTGAGGTGGGGCCTTCTGAGTGAAGTCTGGCAAGTTCGGCGAAATCCTCACCATTTCTTGCTTTTTCTAGAATTTCCTGGGCTTTGGCCAGCTGTTGCTGATGGGTTTCTTCCGGGTCGCCGGGAGCCGCCCTGAGAAGAATATGGCGGGCCTGGCGCTTTTCGGGTACCTGGAATTCGGTGAGGTGGTCATCGTAGTAACGGCTGATGTCCTCTTCTTCAACCGTAATTCTGGCGCCGATGTCTTCGTAAAGAAACGGCAGGTAGCCGAGTTTGACCTGTTTTTCCGTTCTAAATCTGTCGCCATTGGCTTCATACCAGGCGACGAGGTCTTGATCGATTACTTCGATACTGTCTAAATAGGTTTCGGGATCGAGAACCACATAGGAAACGGAGACGGTCTCCTTCTCCAGATTGTAGAGTTCTTCAATCTCGAAGTCGGTGGCCACCTGGGAAAAGGCGGTGATATTTTCTATGGTCTTGTTACCGAGCAGTTCGTAGCGGAGGGATTGTTCGTATTTCTCAGGGGAGAGCCGGTTGGAGGCTAAAATCGTCCGGTAGCGTTCGATGTCGAAACTGCCGTTGTCCTGGAATTGGACCATACTTTCGATCTCGTCCTGTATCTCGCGGCTGCTGACCATCACCCCCATCTCCTGGCCGCCCTGCCTGAGAAGGGCCTCTTGGGTAAGCTGTCCGATCACCTGCTGCTTGATATTGAGATTTTCGGCCAGCCCTTTCGGTACGGTTCCGCCAAACTGGGCTGACAGGCGGGCATAGGCCTGGTCATAAGCCTGCTGGAACTGCTGGAAGCTGATCTCTTCATTGTCCACGACGATGGCGGCTTCCTGCTTGTTCATCAGGTTCGTGCCGACCCCCCAAAAAATGAAAAC
>JARRLH010000042.1:0-12482 GCA_037387205.1 Desulfofustis sp.
CCAACGGGTGATGTGGCCATCACTGACCGCATGAAAGATGTGATTAAAATTGGCGGAGAGTGGCTTTCCTCGCTGGAACTAGAAGATGTGATCAATTTGCACCCCGCGGCTTCAGAAGTGGCGATTATCGGAGTTGCCGACGATAAATGGGGAGAGAAGCCTCTCGCCCTGATCGTTGTCAAAGAAGATGCCGAGCCCCCGCAAACAAAAGAAATAGCGGCCTATGTGAAATCATTCATCGATAAAGGGATGATGAGCAAACTAGCCCTTCTGCTCGAGGTGAACTTCGTTGACCAGATCGCCAAAACAAGTGTAGGCAAAATCGATAAAAAAGTGTTAAGAGAGACTTTTTTGTAAAACTCGGTCGCAGCTTGCCCACGCAGTGCTGCACTGAGGTAACCCCACCACTTTACATTATCATCGCCATGCTCTCAGATAATCAGCGCGTTGTAATTACCGGCGTCGGCCTCGTCGCACCGAACGCTTCAGATCTTTCAGACTACCGGGAAAAGCTTCTGCGCGGGCACAGTGAGATTCAACGCATCGACCTGCGCTACTTCGGCTCCGCTCCCGCCGGTATCTGCACCTTCGAAGAGACCAGGTACAGAAAAAAGAAAGAGAACAAAAAAGGAACCAGAGCCGGCTGCATCGGCGTCTACTGCGCCCATGAGGCGCTCAGGGATGCCGGCCTGGCAGACGACTTTTACCGGAAGGACAGGACCGGCGTCTACATTGGCCTGACGGAACACGGAACCGTCGAAACCGAAAACGAAATTTACAATATAAAAGGATACGACTACGACGTCTCCTACTGGACCCATCACCACAATCCGAGGACAGTACTCAACAACCCGGCCGGCGAAATCACCATGAGTCTGGGCATCACCGGTCCGCACTATTCGATCGGTGCGGCATGCGCCGCCGGCAATGCTTCACTTATTCAAGGCTTGCAGATGCTGCGGCTTGGCGACGTCGATATGGCCATTGCCGGCGGTATTTCCGAATCCACCGGATCTTTCGGCATTTTTGCCAGCTTCAAGGCTCAGGGCGCGCTAGGTGAAGCGGACGACCCCACCAGAGCCTGCCGCCCCTTTGATATCAACCGCAACGGCATTGTGGTTTCCGAGGGCGGCTGCCTCTATATTCTGGAAACCCTGGACAAGGCAGTGGCCAGAGGCGCCGACATTTATGGTGAAATCGTCGGCTACGGGATGAACTCCGACGCCAAGGACCTGGTTCTTCCGTTCGGCGAACGCCAGGCTGAATGCATGCAGATCGCCCTTGATCGTGCAGGACTGGAACCAGACGATGTGGATATCATCTCCACCCATGCCACCGGCACCAGACAGGGCGACACCGAGGAGTGCAAGGCCATCAGATCGCTTTTTGGTGGATCTTCGAACACCTACATCAATAACACCAAGAGCATCATAGGCCATGCCATGGGCGCCGCCGGTGTGCTCGAGCTGGCCGGCAATCTCGGATCCTTCAAAGATGGCCTCATCCATCCCACCATCAATGTCGATGAACTCGACCCATCCTGTCAACTTGACAACCTGGTGCTTGATAAAGCCGTAAAAGGGGAAAATATCACCACCATTTTGAACAATTCATTCGGCATGGTAGGTATAAATTCAACGGTCATAGTGCAAAAGTATCCTGGCTGACCCCGCTGGTGGATTCAAAAAAAGAGTTAAAATAATCCGTCATCTATGGTATAAGACTTGATTTGCTAAACCTCGGATGCACCAGCGATAATGCACCTTTAACGCAAACCCAGAGTACCCGTATCATTCGGAGACTTTTATGACTCGTAACGATATAAAAGATCTGATATTAGAAATAATTGAAGACATTGACGATGAAGCGGACTTCGACAGCCTGGATCCGGATCAGCCCCTGCGCGACCAGCTTGATCTGGACTCCATGGACTTTCTCGATATCGTCATGGAACTCAGAAAACGCCACAAGCTGCAGATACCCGAAGAAGATTATCCACAGCTTGCGACGCTCAACAGTTGTACAAATTACCTGGAACCCCTACTCAAAGAAGCCTGATCCGTGCAAGCCAGTTTTGTCGTAATCGGCGGTGGTCTTTCTGGCCTGGCTGCTGCAATTCGATTAGCCAGATACAATGAAAATGTTCTGCTCCTCGAGAGGCATTCCAGGGTGGGAGGGCTCAACTCCTATTACTATCGCAACAACCGGTTGTTTGAAACCGGGCTGCACGCCATCACCAATTACGCCGACAAAGCGGCAAAGCACGCCCCACTCAATAAACTTCTCAGGCAGCTGAAAATCAGCCGGGACGAAATCGGCTTTCATCAGCAAATCAGCAGCGAAATAAGATTTCCCGAAGCGTCGCTGCTGTTTTCCAACGACTTTGCAGAGCTGCGGCAGCAGATCAGCGACACATTTCCTTCCCAGTCTGATAATTTCCAGCGACTGGTCAGCTACATCGACGAAGCTGACCCCTTTTCCGAACAGCGCTACCGGTCCACCCGCGCGGTCCTTACAGAATTTCTGGATGACAGGCTGCTGGTAGAGATGCTGCTCTGCCCTGTCCTTTACTACGGCTCAAGCTGGGAAAACGACATCGACTTCAAGCAGTATGTCATCATGTTCCGGTCCGTATTCCAGGAGGGACTGTTCAGGCCGGCCGGCACCATCAAGAATTTACTCGATCTGCTGGTGGCCAAGCTGAACCACTATGGCGGCACGCTGAAATTAGGCACCGGGGTCAGAAACATCATTTCTCAGGGTGAAAAGATTATCGGCGTCACCCTCGAAAACGGCGAGAAAATCCTCTGCAAGCACCTGGTGAGCACCATTGGCCTGGACGAAACCCGGCTGCTTCTGGGCCGCCGAAAAGATCCCAAGGGCGACCGCCGCCTCGCCTTCGTGGAATCGATTTTCCAGCTGGATCGCCAGGCCCTGCAGACACTGCCCGGCGACCGCACCTGCATCTTTTACAGCCGTGAAAACGATTTCAGATTTGAGCAGCCCGATGTTCCCGTCTGCTATCGCAGCGGGGTGGTCAGCCTGCCTTTCAACTTTCAGGATCTGCAGACCAACAGGGATTCCATAGAGATCAGGACCACCCATCTGGCCAATTACCAGCACTGGTTAACGGCCTCAAAGGATTCCGACCTCTACGAAAAGATGAAGGAACAGCATGGGCGCCAGGCATGCAGGGAAGTGGAGCCGATTCTGGGTGACTTCTCAGATCATATCGTCTTCTCCGATTTTTTTACTCCGCTCACGGTCGAGAGATTTACCGGCAAGCATGGCGGCGCGATCTATGGCAGCCCCAAAAAAGTAAGTGACGGCTCCATGGGCTACGATAACCTGGTGCTGGCCGGCACCGACCAGGGCTTTCTGGGAATAGTCGGAGCCATGCTGAGCGGCGTGTCCATGGTCAACCGGCACATTCTCTCCAAACTCTAGCTCAATCCTTTTTCCTTTCACAATGGTTGTCCCGCTGAAGCAGACCAAAGACGCCTACGATGTGATCGTCATCGGCTCAGGTCTTGGGGGAATGACCGCCGCCAACAGGCTGGCCAGGAGCGGCCACTCGGTATTGCTGCTGGAACACCATCATCGGCTCGGCGGCCTGGCCACCTGGTTCAAACGCAAAACGCACATCTTTGACGTCTCCCTTCACGGCTTTCCCTACGGCATGGTAAAAACCTGCAAGAAGTACTGGAACCGTGAAATTATGAACGCCATTGTGCAGCACAAGGATATTGTCTTCGACAACCCCCAGTTTTCGCTGCGCACCACTTTCGACAAGGATGATTTCATTGCCATCCTCGACCGCAAGTTCCAGGTAGACAGCAGCCAGGTCGAACGATTTTTTTCCCGCATCAATAAAATGAACTTTTATGACGACCAGGCGATGACCACGAGGGAGCTTTTCGAGGAATTTTTCCCCGGGCGCAGCGACGTGCACCGGCTGCTCATGGAGCCGATCACCTATGCCAACGGTTCCACATTGGATGACCCCGCCATTACCTACGGCATTGTCTTTTCAAATTTCATGAATCGCGGGGTGTTCACCTTCGAGGGTGGAACCGATCATTTGATCAAACTTATGGCCGCCGAACTCGAGAAAAACGGGGTGACCATCTGTACCGGGGCAAAGGTCGACAGGATTGTCACCGGGAACAAGAAAACGCGTGGCGTCGAGGTCAACAATACCTTTAAAAAGGCCGGCGCCGTCGTCTCCAACAGCGGCATCACCAATACCGTGTACCAGCTCTCGGATGTTAGTCAATTCTCCGACGAATTCCTGGAGAAAGCCGCACAAATCCGGGTCAACAATTCCAGCTGCCAGGTCTATATCGGTATTAAGGAAGAAGAACAGATCGAGCCCATAGGCGATCTGCTCTTCACCTCTCTTTCACCGGAATTCGATTCGGCCGAGCTGCTGGACATCAACACCAGGTCGAAGACTTTCTCGGTCTATTATCCCAAGACCAGGCCCGGTCATGACCGATACACCATCGTCGCTTCGATGAACAGCAATTACGATGACTGGGCGGCACTGAATGAGGCCGAGTACCAATCCGCCAAACAGAGGATGATGGACAGGACCATTGTCGACCTGCAGCGCTATGTTCCCGGGGTCACATCCAAAATTGACTGGCTGGAGGCCGCTACCCCGCTGACGTTCAATCGCTACACCTTGCACACCAAGGGCACCTCCTTCGGGACTAAATTCGAGGGGCTTGATATTTCAAGAACCATCTTCAAAGAGGTGAACGGACTCTTCCATGTGGGGTCGGTGGGCATCATCATGTCCGGGTGGCTTGGCGCCATAAACTACGGTGTTATAGTTGCCAACGACGTGGACAGTTATTTAAGATCACTTTAATCCAGCGTATATCCATGGCAGATTTTACCGGCAGGACGGCAATAGTCACCGGGGCAACCAGGGGCATCGGCAGAGCCTTGGCAGAAACCTTGCTGCACCATGACTGCACGGTGGTGGGGACCTATGGCAGCAACAAAGAAGAAGCCGAGAGATTTCAGCAGCAGTGGGCAAAGAACAAGCTGCACCTGGTCCGCTGCGATGTCGCCGACCACGCTCAGGTACAGCGTTTCTACCTGGATTTCGAAGCCCGCTTTGAGAACCTGGATATCCTGATCAACAATGCCGGTGTCCGCCGGGATGCACTTGTCGCCCTGATGAGCAGTGAACAATGGCAGCAGGTTCTTGACATCAACTTGTCGGGGACCTTCCACATGAGCAAATATGCGGTGTTGCTCATGCTCAAGCAGAAATACGGCCGCATTGTCAATATCACCTCGCCCTCTTCTTATATGGGGATCCAGGGGCAGGCCAACTATGCCGCCTCAAAGGCCGGTCAGATCGGCTTTACCCGAACGCTCGCCAAGGAAGTTGCCCGTAAGAAAATCACCGTAAACTGCGTCTCCCCTGGTTTCATCCAGACAGACCTTCTCAATGATCTCTCCGATGAGCAGCTCAACGCCTACTAGAAGATGGTGCCGATGCGCAGATTTGGGAAAGTCGAAGAGGTCGTCGAGGCCGTCTTGTTCCTGGCCTCCGAGAAAGCCTCTTACACAACCGGTTCCGTGCTCGAGGTAAATGGTGGACTCTAAGGTGATAGATAGACGGATTCTGGCCTTGATTCCCCACCGTCCTCCATTTCTCTGGGTCGACACCATCATCAGCCTGTCGGAGAAGGTCATCGAGACCCGAACGACATTTGCCGAGGATCTCGCGGTATTTCAGGGTCATTATCCCGGCAACCCGCTGTTGCCGGGTGTCCTGCTGTGCGAGGCTGTCTACCAGAGCGGCGCCCTGCTCCTGGCCGGATCCTTTGAGGAGCAAAACGATACCAGGATCCCCGTGCTGACCAGAATTACCGACACCAGGTTCAAACGCCGGGTCCTTCCTGGGGAAACGGTTGACATTGAAGTCACCCTGATCGAGTCGATATCTTCGGTCAGCGTCCTCAGGGGCAAGGCCAGAGTCGGCCAGGAACTGGCGCTGAAAACCGAATTCTACTGTGCCCTCATAGAGCCTTGAACCGATCTTTGCGTGATCTAATAAGTACTTACGATGACGTCAATTTTCAGGAAAACTGAGCGGTTGACCTTTCGTCCAAAAGAGGTAATATAGGCTTGCTTTGCTGTTGTTGGCACCATTGTCAGTAGGTGAAATAGATCCCAGTTCTGCCGGAAAGGAAGTCTAATCGTGCAACTCTCCATCACCCAAATGATCCTGCATGCCGGGCCAGTCGGCCAGATGGTCATGCTGCTGCTGCTTTTCTTCTCAGTCGTTTCCTGGTCTATCATTTTCATGAAATTCAGGTTGTTTCGAAAGGTACGCCTCGACTCGGAAGACTTTCTCGAAACCTTCTGGACCTCGGGCAACCTCAATGAAGCCAGCGAAGCTGCGGAGGAGTTCGTCTACAGCCCCGAAGCCTCAGTTTTTAACGCCGGGTTTGCAGAACTCAGAAAAATAAACAAAATCAGGGCCAGAGGTGAGGAGAGCAGTCCCGAGACGCTGGAAATGCAACTCGCCACCATGGACAATCTCAAGCGCGCCCTGCGCAAAGCAGAGGACGAAGAAGTAAACAAATTCGGCAGCCTGCTGCCTTTTTTAGCTACCACCGGCAGCGCCACTCCGTTTATCGGTCTGTTCGGCACGGTGTGGGGGATCATGGTCTCTTTTCATGATATCGGTCAACGCGGTTCGGCTTCGCTGGCCGTGGTCGCCCCCGGTATCTCGGAAGCATTGGTGGCTACGGCTGCGGGCCTGGCCGCTGCCATCCCGGCAGTTATTTTCTACAACTATTTTTCAAACAAATTAACCGCGGTACAGTACAGTACCCAAAGCTTTTCCAGCGATTTTCTGAACCTGGTGGAACGGGACCTGCTATCCAGGGTCTAACTAACCGAGATGGGACCTCTAAACGGCAACGGCAGAAAGCAGCTTGTCTCAGACATCAACGTTACACCGCTCGTTGATGTTATGCTGGTACTGCTTATAATTTTTATGGTTACCGCGCCGATGATGACTCAGGGGCTCGATGTCGATCTGCCGGAAACTACCACTAAGTCGCTCCGGCAGGAAGACGATCCCATCGTCGTTACCATTGATAAAGAGGGTAAGCTCAGCCTCGATCAACATGAGGTGACCAGGAAGATTCTCTATCAGGAGCTCTCCGGTCTTGATCAGGCCAGGAAAGAAAAACCAATTTATCTCAAAGCGGACAAGGCAGTCGCGTACGGGGTGGTTGTAAAAATTATGGCCGATATAAAGAAGGCCGGATTTGATAAGCTGGGCATGATAACCCAGCCGGAAGAAGAAGAAAAGTAAGGTGTCCGAACAGTACCGTGTCACATACGGGGGCTACCACAGCTGGATACTGCCACTTAATCTGGCCGTGGGTTTTCACCTGCTGATAGCCTTCAGCGTTATTGTCTTGCCCGATCTTTTCAAGCCCAGCCCTAAGTTCGAGGATATCTATACCGTCAATCTCGTCAACCTCGCCGAACCTGTTGTCCAGCCCAGCGCCCCGCCCGCTCCGGCGCCAGAACCGGCCGCGCCGCCCGAACCGCAGATCTCTGAAAAAGCGGTTCCCATAGCCGATCCGGTAAAACCGCCGCCTCCCCAGGTAGAAGAAGTGAAGCCGGTTTCCCTGAAGCCCTCCAAGCGGAAAATCAAGAAACAGATAAAAGATCCGCAGGTAGACCGCCAAACAGAGCTTGAACGCCTAAAACGTCAACGACTCGCCGAGGCGGTCAGGGCCGAGCAGTTGGCCGCAGAACAGGCTCGAATAGCGGCCGAGGAAGCAGAGCGTCAGCAACGGCTCATGGAAGCGGAAGTAAACCGAATACGCAGCCAGGTTCGCACAACTCCGACGCCCCGCCCGTCGGGCGCTCAGAGAAGCGCAAACACGCTTAATGTGCTGGAAAGCCAGTACGCACTGGCGGTTCAAGGCAAACTGATGCAGGTGTGGGCGCTGCCGGAATTCAAGCAATTCGACACCTCGACGATGGCCAAATATGTGATCAGGATTTCGCGGGACGGCGCAGTTGTCAAACAGTTTTTCGAGCAACGCTCCAATGACCCCACCTTTGACCAGTTCGTCAAAAGAGCGGTCATCGAAGCCAGCCCTTTTCCGCCAATTCCTCCCGCTATCAAAGATAATAGCCTGGAATTTGAATTACGCTTTAGTCCAAGTGATATCAAATCATCTTAAACGAGCTCATAATGAAAAAGCTTACTTTGATTGTTGCCTGTCTCTTCTTAACGCTTTTTGTTCTCACTTCTCCGCTGTTCGCCAAGAGAATCTCTCTTGATATCACCTCGGCTGATGCACGTAAGATTATTTTCGCCATTCCCTGGTTTCAGAGCGCCGGGCCGACCAGCGAGACCCAACTGGACCGTTCGTTGGCTGACTCACTGGCAAAAGCCCTGGTCTTTCACGGCATCATAGATGTGCTCCCCAATCAGCGGGTCGTCGGCAGCGGCGCCAGTGACTGGGCCAGACTTGGTGCAGATTACGGGGTGATCGGCAGGTATTCGGTCAGCAAGGACCAGATCGACATGGAAGTTCGCCTGTTCGATGCGGCCGACGAGAAAATGCTGATGGGCAAGGCCTATAAAGGCCCGCTCGCCGAAATAGACCTGATGATCTTCAAGTTCACCGACGCGGTCATCAACGAGCTGACCGGCGCACCAGGTCTGGCCACCACTCAGATAGCTTTCGTGACCCCGCCCTCGGACACGCGGGAGAGGGAGGTGTTCATCACCGATATCCTGGGCAGGAAAATGAGGCAGATAACCCGACACCGCAATCTGGTCGTGTCCCCGCGGTTTTCGCTGGATGGCACCTACCTGGCCTATACTTCCTACCACAGCGGCAACCAGAATCTTTATATCACCGATCTACGGCAGAGCAAAACTACCCGGGTGATTTCCAGAAGGAAAGGAATGAACCTGGCGCCGGCCTGGTCGCCGGATGGTGAAACCATGGTTGTCACCCTGAGCTTCCAAGGTAATCCGGACTTATACCTGATAAACCGGCGGGGTGAAATCCTGCGCCAGCTTACCAAGCGCACCGGGATAAACGTCTCCCCCTCTTTTTCGCCGGACGGACGCCACATTGTCTTTGTCTCAGACCGCAGCGGCAAGCCGCAGCTCTACCTGATGGAACTGTCCTCGGGCAACACCCAGAGGTTGACCTTTGAGGGTGTGGAGAATGCCGAACCATCGTGGTCGCCGACAGAAAGCCTGGTGGTCTATTCGAGCCTCCGGGGCGGCATTTACCAGCTCTGTACCATCGATCCGTTTAATATCGGCTCCTCCACCCAGATAACCAACGATCAGACCCATCATGAAACACCATCGTGGTCGCCTGACGGCAATCAGATTATCTTTGCAAAAAGAGATGGCAAAGGTCATAGAGTATATGGAATAATGAAAAACGGTCTCCATCAGCGGATGCTTTTCTCGCTGCCGGGAAGTCAAACCTACCCCCGTTGGGCGGTGAAGCCTTATTAACTTTTTATCTAAGCTAGAAAACATGAAGAAACCACCTTTTTCACTTGTCTGTGCGATCCTAGTAGCTCCTTTTCTGATGCAGTGCGCCTCCCAGGACGACCTGAACCTGATTCACGCACAGCTGCGCAGTATCGATAAAAAACTGACAGACCTCGAAACCACGACCGTAGACGGGCTTAGAAAACGTCAAGCGTCAAATACCGCCCAGATTGATCAGCTCAATCAGGAATTGCTGGCCCTGCGGGGCGGTCTGGAGGAGACCGGTCATCTCAACCGTCGCCTGAAAGAGCAGAGTAAGGAACTGGAGCTCAACTTCAAGCGTTATGCGCAGCAGGAAGAGCAAAAAAGGTTGGAGGAAGTGAGGAGGCTTGAGCAGGAAATCGCCGATAAGGATAAACAATTGAATCAATTCTCGGACCAGTTGAAGCTGCAGCAGGAAAATCTTCAGGCCATTCAGCAGGCACGGGTTGATGAAGCCAAACGAAAAGCTGCGGCCGCAGCCCGGGCTGCGGAACAGGCCCGCAGCCGGGCGGAGGCGGCCGATAAAGCGGCCAGCAGTGCCGGCGGCACCAGGATCAGGGCAGATAAAAGAAAAAAACTGATCACGCCGGGATCGGCACCAGCTCCGCAAGCCGCACCGGTGAGGACGGCATCGACCCCCAGCAGCAGTCAACCGGCAGCGGCAGCGGCCCCGACCGAAACAGGCAGCAGCCTGAGCAGAGGCAAGAGCCTGTTTGATCAGGGTAAATTCCGCGAGGCCTACCAGCAATTTGAAAATCTCTCCGTCTCCGGTTCTGCTGAAGAGGCCGTCGACGCCAAGTACATGATGGGGGAGTGTTTGTTCGCCCTGCAGGAATATGACCAGGCGATCCTTGACTACCAGAACATCATTACCAATCACCCGTCGAGCGGCAAGGCGCCAGCCGCCATGCTCAAGCAGGCAATGGCCTTCGAGAAACTAAACGACACGGATACCGCCAAAATCCTTTACAAAAAGCTGGTTGCTACCTACAAGGACTCTCCCGAAGCCCAGCAGGCCCAGCAGAAATTGAACTAGGCCGGGTATCCTCGCCATTCCGGCAGCTGGATCGGCAAGAGATGGTAAGACTCGACCAACTCCTTGTTGAACGGGGGCACTGCCGTTCATTGAGCGAGGCTGCAGCGCTGGTCATGTCCGGTAAGGTACTTATCGGCGATAATGTTGTCGACAAAGCTGGTGCTCTCGTACCTTCCAATGCCGCTCTGCGGTTGAAAGACATCCACCCCTTCGTGTCGCGCGGCGGCATAAAGCTCCGGGGCGGTCTTGATCACTATTCCATCGATCCACAGGGTTGGATCTGCGTCGATATCGGAGCGTCCACCGGGGGCTTCACTGACTGTCTGCTCCAGGCCGGAGCCGCACGGGTTTATGCAGTAGATGTAGCCTACGGCATACTCGACTGGAAGCTAAGATCTGACTCAAGAGTTGTCGTGCTGGAGAGGTGCAATGCCCGCCATCTCGGCAAAGAGCATATCAGAGAAGCGGTCGATTTCTGCGTGTTCGACACCTCATTTATTTCTCTCACCACAGTGCTGCCGCCGGTACTGCCCCTCTTCGGCAACAACAAAATCAGGATATTATGCCTGGTAAAACCCCAATTTGAAGTGGATCGCTCTTCTATCGGATCCGGCGGCATTGTCGGCGACGAGTCGCTTAGAATAAGTGCCGTTGAGAAGATCGTGAATTTCAGCTGCGACCTTGGACTGATGCATCGCGGTTTTGTTGAATCCCCCATTAAGGGCGCCAAGGGGAATCAGGAGTATCTCCTCTACCTGACCAGCGCATAACCCGGCGTTTAATTTTTCTTGAGACGCTCAATCAATTCAAGCATCTCCCTGCTGGCCTGGCCCATTTCGCTCTGCTCTTCGGTTTTGCCCGCTACCTGTTTGAAATTTGCCTCGGCAAGTTTGAGTTGCCCTTCATAGAGATTGTATTTCCCCAGGTAAAAGCGCGCCTCAATGTTTTCCCCCTGGCTGGACAGGATCTTGCCAATCTCGAAATAGACGTCGGAGAACTCGGGAATGTCGTAGGCCACCTCTTTGAACAGTTGGACTGCCAGGTCAGTATCCCCCAGCCTGGAAACCACTTTGCCCAGGTTAAAGAGTACGTAACTGTCGTTCGGCCGCTTTCTTCTTGCCTGCTCGAGAAGAATCCTGGCCTCCAGGTATTCTCCCTGATCAGCGAGCACGATGGCCTTATCGACCTGCAGAATAGGTTCGTTGGGAAAGGCGGCGATGACCTCATCCATCCGGGAAAGACTTTGTTCGAAATTGTTTGCTCTCCTGTCTACCTGGGCCAGTCCGTAAAGGGCCATGGTACGTTCAAATTCGGTGGCCCGGGAATCACTTAATTCACTTGCCAGAAAGGCCCGAGCGGAAGAGGATTTCTGGGTTATCGACATGATGCGGTATTTGAATCTCAGGAAGGCAAAATTCCTCGATTCTTCGGTCTTTGCCAGATAATCACTATCGGCAGCTATGAGCGAGGCGACATAATCGAGCCTCGCTTCAGGGTCAGGATGGGTAAGCAGATATTGGGGAATCTGCCCGGTACGATACCTGGTGATCCGCCGCATGGTCTGCAGCATTCTCTTCTGACCTGCCGTATCGCGCTGCATGTCCTGCATCCACTGGTAGGCCAGCAGATCCGCCTCGATTTCATCCTGACGGCTGAAATGCAGCTGCGCGCTTTGACCAGCGGCCAGAGATCCGGCCAGCAACCCCTGTGCCGCCGCTCCGCCTCCAAGTGCGATAGCTGCAAGGGCGGCGCCCAAAGAAGCAATACCGACCACCTTGCCTTTTTTCATTCTCGAGGCCAAGTGCCTTTTCACCACATGACCAACCTCGTGAGCCATAACGGATACCAGCTCATCCTCACTGTTCATCGACTCGATCAACTTCG
>JARRLH010000043.1:0-20135 GCA_037387205.1 Desulfofustis sp.
GCAGGTGACCAACCTCAGGGCACAGAGTATCCCGATTAAAAGGCTGCATAGTAGCAAAATTACACTGAATTATCAGCAACTGATCTGACTAAATGGCGATAACCATGCACTTTTAGAATCATCGGCCAGCGCCAGTCCCTAAAAAGGGCTTATTTTCCCGCCAGGGTGGCAAGCAGTGTGCGGGGTGCCCCTAGCGAAGCGCCTGCCATTGATCCGAGCGATCTGCGTCTAGCCCAAATCATCCACTGAAAAGCTGACCACTTCAGCGATCGAGGTGGCCGACATCAGCAGCATGAGCAGCCGGTCCAGGCCGAAGGCAATCCCCGCCGCTCGGTCGAGCCGCTCAAGATCGGCGAGAAATTTCTCCGGCATGGGCGGTCGTGTTCCGTCACGCTGTTCAATACGATCCAATTCCTCCGCGAAACGAATCCGCTGTTCATTACTATCAGTCAATTCACTGAATCCGTTGGCCAATTCCATTCCGTCAATATAGAGTTCAAAACGTTCGGCCAGCTTGGCATCATCTTTTTTCAACCGGGCCAGAGAGGCGCAGCGTGCAGGATAGTCGCAGAGAAACGCGGGAGACTGCACCCCCAGGTACGGCTCAATTTCGAGGGCGATTATTTCGTCGAAATGCTCAGAGGCGAGTGCCTTGTCAAGCGGCATGGTTGCCCACCTGGCAAAGGCGTCGGCAACGGTAAGACGTTCCCATTCAGCGTCGACGGAATTGGTCCCGAACCAGGACCTGGCCACCATGTCCCGAAAACGTTTCTGCTGCATGAGAGATTCGATCAGATAGTTTACCAGGGACCGGCAGTCGTCCATCAGAGCGGAGTAGTCGGCTTCGATTCGATACCATTCGAGCAAGGTAAATTCTTCCAGGTGCCTGGCCCCGCGCTCTTCAGCTCTGAAGCACGAACAGATCTGGAAAATATTGTGGCCTTCCCGGGCCAGTATTCGCTTCATGCACTGCTCCGGAGAAGTCTGCAGAAACCATCCGCTTGAGCCAATGGGTACGAGATTGGCTTCGGGCAGCAGCAGCGGCTGCCGGATGGGCGTGTCCACCTCGAGAAAACCCTGCTGGTGGAAAAAACTGCGGACCAGGCGAAAAAGGGCTGCGCGGAGCTGCAACCCGTGAATATCGAGCATCGCTACTCTTTGACTCTGGTTACATATTCACCGGAGCGGGTATCGATCTGGATCTTGTCGCCCTCCCCTATGAAGGGAGGAACCTGCAGTTGGTAGCCGGTTTCAACGGTGACCGGTTTGGTGTCGGTGCCGGAGGTATCCCCCCTTGCCCACGGGTCGGCCTGGGTGACGGTGAGGTCGACAAAGATCGGCAGGCTGATGTCTATGGGACGCGAATCGAAAAACAACACCTGGACTTCCATGTTGTCAACCAGGTAGTTGACGTTGTCGCCCATCTGCTCGCCGGTCAGGAAAAGTTGTTCGTAATTTTCCGTATCCATGAAATGATACTCGTCGTCCTGGTGATAAAGATACTGCATGTTGCGCTCCTCCAGGTCCGGTTTTTCGAACTTAACGTTGGAGCGGTAGGTGTTGGAAAACTGCGAGCCGGTGATCATGTTTTTCAGCTTGCAGCGATACAGCGCCTGGCCTTTGCCCGGTTTGGAGAACTCGAAATCGACGATGATATGGGGTTGGTTATCTATTAAAATTTTCAATCCTTTACGCAGGTCTGATGCACTGAACATGAGGTATCTCCATAAGAAATCTGTACGTCAAAAAACGTTGTTCGTCTTACGCAGTAAGCTGAAATGTACTGTTTACGCTGCAACTATACCTGCCCGAGGCCAGGTTTGCCAACAGATTCTACCCTCTCAGCACCCATAGACACTAAGGCTGCGGGAGGCTCGGTGGTGCCGAGGTGTGCGACTATCTTTATTGCGGGAGCGGGGCTCGTCAAGCAGGAGGGGCCGGGGCCCATTTTCGCCCCGCCTCGAAATCGAATTCCTCCTGAAACATCGTCTCCGGGTCCGATTGGATATTGCCGCCCAAGGGTATACTTCTTATATATAGGCCATGACAACAAACCGATACACAACGGTCGGCGTACTCTCAGATACCCACCTCTCGAGGCTTGATTCAACCTTTGCCAGGCACGCTGATTATGCCTTTTCGGACTGCGCGGCGGTGATTCATGCCGGCGATCTGACCAGCAGGGCAATTCTGGATGTTTTCGGCAATCGTAAGGTGTATGCGGTACACGGCAATATGTGCGGCTTTAAAACACGATCTTCGCTGCCGGAATCCCTGGAGTTTACCATCGAGGGGTATCGATTCGGGCTATACCACGGTGATGGGATCGGTTATGATAGGGAGACTGAACTCATCTCCCGATTTGCCGAGGCAGACTGTATAATCTTTGGTCACACCCACCGTCCGCTCATCCAGAAATTCGGCTCGGTGTTATTGTTAAACCCGGGCACCTTCCGGGGCTCGGGCAGATACGGCGGTCTGTCGGCAGCCATTCACAGGCTGCCGCCTGAGTAATACAATGAAAGCCTTATGGACTCCATGGAGAATGGAGCATGTGCTCGGCACTGCGCCCCATCCTTCCCATTGTTTATTCGAACCCGAGGGAGATCAGCCCCACTCCAGGAAGCTGCTGGTCCTTTACCGGGATTCCGGGCGGCTCTGCCTGCTCAATCGCTTCCCTTACACCAACGGGCATCTCCTTGTCGCCCCGGTACGCCATGCGGCCTGCGTTACCGATCTCGAACCGAAGGAACTGCACGAGGTTAATGATCTGGTCCAGCAGGCAACCCAGATTTTGAGAGAGGAACTCGCCCCCGACGGCTTCAATATCGGCTTGAATTTAGGGCGGGTTGCCGGGGCTGGAATCGATGACCACCTGCATTACCACATAGTGCCGCGCTGGCAGGACGATCACAATTTTATGACAGTGCTGGCCGAGATCCGCACCATTCCTGAGCACCTGGAAACAACGTATGACAGACTGCTGCCGCATTTTCAGCGCCTTTACCGCGTGAACCACAGCTAGCGCCCATCAGCAATGACCGCCCCTCCCAAAATGACGCCCATGCTCAGGCAGTACCTGGAGATAAAGGAAGATTATCCCAACGAGATTCTCTTCTACCGGATGGGTGATTTTTACGAGATGTTTTTCGAGGATGCCGAAGTCGCCTCGAAGATTCTGGGCATCACCCTGACCTCCCGCAACAACAAGGCGGACAAAGCCAGAATACCCATGTGCGGAGTCCCCTACCACGCGGCCCAGAACTACCTGGCCAAACTGGTCAAGGCCGGCAAACGGGTGGCTATCTGCGAACAGACCGAAGATCCCTCCCAAGCCAAGGGTATTGTAAGGCGTGAGGTGATCAGGGTGGTCACCCCCGGGGTTACTACCGACGACCAGCTTCTCGAGGACAATGAAAATCGCTACGTCGGCGCCCTGAGTCGAGCAGCGACGGACGCGACACGGCAATGGGGGTTCAGCTTTCTCGATTTGAGTACCGGGGAGTTTCTGGTTGGCGAGGTCAGGGACGGGACGGCGGTGCCCGAGCAGATCATCGATCATCTGACCCGCATCAGGCCCGCCGAACTGCTGATCAACGAAGCCCAGCTGGTCGAAGTTCAGGAGCTGCTCGAGGCCGCCACTCTGCATCTGCCTGAAATATGCATTACCCGGCGCCCCGGGGAGCTGTTCCATTTCAAGGAGGCCCGCCACGAGCTCGCCGAACACTTCAAGGTGATCAACCTCGACGGGTTTGGCTGCGGAGCGATGGATCAGGGGATCGTGGCCGCCGGGGTACTGCTCGATTATGCCAGGGAAACACAGAAGAGTGACATCAGCCACGTGGAAAAACTGGTCCCGCTTGCCCGCGACTCGGTGCTGCTCGTCGACGACGCTTCCCGGCGAAACCTCGAGTTGACCAGGACTATCATAGGCAATAAACGTGAAGGCTCTCTGCTGTCTGTGCTGGATAAAACCAGAACGCCCATGGGCGGACGTCTGCTGCAGAACTATCTTCTCCAGCCTCTGCAGGATATCGGTACCATCCTGGAAAGGCAGGAATGCGTCAGCTTCTTCCACAGCAACCCGGCAATCAGGAAGCAGTTTAGAGAGTACCTCGAAGCCATCTATGATCTCGAACGGTTGAACTCGAGGATGGTGCTCGGTCAGGGCAATGGCCGCGATGCGGTCGCCCTGAGGCAGTCGCTGGCGATCCTGCCGGATATCCGCCTCCTTCTGAAGCAGTGCACGGCAGCAGGCCTCAAGCAGATCGGCGCCGAGTTCGACGATCTTTCCGAACTGGCCGAGCTGCTGCACAACTCGATCAGCGATGACCCTCCAGTCACGCTGCGCGACGGCAACCTGATCAGAGAAGGGTACAGCGAGGAACTCGATGAACTCATCCACCTGCTGCGCGATGGCAAAGCACTCATTCTCGGGCTGGAAAATCAGGAACGCGAGAAGACCGGTATAGCCAAGCTCAAAATCGGGTACAATAAGGTGTTCGGCTATTACATCGAAGTCAGTAACGCCCACCTTGACAAAGTTCCCGAGCACTACCTGCGGAAACAGACCCTGGTCAACGCCGAGCGCTTTATCACCCCGGAACTCAAGGAATTCGAAAGTCGGGTCCTGACGGCCCAGGAACGCCGGCTCGAACTGGAGTATCAGCTCTTTATAGAGATCAGAACGACTGTGGCCCAAAACAGCTCCCGGCTCCTGCAGACGGCCCAGTTTCTGGCCCGTATCGACGTCTTCACCAACCTGGCAGAAATCGCCCGGCAATTTCACTACAATCGGCCGGAATTGACCAATGACGGGACACTTCAGATTTACGACGGCAGACATCCGGTGATTGAGCGCTCCATGGCCGCCGGAAAATTCGTTCCCAACGATATCAGTATGGACCAGAGCCGCAATCAGGTGCTGGTCATTACCGGTCCTAATATGGCGGGCAAATCGACCATCCTCAGACAGACGGCGCTCATCGTTCTGATGGCCCAGATGGGCAGCTTCGTGCCGGCGGAGAGGTCAGTGATCAGCGTGGTTGATAGAATTTTCACCCGGGTCGGCGCCATGGACGACCTGCGCCGGGGCCAATCGACCTTCATGGTGGAGATGAATGAAACCGCCAACATCCTCAATAACGCCACGCCGAAAAGCCTTGTCATTCTCGATGAGATAGGCCGGGGCACCTCCACCTATGACGGCCTGTCGATCGCCTGGGCGGTGGCCGAAGCCCTGGTGGACAAAGACGACAAGGGAGTAAAAACCCTTTTCGCCACCCACTACCACGAGCTCACCGAGTTGGCCAGAACCCACGAGCGGGTGCAGAATTACTCGGTCGCCGTCAAGGAGTGGAACGAGACGATCATTTTTCTCTATAAATTAATTAAAGGCGGCACCAGCCGCAGCTATGGCATCCAGGTCGCCGCCCTGGCCGGGGTACCGGACGAGGTCGTCTCCCGGGCCCAGGAGATACTGAAGCGCATCGACCAGGCCGATTTCGATCACCGGGCCGTCACCGGCAGCAGGCGCACTGCGGCCGGCAGAAAAAAGCACCCCAGCCAGCTTCAGCTGTTCACGTCACCGGGACATCCGCTGACCGAAAAGCTGCGCACCATCGACCTCGACAACATGACCCCGCGCCAGGCGCTGGACCAACTCTACCAACTGAAAGGGCTCCTCGAGAAGAAATAACCCCCAATCCTTAAGTTGTAATTTTTCTTCAGACCGTTTATATAAAGTCTGATTTGGGGTAATCTGTAGGAAATATTATGATTTCCCGTTTTCACTCTAGCTATTCAGGTTGTCTTGATTGAGGAAGTGAACAGATCTCTTGGTGCCATACGGATGTTTCTGCTGCTCCTGCTGCTCGTTGTCGGGGGGCAGCCTGCCTTGGCCACCAGTCCAGCCGATGACTACACCAACAAATCGGATCTCCAGGCGCACTATCAGAAGGCCAAGTTTTTTTACAACCAGCTCAACACCTCCTCCAAGCTCGGCACGGAGCGAGAAAACTGGATAAAAGGCGCCGGCAACTTCAGGCGCATTTATCTGGCCGAACCCAAATCTGAATTGGCCCCGGCCTGTCTTTTCATGCTCGGCCGCCTCTATTACGACGTATTCAAGAAATTCGGCCAGGGTATCGATCTGGGTGAGGCCATCTCCTATTACCGTGATGTCAACACCCTGTTTCCGGGCAACCGACTCGCCGACGACGCCCTCTATGCGGTCGGCTCCATCCTTTTCGAAGACGTAAACGATCCCAAACGGGCGGCGGAGGCCTTCGCCAAAATTATCCTGGATTATCCCGACGGCGATATGCGCACTCCCGCTGAGACGAGACTGAAACTGCTGTCAAAGGATTTCGATATCCCGCTGCCCGAGGAAATGCTCGGTACCACCCCACTGGCCAAGCTGACCAACGTGATGCCGGCCAAATATTGGTCATCCAAAGACTATACCCGGGTAGTCGTCCAGACATCCGGCCCCACGGCCTATCGGGAAGAACTGCTGGAAAAGGTGGGGAACCGTCCCCGGCGACTCTATATCGATTTTCAGAACAGCTATATCGAACCCCGCTATCGGTCACCGATTCCCATTGAGGACGGTCTTCTGAAGCGGGTGCGAACCGGACAGTTCAGCCCCGATACGGTCCGAGTCGTACTCGATATCGAATCGATTTCCGATTACAAGATTTTTTCCCTGCCCGACCCCTTCCGGGTGGTAATAGACGTGCGGGGCAAAAAGAAGGGTCTGCCCATGGTAACAGTGGCGCCGCTTTCTCCACCCCCGGCACCGCCTCTAGCGCCGCAACAGCCCCGGCCCATAATCGCCCAGGAAGGAACAGCAAAGACTGATCCGGTCGAGCAGCAGTCAGCTGCGGCCGAAACCGAACCGACCCAGAGCGCCCAACCCCAGGTCGAGCAACCACAAGCAACCCGTCCCGAAATGGTGGCGACCAGCCCCCCGGCCCCTCTCTCGACCCCGGAAACCGATCGGCTGGCCGCCGATCCGGATACCATCGTCGTCCTCAGAGAAGAACGCAAACGCCCCGCCCCGCCGGTAATCGGACCATCATCGACCGCCGGCGATATAGCCGGGCAGCAGCTCTCGCTCGCTCAGCAGCTTGGCCTTGGTATCGGCACCATAGTCATCGATCCCGGACATGGTGGCAAGGATCCCGGCGCCATAGCCTTTGGCATGAAGGAGAAGGACATCGTCCTCAAGGTGGGCAAGAGCCTGGCCGCTCATCTGCGCGAAAAACTTGGGGCCACGGTCATCCTCACCAGGACAGACGACTCTTTCATGCCGCTCGAAGAGCGCACTGCCATTGCCAATACCAACTCTGCCGATCTGTTCGTCTCCCTGCACATTAACGCCCATCCTTCGCCGGATATAAGGGGATTCGAGACCTATTTCCTCAACCTCACCACCAACGCTGAAGCGATGCGCGTGGCGGCCAGGGAAAACGCCACCACCACGCACCAGTTGAGCGATCTTCAGGATATCCTTTCGGATATCATGAGAAATTCGAAGATCAACGAATCGTCGAGGCTGGCGGAACGGGTCCATAAATCGATCGACAACGGCTTCTCCGAGAGCCATTTCGCGCTCAAGGACATGGGGGTAAAGCAGGCCCCCTTCTATGTGCTCATCGGTGCTGAAATGCCGGCCATCCTCATTGAAATCGCCTTTATCAGCAATCCCGATGACGCAAAATTGCTGGGCGATGAGCAGTTCATCGTCAAACTGGCCGGCCAGATCTCCGACGGTATCAGCCAGTATGCCAATGCCAATGTCGCCTCTGTTCAATGAGGTAAAACTCACTTTGCACTAAATTACCGAGATACTTTTACCCAGCGCCAGAAGTTCATTACGCCCTTTCAGGCAAGGCCCGAGCGAGGCTGCAACGCAGCTTCGGCCCGCACTACATTGATTGAATCATCGTGCGCCGCGGCCCGGGCCAACCGTTTCTCAGCCCTTTCCTTAGCTTGCATCGCACGATCAACATCGATCTGGTGACCAAACTCCGCACTCTCCACCAGGAAGGTAATTTTATTATTGGAGACCTCGCAAAAACCGCCGCTTACCATGAGGTAGTGGCGGTTTTTGCCTGTTTCATATGACAAAATACCCGTCTTAATGGTTGAGAGGAACGGGGCATGATTAGCGAGTACACCGAAGTCACCTCCATACCCGGGTGCGTTTACGATGTCAACATCTTCACTGACCACCGCACCGGCGGGAGTTACCACTTCCAATGCTATCTGCTGTGCCATTTATTCTACCTCTCGTCTAGAGTACCACAGTACTTACTGTGCTGCTTTTTCGATGGCTTCTTCGATAGTTCCAACCATGTAGAAGGCGCTTTCCGGCAGGTCGTCGTGCTTGCCGTCGAGAATCTCCTTGAAGCCCTTGACGGTATCTTCCACTTTGACGAATTTACCGGCGATATTGGTAAATACTTCCGCCACGTGGAACGGCTGGGACAGAAAACGCTGGATTTTCCGAGCCCTGGAAACGGTGACCTGGTCTTCCTCGGAAAGTTCATCCATACCGAGGATGGCAATGATGTCCTGCAGATCTTTATATTTCTGCAAGGTAACCTGGACTCCGCGAGACACCTGGTAGTGCTCTTCACCGATGATATTCGGATCGAGAATTCTCGAGGTCGAATCCAGCGGATCAACCGCCGGATAAATACCCAGCTCAGTAAGTTGCCGGGAGAGAACAACCGTCCCGTCGAGGTGGGCGAAGGTGGTTGCCGGTGCAGGGTCGGTCAAGTCGTCGGCAGGGACGTACACGCACTGAACGGCGGTAATTGATCCCTTAGTGGTCGAGGTGATGCGCTCCTGCAGGGCGCCGAGGTCGGTGGCCAGGGTGGGCTGATAACCAACAGCCGACGGAATACGGCCAAGCAGCGCCGACACCTCGGAACCTGCCTGGGTAAACCGGAAGATATTGTCAACGAAGAAGAGCACGTCCTGTCCTTCCTCATCACGGAAATACTCGGCCGCTGTCAGCCCGGTCAGGCCGACGCGGGCGCGGGCTCCCGGAGGCTCGGTCATCTGACCATAGATCAGGGCCGCCTTGGGAAGTACGCCGGAGTCTTTCATTTCATGGTAAAGGTCGTTTCCTTCGCGGGTACGCTCTCCAACACCGCAGAAGACCGAAATACCGCCGTGATGCATGGCGATATTGTTAACCATCTCCATCATGACAACGGTCTTGCCGCAGCCCGCACCGCCGAACAGCCCCATTTTACCGCCAAGCGGGAAGGGTACCAGCAGATCGATTACCTTGATGCCGGTTACCAGCACGCGCACCTCGGTATCCTGCTCGGTGAAGGCCGGTGCCGGACGGTGGATCGGCATTGATTTGTCGGAGGTAATCGGGCCAAGACCGTCGACCGGCCGGCCGACCACGTTCATGATCCGACCGAGGGCAGGTTCGCCAACTGGGATGGTAATCGGTAAACCGGTGTCGCGAGCTTCCATGCCGCGCACCAAACCGTCGGTCTGGTCCATCGCCACGCAGCGGCAGACGTTGTCGCCAAGATGCTGGGCAACTTCGACAACCAGGTTATCCGCTTCATCGGAGATGGCCGGGTTGCTGATCATCAGCGCACTCATGATGTTCGGCAGGTTGCCGGCATCAAATTCCACGTCAACTACAGGTCCGATAACCTGTAAAACTTTTCCTATTCTCTGCTCACTCATCGGGCCTAACCCCTCCTATAAGTTTTGAGATTATGTTAAAATGTCCGTTATCATTTAAGGGCTTCGGCACCGCCGACGATGTCCATCAGCTCTGCCGTAATGGCAGCCTGGCGAGCCTTGTTGTACAATATTGTCAAATTCGCGATCATGTCGTTGCAGGCGTTGGTGGCATTGTCCATGGCCGTCATCCTGGCGGCATGTTCACTGGCCCCGACCTCGAGCATGGCGTGATAGATCATGACGTTGAGATATAGCGGTTGAAGCACATCCATGATCTCCTCGGCCGAGGGTTCGTAGATGTACTCACCGGAAATTTGCGGGCCGCTCTCCTCCCCCTCGGCTGGCTCGATCGGCTGAACCGGGAGAAAATCCTTGGCGGCGGGTCGTTGAATCGCCACCGATCTGAATTCTCCGAACAGTACTTCAACTTTGTCGGAGCCGCCCTCGGCCAGAAAATATGCAGCAACCTCAGTGGCGATCTCCCGGGCGTTAAACATCTGAAAGGTGCCCATGATATCGCCATAGGTCTTGCGAACCTTGCCGGTCTTTTTAAGAATCTGAAAACCCTTTTTACCGACACAGAGAAAACTGACTGTCTTCCCTTCCGCCTCGTAATCCCTCATCTTCTGTTCGGCAAGCTTGATGATATTGGAGTTAAAGGAACCGCAGAGACCGCGATCGGAAGTGATCACAATCAGTTCCACCGACTTGACATCCCGCTTTTCCATGAGTGGATAACTACCGCCGGTACTGACTCCAGCCGACAGATTGGACATCGCCTCGTTGAACTTGGCAGTGTAAGGCCTGAAAGCCTCCATCTTGTCCTGGGCCCCGCGCAGTTTAGCGGAGGCAACCATGTTCATGGCTTTGGTGATCTGTGCGGTCTTCTTGACACCGACGATCTTTGTTTTGACTTCTTTTAAACTCGCCATAGCGTGACCTTTGCTAAATTAGTTAAGACCTTTCGTTGCCTTGAACGTGTCACCAAAACTGGTCAGGACTTTATCGAGTTTTTCTTTCAAACCATCGTCAAATTCCTGCTTTTCCTTCAGGTCGCCGTAGATTGACGGGTCATTGGACTCGATGTAGTTGTAAAGCTCCGCTTCGTAGTCGGCCAGGGTCTCAACCGGCAGTTCATCCAGCCAGCCGTTGGTGCCGGCGTAGATAATGCAGACCTGCTTTTCCATCGGCAGCGGCTGGTATTGCGGCTGCTTGAGAATCTCAACCAGGCGCTCGCCTCGGGTCAGCTGGGCCTGGGTAGCCGCATCGAGATCCGAACCGAAGGCCGCAAAAGCTGCGAGCTCGCGGTATTGGGCCAGGTCGAGCCGCAGCGTTCCGGCAACCTGCTTCATGGCCTTGACCTGGGCGGCTCCACCAACGCGGGAGACCGACAGACCGACGTTGATCGCCGGACGGACGCCGGAGAAGAACAGATTGGGTTCCAGGTAGACCTGGCCGTCGGTAATGGAGATAACGTTGGTCGGGATGAAGGCCGATACGTCACCTGCCTGGGTTTCGATGATCGGCAACGCGGTCAGCGAGCCGGCGCCGAGTTCGTCGTTGACCTTGGCGGCGCGCTCCAGCAGTCGCGAATGGTTGAAGAAAATGTCTCCCGGGAAAGCCTCACGTCCAGGCGGACGGCGAAGCAGCAGGGAGAGCTCGCGATAGGAGACGGCCTGTTTGGAGAGATCGTCGTAAATAATCAGGGCATGCTGGCCGTTGTCGCGGAAATACTCACCCATGGCGCAGCCGGCAAACGGGGCGATATACTGCATCGGGGCCGGATCCGAGGCACAGGCTGAAACCACGGTGGTATACTCCATGGCCCCATGCTTTCTCAATGCCTCAACGACGAGGGCGACGGTCGATTTCTTCTGGCCAACGGCAACGTAGATGCAGTGTACATCGGTCTCTTTCTGGGCGATAATCGCATCGACGCAGAGCGCCGTTTTACCTATCTGGCGATCACCGATAATCAACTCACGCTGGCCGCGGCCAACGGGGGTCATCGAGTCAACGGCTTTGGCACCGGTATACATCGGCTCGTGGACACCCTTCCTGGCGATAACGCCTGGGGCCAGCACCTCGATCTTGGAGGAAAGCTGGGCATTGATCGGCCCCTGGCCGTCAATTGGAAAACCGATGCCGTCAACCACGCGGCCTTCCATTTCCGGCCCGACCGGAACCTCGGCGATGCGGCCGGTTCTCTTGACGATGTCGCCTTCCTTGATACCGGCGACATCACCGAGAACGGCGCAACCGACATTGTCCTCCTCGAGGTTCAGGGCCAGGCCCATGATGCCGCCCGGGAACTCGAGAAGTTCCATGGCCATGCAGTTCTGTACCCCGTAGACTCGGGCGATACCGTCACCAACGGAGATAACGGTTCCGGTCTCGTCGAGGTCTACACTGGTCTCGTATTCACCAATCTGGTCCTTGATAATTTGACTGATTTCTTCGGCTTTGATCTGCATCTATTCTCTCCCCTTAATGGAACCTTTTAAACTTGCAAGCTGAGTCCTGATGCTGCCGTCCAGAACCAGATCTCCAACCTTGGCAATGACGCCGCCAATAATGGAAGGATCGACTGATGCAGTCAGCTCAACCTTCTTGCCCGTTATTTTTTCTAATGTATCCTGTATTTTATTTTGTAAATCCGCTTCCAATGCAATGGCCGAGACCACCGTGCCGTGACTGATGTTCTTATCCTCATCCACCATAACCTGAAACACTTCGGCTATCTCGGGAAGTATCGCCGCCCGTTTCTTTTCAACGAGCAGATTCAGGAAGTTCCCCATAACCTTGTCGGCATCCATGGAATCGATGATAGCGCCCATGGCCTTTTCCCTGATGTCGACAGGATAGAGCGGGTTGGTCAAGGCGTCTTCAACCTCGGGATTGGATTTGAACAGCGCCGCCACCGCCGCCAGGGCTTCACTGTAGGCTTCGTATGTGCCGTCTTCCTTACCTATGGCGAACAATGCCTTGGCATATCGTTTGGCGAGGATAGTCTGTTTCACTGTACGGCCCCCACTTTATCTAAATAATTTTCAATGATCTTGACCTGGTCTTCAGGGGTCAGATTCCTGACGATCAACTCCTCGGCCATGACCGCTGCCTGGTCGGCGACCTCGTTTTTCAAATCACGGCGGGCTTCGACGATCTCATTGTGAATGGCCTGTTCGGCCTGACGCTTCATATCGTCCACTGCCTGCTCCGCCTTCTCAATGATCTTGGCCTTTTCGACCTCGGCCTGGGCCACTGCCTTTTCGACAATGACATCGATGTCTTTTTCCACCGTGGCCAGTTTGGCCTCGAATTCGCGGTACTGCTTCTCAGCCTCTTCCCGTCTGCTTTCCAGGTCTTCGAGTTCATTCTTCACCGCTGCCTGGCGGCCGCCCAGGGCCGAAGCGATCGGCTTGGCGCCGAACTTGACCAGGATGATCATCAGGGCAATGAAGTTTAGAACGCGCCAGAACAAGTCCTTGAGTTTGGCCGCTGACAGGCTCCCTTCTCCATGCCCCCCGCCATGCTCACCTTCGGCCGCATGGGCATCGGCTTCAGCGTGGGCCGCGTCGGTACCTTGTTCCACCGTTGCCGAGTGTGAATCGGCGGCCGGTTTATCCGACGCGTAGAGCGTGGTGGCTGCAATTGACAGAGAAAAACAGAGTGCCGCCAGCACCATGAAAAGTCTGGCCATGTGCTCGAATTTATACATGATTAGAGCGCCCTCCCCAGAATTTTGCTGGCCATGTCGGTGGCAAACCCGTCGAGATTGGCTTTGAGTTCCCTCTGAGCCGTGTCGATCTGCGTATTGATTTCCGCCATCTGTGTCTCTTTGAACTCATCCACCTCGGCCTTGATCGATGCCATCTTCTCATCGCCCGCTGCCTGGGCCTCGGCTCTGGCAGCATCGAGTGCCGCTTTGGCCTTGCCGGAGGCTTTGGACATCTTGGCATCTACCTCTTCCTGGCGCAGACGTGCGTTTTCCTCAAACTTTGCCACATCATTCTGCATTCCCTGCATCTTTTCAGACCGCTCCCGGAGGATCTTCTTGATCGGCTTGTAAAGAACCCCATTGAGCAAAAACATGAGTACCACCATGTTTATCATCTGAATCACCATTGTGATGTCAACTGTGACCATGTGCTATGCTCCTGATTTGCAGAAATAAAAAAACAAACATCCCCGAAGGAATGAAAACTGAACTCCCGTCTCTGGTGAAATGTTGCAAACGGGACCCATACATAAAAATGAATGGCCATTCACAACAGCTCAAAATCTTTACTGCAAAATATTGGTCATGTCAACTACTTTATCGTCGTCGGAAAGCCTCAATTTCAGCCCTTTTCCATTTACTTGGACGACACTTTTTGAAGCCCAAAAAAAGACCGGGCAAAGACGCCCGGTCCGGTTATTTTCTGACCACTTTTTGGGCTCGCGGCGCTGATCGAATTAGTTATCGCTTGCTTAATTCGGCCACGATAATCGGCACCTTAGAAATGGCCTCGCCGACCTTGTCAGCGAGCGGCCCGCCGGCCTGCGCCATATCGGGTCGTCCGCCCCCCTTGCCGCCTACCAGCGCCGCCACTCTATTGATGATCTCGCCGGCCTTGAAGCGCCCGGTAAGATCCTTGGAAACGATTACCAGCAGTGCAGCTTTACCTTTTATTGAACCGCCGAGCACGGCAATGCCAGTGCCCATCTTGTCCCGGACCCTGTCACCCACCTCGCGCAGCGTCTTGGGACTGTCCAGTTCGATTTCGGCGGCAATCACTTTGACGCCGTCGACTTCGACGCGCTGGTCGAATATGGTATCCAGCCCTGAGCTGGCCACTTGGGTGGACAGGGCAGCCACCTGTTTTTCCAGCTTTTTCTGGGCTTCAAGCAGATGATCCAGCTTAGCCACCAATTCGGTCGGGGTGGCATTAAGCCGACCGGCGATGGTCTCTTCGCGGTTCGCCATCTCCTGCATCAGGGCCACCGCTTTCCTGCCGGTGACCGCCTCGATCCTTCTGACTCCGGCGGCAATGCCGCCCTCACTGATTATCTTCAGCAGGCCTATATTGCCCGTGGCGGCGACGTGGGTGCCGCCGCACAACTCCTTGGAGACCGGCTCGATGGAAACCACCCGCACCGAATTCCCATATTTTTCCCCGAACAGAGCCATGGCGCCTTCACTGAAAGCTTCCTCGCGGTCGACAATCTTGGTCTCCACCTCCTGGTTTTTCCTGATTTCCTCGTTGATCTTCACCTCTATTTCGCGGAGTTCTTCAGGCTGCAGGGCCGAAAAATGGGTGAAGTCGAAACGCAGTCGCTCCGGGCTCACCAGCGAACCGGCCTGCTTGACGTGATCTCCCAGCACCTCGCGCAAGGCAGCATGCAGCAGATGGGTGGCGCTGTGGTTGGCTTCGGTATCGGCACGGCTGCCCTCATCGACGATTAATTCCACCGGGCTGCCGGCGGTCAGGCTGCCTTCGGTGATGGTCGTTCGGTGCAGGATGAACCCGTCACCTTCAGAAATAGTATCGGTTACCTGTCCACTGCCGCCGCCCCACTGAATCACACCGACATCGCCGACCTGGCCGCCGGCTTCAGCATAAAACGGGGTGCGGTCGGTGATCAGTCGGACCTTCTGCCCGGCAACGGCGGCACTGATCACCTGGCCCTGCTCGTCCACCATTCCGGTGACGGTGGCACGTTCCTGCCGCGCCCCGTAGCCGGTAAACTCGGAGCGCAGCCCCGATTCAATCAACTCTTTCACCCCCTCCTCCTTGAGCAGCAGCCCTTCGTCTTTTCTCGACGCCCGGGATTTGCTGCGCTGCGCTTCCATGGCTGCGTTAAACCCCTGGTCATCAAAAGCGATGGAACGTTCCAGTGAGATATCTCGGACAATATCCACGGGGAACCCGAAGGTGTCGTAGAGCTTGAAAACAAAATCACCGCTGATCAACGGCTCGTCCTGTCCCTGCTGGCGCTCGATCTCCTGATCGAGCATGGCCAGCCCGTGTTCCAAGGTCTCGCCAAAGCGGGCTTCCTCATTGTTGACGACCTTCTCCAGCAACTCGGAGGTGTCGGTGAGGCGCGGATAGGCACCGATCATGGATTCGACCACCGCGCTGCAGGCCTGGTGCAGAAACGGGCCGCTGAGACCGAGGTTTCTGCCGAAACGGCTCGCCCGACGCAATACCCGCCTGAGCACGTACCCCCGCCCTTCGTTGGAGGGCAGCACGCCGTCGGCCACCAGAAAACAGGTGGCCCTGACATGATCGGCAATGACTCGCATGGCCGTGTCATCGGCTGCATCTTTGCCGTAGCGTCTTCCCGACAGGTGCTCGAGCCGCGCGATAATCGGCGCGAACAAATCGGAATCATAGTTGTTTAATTTCCCCTGCAGTACCGCCGCCACCCGCTCGAGCCCCATGCCGGTATCGATGCTGGGTTTGGGCAGGGGCTCCATGGTGCCGTCTGCAAAGCGGTTGAACTGCATGAACACCAGGTTCCAGAGCTCCAGAAAACGATCGCAGTCGCAGCCCAGGGCGCAATCCGGTCTGCCGCATCCGGCCGCCGCCCCCTGGTCGATATGAATCTCGGAACAGGGGCCGCAGGGACCAGTGTCGCCCATGGCCCAGAAGTTGTCCTTCTCGTCGAAACGAAGGATGCGGCCTTTGGGCAGGGTTTCGATCTGCTCCCAGAGTTCCTCGGCTTCGTCATCGTCTTCATAGATGGATACCCAGAGCTGCTCGGGGTCCAGGCCAAGTTCAACGGTCAGGAATTCCCAGGCAAAATCGATCGCTTCTTTTTTGAAATAGTCGCCAAAGGAAAAATTGCCCAACATCTCGAAAAAGGTGTGGTGTCTGGCCGTATAGCCGACATTCTCGAGATCATTATGTTTTCCCCCCGCCCGCATGCAGCACTGGCTGGAGACCGCCCTGACATAGTCCCTTTTTTCCTCGCCCATGAATACGGTTTTAAACTGCACCATCCCGGCATTGGTGAACAGCAGGGTTGGGTCGTCCTGGGGGACGAGTGAGGAACTATCCACGACTGTGTGTCCATGGCGTTGAAAGTATTCCAGAAATCGTGCTCGAATTTGGTTTCCTGTCATATTCGTTTTCCGGTTTGAGATGTCTGCAGATTATGGATCCGCTGCGGTTGTGTGCCCTGCACCGCCAGTGGTGCATGCCTATTATGCAGAAATAAGGATTTTAGTAAAGTAAACGGTTTTGTCAAACCAAATAGAGCCGAACGCTACGATCCCTGCCAAATTCCCGGCTCCTTGGCGGGACCTTGCCTGGAGCCCGGTCTGCCGGCAGGGACAGGCGAAAGTGAGATCAGACGCCGTCAGGTATTCTGGCGGTATGGGCAAGTTCCTTTCCCGCCGCAAACAGCTCCCTGATCGTCGTGATTCCGACCGAATGCAGCTTTTTTACCAGAAAGATGAACAGGTAGGCGGTCTGCAGGGCATCCTCAAGGGCATCGTGGGCTTCGAAGTAGGGCAGGTTTAATTCGGTACTGAGTCTCTGCAGGTTGTAGCGGCCATCGGCTACTTGCTGGGAACCGTGATAGTCGCCCAGGACCATCCTTTTGTAGATCTGCGCCATACGCATGGTATCGAGGCTGGGATTGGCTATTGTGCCGTTGTAGAGCTTGCGGGTGGCCCGGTCCAGAAAGCCGGTATCGATCGGCACATAATGACCGACCAGCAGATCCTCCTCGATAAATTTCAGGAACAGGGGCAGAACCGTTTCCAGTGGCGGGGCCTCCTCCAGCTGCTGGGGGGTGATCCGATGAATCAGGGTGGCCCGGGTATGATCACGGGTATGAGGTTTTACATAGTAGTGAAAGGTTTGACCCAGATCTATCTGCAAATCCCTGATACGAACGGCGCCAATGGCAATGATTTCATCCTTTTTCCGATTGAGGCCAGTCAGTTCGGTGTCGAAGACAACGTAGGTATAGTCGGCCAGCTGTTTTCGATAGTCGAAGCGTGCGAAGCTGCGGTTGTTGGAAACAATGAGCCGGTCACGGCCCCGCAGTCGGGATATTTTATTGAGTATCCCCATCACCTAGGCCTCTGCTATCTCCTTGGCCATCAGATTCTGCATCCTGCCGATGACGCTGAAACCGTCCTTGAGCATCCGTTTTTCCAGATCACTGAGCTCTTCGGGATAGATGAAATCGTCCGGCTCTTGGCCCTGTTCTATCTGGGAAAGCTGATGGATAACCCGGAGCTGCAGCTGCAGTTCATAGGCATCGACCATCTCCAGGGAAAAGGACTTGTCCAGTTTCATCCTGGCGGACAGCCGCTTGAGCCTGGTCAGGGTGTTGGTCTGCCTGATCCCGTATTTCAGGCTCAGGATCCGGGCAAAATCAACAAAAGGAGCCAAGCCGCGTATCTTGATGTCCAGCCGATCCTTGTGATCGCCATTCTGTTCGACCACGAACTGCTGAAAAAAAGAAAGCGGTGCCCGCAAGGACAGGAAATCGCGGCCCAAGTTCTCGATGATGGTATTCTTCTGGAGGCAGCGGGTGATGATATGGTCGCGCAGATCAACAGCCAGCTGTTCGGTTCCATACGCATGCCTGAAATCGAAGAAGATAGAGGCGCCGAGCTGATCATGCCGACCCGCTTCACCGATCCAGTGGGAAAACTGCTCTTTCCAGCTGGTCATCGACCGGCACCAGAGAGGGTTGCTGGCCATGACATTGTCCTTGCAGGACGGGTAGCCGCACTTGAGCAGATGATAAGTCGCCTGTTCGCCAAACACCCTGAAGTAATTCTCCACCTCTTTCTGCTGCCTGGGGTCCGGATCGCTGTAGATGATGCCGTTATCCTGGTCGGTCTTGAAAGTCTGCTCGTTTCTGCCTTCGCTGCCGAACATCAGCCAGCTGTACCTTACCGGGGCTGGTCCGAGCTGGTCATGGAGGAGAACAAGAATCCGAGCGAGAATCCTCTCGTTGATCAGAGTGATCATACGGGAAATATCGCCTGCCTTGGCTCCCTCCTTGAGGATATTGCGAACCAGCCCGCTGATTTTTTCGGAGAGCAGATAGAGCCCCTCGAACTGGCTCTGAGCAGAGATTTCCTTGAACAGGTAGTAGGGGGAATTGCCCTGCTGAACCATGATGTCGTGGCTGGTGATCACGCCGGTGACCCGGCCGCTCTGTTCAACCCCAAGATGGTGGATGGAGGTGGTCATCATTTTCAGCAGCACATCGAAACAGAGCATATCCGCCGGCACCGTTTTCAGCGGACTGCTCATGATCGAGCTGACCGGCTCCCTGATATCCCTGCCGTCGGCGATGACCTTGCTCCTGAAGTCGGTATCGGTAATGATGCCGATCATCGAACCGGGATCCTCGTCGACATAGACGAGCAGCGAACCGATGCCCTGGCGGGCCATGATCATACCGCTTTCCTGAATGGAGGTGGTGGCCGACACGGAGAACAGCGGCTTGCTCAGCTCGCCGGCCTTGGTGTTGAAAAGCAGCAACTCCTCGGCGGGTCTTCTGGTCAACTTGTTTTTGCGCAACTCTGTGTAGGCCGTCGCCACCACATTGTCGGAAAAATTTTTCAGGTAGAAATGGGAAATCGCCGAAACGGAGCGCACCAGTTCTTTGAAAATATCGCGGGGAATCAGGTAGCAGAAGGTATCTTCAACGGTTTCGATGTTGAGGTTGGCCTTGGTTCCCCTGATAATTCCCAGGGCGCCGATGTTCGACCCGACGCCCCGGTAATCCTTGAGTACGATATCACCGTCGTCATCGGTGATAAAGGCCCTGACGCCGCCTCTTTGAATAAGGTAGAGGTGGGTGATGTCAGATTCGTTGTAGGTCAGAAGCCGGGTGCCCTTGGGGAAAAAATCGATTTTGCAGTGCAGGGCGAGGTCCCTGAGGGATTGGTCGTCAAGTTCTTTGAACGGCATGGTACTCTTGAGAAAGGCAATCGCCACTTCGGGGGCGACCGCGTTTTCACTGCCGTTGACCGACGGGATGACCGGAGCCTGTTTTCTGTCCTTGCCTGCCATGGTAAAGTTTGTCCGCTTGGGGGTAATGGTGGATACATTTTTTATATCACACTATTTATCTTACAGGAATAAAAAGCGAGAGAGGAGCCGGGCCTGGCGAGGAGCCACGGGCCGCACTAGCCATCGTCTACCGTGGAACATGATGGGTAGTGTGGCCCCGCCCTAATCTAGAAAAACTCGTTGTCCAGTGTCTTCTTGCCGTCAATCAGATCATCAACAACGGTGGGATCGGCCAGGGTGGAGATGTCGCCGAAGTCGCCGAAATCGTTGGAGGCAATTTTCCGCAGGATGCGGCGCATGATTTTGCCGCTGCGGGTCTTGGGCAGCCCAGGGGCATATTGGATGGTATCCGGCGAGGCTATCGGTCCAATCTCCGTGCGC
>JARRLH010000043.1:20155-21431 GCA_037387205.1 Desulfofustis sp.
GCACATGGACGCGAAGCTCGGCGAGTAATTCGGCGTTTTCCTCGATGCCGGGAACGAGCGTCACAAAGGCGTAAATGGCCTGCCCCTTTATCGGGTGCGGCATGCCGACCACTGCTGCCTCATTGACATGGGAGTGAGAGACCAGCGCCGATTCGATCTCCGCGGTACCCAGCCGATGCCCCGAGACATTTATCACATCGTCGAGCCGGCCCATAATCCAATAGTAGCCGTTCTCGTCGCAGCGTGCCCCGTCGCCGGCATCGTAACAGCCTGGAAATTCCTCGAAATAGGTACGGCGAAAACGTTCGGGATCGCCATATATCCCCCTGAACATCCCTGGCCACGGTTTCCGGATAACGAGGTGACCGCCCTCGTTCACGCTGGCCTCGTGGCCTTCTTCGGTGAGAATGGCCGCATCGACCCCGGGCAACGGCATGGTGGCCGAGCCCGGTTTCAACCTGGTTGCGTAGGGGAGAGGTGATATCATGATACCGCCAGTCTCGGTCTGCCACCAGGTATCGACGATGGGCACGGAACCGCCGCCGACATTGAGATGATACCACATCCAGGCCTCCGGGTTAATCGGTTCACCCACTGAGCCGAGGATGCGCAGGGAGGAGGTGTCATGCTTTTTGATCGGTTCAGCGCCGAAACGCATGAGCGCCCTGATCATCGTCGGAGCGGTGTAGAAAATGGTGACGCCGTATTTCTCGATTATCTGCCAGAAGCGATCGGGACCGGGATAGGATGGGACCCCTTCAAACATCAAGGTGGTAGTGCCCCAGCCCAGCGGTCCGTAAAGAAGATAGGAGTGACCGGTAATCCAGCCGACATCGGCGGTGCACCAGTAGACATCCTCGTCTCTAAGATCAAATACCATCTGCATGGTATGGAGGACATAGGTCAAATATCCCCCGCTGGTATGCACCACCCCTTTGGGCTTGCCGGTCGAGCCGGAGGTGTAGAGTATAAACAGTATATCTTCCGCAGCCATCGGCTCGGGAGTGCACGTGGGGGTGATATCGGGGCCGCTCATTTCATCATGCCACCAGCTGTCCCGCCCGGGCTGCATGGCCACGTCAATACCGGCCCGGCGCACGACCAGGCAGTGATCAACCGAGTCACACTCTTCGAGCGCCTCATCTCCATTCGGTTTCAGGGCGATGCTCTTGCCCGCTCTGAGCACCGCATCGGCAGTGATGAGCAGCGAAGCCTCGCAATCTTCTATCCTGTTTTGCAAACTGACAGCTGAAAAACCGGCGAACACCACCGAGTG
>JARRLH010000044.1:0-17075 GCA_037387205.1 Desulfofustis sp.
ACTTCCCATATACTCATTATGCGTTTCAAAAACGGGTGCTTGCAGCCAAAATCCAGAGAAATTCATCAGCAGAGCCAGGCGCCTGGCCAACGATATCAATTGAATCGGCACCCGGGGAGACTACTATGGCGGTGAAAATATTTATCAAGCGCAAAGGGGTGGATAAAAACATCATCGAGCTGACCGTGCTGTTGAAAAAGATGCGGACACTCACCCTCAATCAACCAGGGTATATATTCGGGGAAACCCTGAGAAGAGTCGATCAGCCCGACGAATGCATGGTGATTTCAACCTGGCGGTCGCTGGCCGACTGGAACAACTGGTTCGAACACGAGGAGAGAAAAGCTATTCAGCGTGAGATCGACCTGCTGCTGGGCATCGAGACCCACTATGAAGTGTACGAAGAATAACAACTAACCCCAAAAAAATTCAGGGATCGATAATGATAGTTGAAGGCTTGAAATTGATGGTTGTCGGCATGACAACCGTGTTGCTGTTTCTGACCTTTATGATTCTGCTCATTCAGCTTTCAGCCCGGCTCACCAAAGAGGTGACCGCCAGGGAACTGCAGGCCATCGAGGATGAGAAAGAGCGGCTCAGGAAGCAGCGCGAAAGAGATAAGTTGGCCGCCGAAGAGGGCGACGATGACATCGCCGTTATCAGCGCCGCAATTGCCGCTTTCGAAGCGGATCGGGCAGCGGCATAAAATCAGTTTACAGGATGAAACCAAGGCTCTAACAAGGTCTTTCTGACCCAATCTAACGCAAGGAGAAGCAGTTGTGGGTACAAAAGTAATTAAATTCATGGATACGTCGTTTCGGGACGGTTTTCAGTCAGTATTTGGCGCCCGGGTTTTCACCGATGATTTTCTTCCGGCCCTGGAGGCCAGTGTTGAGGCAGGGCTCACCCACTTTGAAGCCGGCGGCGGCGCGCGCTTCCAGAGTCTGTTTTTCTATTGTGGCGAATCGGCCTTCGACATGATGGACAGCTTCAGAGAAATTGCCGGACCCGACGCCAATCTGCAGACCCTGGCTCGTGGCATTAACGTGGTGGCTCTGAGCCAGCAGCCGAGGGACATCATCGATCTTCATGCCAAGATGTTCAAAAAGCACGGCATCACAACCATCCGCAATTTCGATGCTCTGAACGACACGAGGAACCTGGAGTATTCAGGCGAGCGCATCGCCCACCACGGACTGCATCACCAGATCGTGGTGACGGTGATGGACCTGCCGCCGGGATGCGAAGGCTCGCATACAGCGGAGTTTTATCTCGACCGGCTCAAGGTAATTTTGGATTCGGACATCCCCTATCACTCAATCTGTTTCAAAGATGCCACCGGGACCGCCAATCCAAAGAAAATCTATGATACCTTCGTCGGAGCCCGCAAAATGGTATCTGAGGATACCGTACTCTGGTTCCACACCCATGATACCGCCGGCATCGGCATCTCCCAGAACCTGGCGGCCATCGAGGGCGGAGCGGATGGCATCGACCTGGCCAAGAGCCCGGTCAGTGGCGGAACCTGTCAGCCGGACATCCTCTCCATGATGCACGTGCTGAAGGGCACCGATTTTACCCTCGACCTCGATTACGAGAAGGTGCTTACCGCCGAGGAAGCTTTCGAGCAAGCCATGAGCGACTACTTTTTCCCGCCCGAGGCCAAAATGGTCTCGCCGACCATCACCCTGTCGCCCATGCCTGGCGGAGCCCTGACTGCCAATACCATGATGATGCGCGATACCAATACCCTGCATCATTATCCCGCAGTTATCAAAGAGATGGCAGAGGTCATCCGCCTCGGCGGATTCGGCTCCTCGGTTACCCCTGTTTCCCAATTCTACTTCCAGCAGGCTTATCTGAACGTCACCCAGGGCAAGTGGAAGGTGATCAACCCCAACTACGGCAATATGGTGCTCGGCTATTTCGGCCACACCCCGGTACCGCCGGATCCGGAAATCGTCAAACTGGCATCCGAACAGCTCGGCAAGCCGGTCTTCACCGATGATCCTCTGGATATCCTCGAGCCTGGCATTCCCAAGGCGACCAAGATCCTCGAAGAGAACAACCTCGAGGTCAACGACGAAAACATTTTCATCATCGCCAGCTGCGAGCAGAAAGGACTTGATTACCTGCTCGGCAACGCCAAAACCAACATCAGGAAAAAAACAGACGAAGAAAAGGCCCCGGCCAAAGCGGCGCCTCGCGCAGCCGCACCTGCCGCAGCAGCCCCGGCTGGACCTCGTTCCTACTCCATTACGGTCAACAACCGCATTTACGACGTGACGGTGGCCGAAGGCAGCGGTGCGGTGCAGGCGACTCCGGCTGCAGCAGCTCCGGCTCCGGCTGCGGAGGCGCCAGTGAGCGGGGGCACCGAAATCGAGGCTCCAACCCCAGGAAATGTCGTCAAAATAATGGTTAAGGTCGGTGATACGGTCGCCAAGGATCAGCCGCTGCTGGTGCTGGAAGCCATGAAAATGGAGTCCGAGGTGAAATCTCCGAGCGAGGGCAAGATCCTGTCGGTCAATGTCTCGACCGGAGATACCGTACAGGCCTCCGATGTACTTTTTACCATCGGTTAAGTTCGCAGATTTCTGCTCTATTATCTGTCGCCGCTTCACCAGGCGGCGACAGATTTTGTCTCAATGATGGAATCACTATGAAAATGAAGACAATTCTGTTCCTGCTCGTGGGCTTCTGCCTGGGGTGGGCCGCCTTGGTCCAGGCATCCGGGGACATGGTCTCGATCGTCTCACCCGCCGACGGCAAGATTGTCCGTCTCGATGTCGCTCCCGGTGACAAGGTATTCAGCGGCGACTCGCTGGCAATCGTCAAAGCCGGTGACGGCACGACGATCATTCTCAAGGCCGGTGTCTCCGGCACCGTCGCCACCATCGATGTGACCTCCTATGGCTCGGTCAAAAAAGATGAACCGATCGGCAGCATCAGCACGGCGACCATCATCGCTGAACAGCCCGTCGCTTCAATTGCCGCTGAACTGCCCGGCATCGGTGCACTGGTTGGCAACCTGTTCAGAACCACCGGCGTTTATGGGGTCATCGACGGCCAGATCAGCAAGGACTGGACCGTCGGCATCGGTCGTATTTTGATGATCTGTGTTGGCCTGACGCTGCTCTATCTGGGCATCTTCAAAGAATTTGAACCGCTCTTGCTGATCCCGATCGGCTATGGCGCCATCCTGTCCAATATTCCCCTTGCCGGTATTGCCGAACCGGGCGGAATTCTCTATTACGTCTACGATGTGGGAATTGTCACTGGAATCTTCCCACTGCTGATTTTCATGGGCGTCGGGGCGCTTACCGATTTCGGCCCGATGATCGCCAATCCGAAAACAATCCTCTTGGGCGGCGCGGCTCAGATCGGTATTTTCGTTACCCTGCTGGGGGCGTTGTTCCTTACCGATCTAGTACCGGGCATCAACTTTTCTCTGCGCGATGCCGCCTCGATCGGCATCATTGGCGGGGCCGACGGACCGACGGCAATCTTTTTGTCCAGTCAGTTATCGCCGCGCCTGCTCGGCTCCATTGCCATTGCCGCCTATTCTTACATGGCGCTGGTACCAATCATCCAACCGCCGATCATGAAATGGCTGACCTCCGAGGAAGAGCGCAGGATAAAGATGGTGCAGCTCCGCCATGTATCAAAACTGGAGAAAATGATTCTGCCCCTGCTGGTGCTCGGCATCTGCGCCTTTCTGCTGCCCACCGCAGCACCGCTGATCGGAATGTTCATGCTCGGCAATCTGGCCAAGGAATGCGGCGTCATCGACCGCCTCAGCGATGTAATCAAGGGCGCCCTGATGTACACGGTCACCATTTTTCTGGGTCTCGGTGTGGGCAGCAAACTGTCTGCCGACAAGTTTCTCAACCTGGAAACGCTTGGCATTCTGGCCCTGGGCATGATTGCTTTCGGCATCGGTACCGCCGGCGGCGTGTTAATGGCCAAGGCCATGAACCGGCTGTCCAAGACACCGGTCAATCCGCTCATTGGCGCCGCAGGAGTTTCCGCAGTACCGATGGCTGCCCGGGTGGTAAACAAGGTCGGCCTGGAGGCCAACCCGCAGAATCACCTGATCATGCATGCCATGGGGGCAAACGTCTCAGGTGTCATTGGCTCGGCCGTGGCAGCAGGCGTCTTGCTGGCACTGTTGTAAGCGTGGCTGTATTTCTGCTCAAAAGCCTGGGGCCGAGTGCTCCGGGCTTTTTGCGTTTTACAGGAGGTGGTTGTAGATGATCCAGGTAACCGAGGACGCATTGGCTAAACTGAAAGAGCTGCTCGGCAGCGAAGGCGGCGAACAATCGGCCATACGGGTAGCGGTCATGGGCGGGGGCAGCAAGGGTCCAGGACTGGGGCTGGTGGTGGATGAAGCGGCAGAGGAGGACAAACGCTATGAGGTTGGCGGTATTGCTCTGATCATCGATCGGGCGCTGATCAGCTACTGCAGCTCAGTGACCATCGATTTCACCATAGGAAAGGAAGGGAAATGCGGCGGTGCCAGCGGCAGCGGCTTCCTGATTGTCCCAGAAAACCCCGTAAACCTCTAGGTGCCTTATTCTATCAGCCGAATCAGTGGTTCATACTGCACCGAGCGGGCATAGCTCACCTCCGGCTTGCCGAAGCTCATGGTGAAGACCAGCAGGTTGTCCTCGGGAATGTTCAGGGGAACCTTCAATTCAGGAAGCAAGGTGATCGACATCTTCACCAGTCCGTTCCACAGGGTTCCCAAACCGACACTCTGAGCCGCTATTTCAAAGTGACTCAAGGCAATGATGCCGTCGGCCTCGGGGGAAGGGCTGTCGACCGGTACGGTGGCCACCACCAGGTGTGGAGCCCAGCGAAAGAGCACATCGACATCATAGCTGTTCCAGCCGTTGACGATATCCACAAAAAATTCATAGCCTGCCGGCAGATCACCGGTTTTCACCAGTTCAGACAGACCGTCGTAGGTCTGCTGCCGAAAGCGGTTCATCACCTCCCGCCGATTGATTACCGAAAATGACAGGCGCCGGTCATTTCTTCCTGAAGGTGCATGAAATGCCGTCTGCAGAAGACGTTCAATAATGGTTGTGGCAACATCTTCATCGCGGTATCGCCTCACCGACCGCCGGCCTCTCAGGAGACGGTCAATCTGCAGGTATGAGACCATCTCGGTGGTATCGAGCTGATATGAATCTTCGGGCCGAAGGCCGAGTACGGAGACGGCCCCTTCCGGGCAGACTGCCAAACAATGCTGGCAGCCGATGCAATCCCCGCTGCGCCCGTCGGCGACGAACGGCACGCTATCTCCAATTACCAGAATATTCACCGGACATTCACTAACGCACTCACCGCAGCGAATGCATTTCTCCTGGTCGACAAGAAATTGATTTCCTTTAATCGGATCCATTGTAATGGCTGTCTTCTGTGCTTTACGAGGAGATGGTTCCGGCGATGATGTCCCGGTCGAAATAGTTGACCGCCATACCGCCGTCCACCACCACAGTCTGACAATTGATACCTGACGACCGTTCGGACAGAAGAAACACCGCGGTATCGGCCACCTCTCTGGTTGACAGCGCTCTTTTACGCAACATCGCTTTCTCGGCAAAGAGATAACTGTCCACATAGCCCGGGATGCCGGCGGAAGCAGAGGTCTTCAGCAGCGAAGGGGCAACGGCATTGAAGCGAATTTCTGAAAATTCAGCAAAGCTCTTGGCCAGAAAACAGAGCGACGAATCAAGCGCCGCCTTGACCGGCGCCATATAGCCGTAATTGGTCGCCGCCATCCGGGTGGTGGAGATGGAGATCGTTACCACGGAGGCGTTGGCATCCAACAGCTCTTTGAAATTGTTGGCAATCGATATCAGGGAGAAACAGGAGATATTGACCGCCTGTAAAAAATCATCCCGCTTGGTCTCGTGAAACGGTTTCATGCCTTCGCTGTAATTAGCAAAGGCGAGCGAATGGACGATGCCGGCCAGGGCTTCTACCTGGCGCTTCTGCAGCCACTGGCCAATCTCCTCCCTGACCTTGACGATCTGCTGCTCGTCCTCGACATCACAGATAAAAACGGGGCACTGCGGGAACAGTTTGCGGGCCGTCTCCCGACGCTGCCGGGAGCGCACCACCAGAATCACTTCACCGCCCTGCTCAATCAGGTTCGAGGCGATGGCGGCGGCAACGGACTTCTTGTTGGCGAGGCCGAAAATAACAAAATATTTAGCTGCAATGTTCAGATAATCCATGATCTCCGGAGGGTTGAACGAGCGGTTTCTCTGCGCCGCGAAGAAGCCGCAGTTTACAACACTGATCCCGGCACCACAAGTGGCAACAGACAGAGCTTTTGACGCGGCTCGCGGCAATCAATGTGCATTGGCTCTTCCACCGGGGAGTAATGTATAGTAAATGTTGGCGGGGAAAATGAAGAAACAGATCTTGAACATCATTTTTGCCTGTTTTGAGAACTGGTCAACACAGTTTGACCTCGCCTGCACTAAAGGCTGCGCGGTCTGCTGCACCACCGATGTCTCGATTACGGCGCCGGAGGGTGAGCTGCTGCTCGACTATATCGTTCGTCAGCACGGAGCGCGGTGGCTCTCAGAAAGGCTCATTACCGCACCGCTTCACCGGCCGCTTTCCCTGACGATCAACGAATATGCGAAGGCCTGCCTGGAAGGCAGGGAGTCGGGGGCTGAGGAGAACCGTGTGGGCGGGGTCTGCCCCTTCCTGAAAGAAAATATCTGCTCGGTCTATCCAGCCAGGCCTTTTTCCTGCCGCTGTTTCGCCTCGACCGCCTGCTGTCGCCACGGCGGCAGCGCCCTGCTGCCGGCGGAGTACCTGTCGGCGGCGACCGCGGTATCACAGATCATTGAACATGTCGGGCAGTTCAGCCTCTGGGGCACCATGTTCGATGTGCTTACCCTGCAGGCGGCGGCAGCGGGTCATATCTCCCCCACCGGTCACGCTCAAGAGAACCTGGCCGCGGCCCGCGGCAACTGCCTGACGGCCATACCGCTGCCCGGCTTCCTGATCGAAGACAGGGTCGCCGATAAGGTCCATGGACTGCTGGAAGAAATCTTCGCCGCAAGGATCGCTGGAAAAACAATCGAGGCTATCCTCAACAACCGATAATCACTCGCCAAAGGCCTTACCGGCGAAAAAATACGGAAGGATCACGCTGCCGCCGGACCACGCCGATTTTCCTTTCCCGGCCGCCTGAAGCCGATATCAAGGGTTGGAGACAGGTGGCGGATCAATTACTCGAAGAGCTCCAGATAATCTTCGTAGCCTTCCTCTTTGAGCTCGTCCTTGGCAATGAAGCGCAGCGCGGCTGAATTGATGCAGTAACGCAGATTGGTCGGCGGAGGCCCATCTTCGAAGACGTGGCCGAGATGAGAATCAGCATTCTTGCTGCGCACCTCGACCCGCACCATGAACAGTGAGCGGTCCTCGTGCTCGACTATGTTGTTCGCCTCCAGCGGTCTGGTGAAACTCGGCCAGCCGGTGCCCGACTCGAATTTGTCCAGCGAGCTGAAGAGGGGTTCCCCGGACACCACATCCACATAAATACCCGCTTCCTTGTTGTTCCAGAACTCGTTATTGAAGGGCGGCTCGGTGCCGTCTTGCTGGGTGACTTGGAACTGTATCGGCGTCAGCTGCTGCCGGAGTTCCTCTTCCTTCGGCTTGGTGTACGCACCATCATTTTCTGTACCGGTCTCCTTCCCCCAGACCCTCTCGATAAACGGCTGTCTGCCCGAACCCTTCTTGTACATGTTGTAGTGCAGCACGTTCTTCAGGTAGTAATCCTGATGGTACTCCTCGGCCATATAAAATGGTTCGGCAGGAAGAATGGCGGTAACCACCGGACGATCGAATATCTTCGATTCATCGAGCTCTTGTTTGGACAACTCGGCAGCCTTCCGCTGCTCTTCCGAATTGTAGAAGATTGCCGTCCGGTAGTGGCTGCCGCGGTCGGCGAACTGGCCACCGTCATCGGTGGGATCGATCTGTCGCCAGAAAGTCTCGACCAGCTCTTTGTAAGAAATTTTTTCTGGATCATAGACCACCCGTACCGCCTCATAATGGTCAGTTCTGCCGGAGGAGACCTTCTTGTAGTCCGCGTCTTCCTCTGTTCCCCCGGTGTAGCCGGCCACCACTTCAACCACTCCTTCGAGCTGCTCAAAAGGCGGCTCCATGCACCAGAAACAGCCTCCGCCAAAAATTGCGGTTTCTTCTTTAGCCATCGCGGCCGATGAAAACATGGTCAATCCCAGTACTGCCAATACACCTGATATCAATATATAATTCATCGCTCATCCTATTTGGGAATTATTCTCATTTATCTCTAAAGTATGCACAGTTGCAGACGGTTACAAGGGCAGGCCATTTTGGCTTCATAATGAACTGAAGGGCGGTTGCCTCTGGGGTAAATAAGGTGTATAAAAGACCCGACAACAACTTTCCTCGAGGGGCCCCACATGCAGAGATCAGCGAGCAACACCAAACGGACGAAATTTATCTTTATCACCGGCGGAGTCCTCTCCTCACTGGGCAAGGGTCTTGCCGCCGCATCCATTGGTGCGCTGCTGGAAAGCCGGGGGCTGACGGTGACGTTTCAAAAGCTCGACCCTTATATAAATGTCGATCCCGGCACCATGAACCCGTTTCAGCACGGGGAAGTGTACGTTACCGATGACGGTGCCGAGACCGACCTGGATATGGGCCACTACGAGCGCTACACCGATGCCGTAATGGCCCAAGTCAACAACTACACCTCGGGAAGAATTTACTATTCGGTCATAACAAAGGAACGCAGGGGCGAGTATCTGGGAGGCACCGTCCAGGTGATCCCCCACATCACCGATGAAATAAAAGCCGCCGTAGTTCAGCTGGACGGCAGTGTCGATATTGCCATCATCGAAATAGGCGGCACCATAGGCGACATCGAGGGTCTGCCCTTCGTCGAGGCGATCAGACAGTTGCGCGGTGACCTCGGCAAAGAATATTCACTGTTCATTCATCTGACGCTGGTACCCTACATAAAGGCGGCCGGCGAAGTGAAAACCAAACCCACCCAGCACTCGGTCAGGGAACTGCGGGCCGACGGCATCCAGCCCGATATTCTGGTCTGCAGGACCGAAGTGCCGCTCACCCCGGAGTTGAAAGCCAAGATCGCCCTGTTCTGCAACGTCCCCCAGGATGCAGTTATCACCGCTATTGATGTGGACACAATTTACGAGGTTCCCCTTCATTTTCATCAGGAAGGTCTCGATGCCAAAATTCTCGAGCTTCTCAACGTCTGGACCGGGCAGCCCAACATCGAGCCCTGGGAAAAGCTGGTCCACAACTTAAAAAACCCCAAATACACGGTCACCATCGCCATCACCGGCAAATATGTGGATTTGACCGAATCTTACAAGAGCCTGCACGAAGCCCTTATTCACGGCGGCATCGCCAATGAGGCCAGAGTTCAGCTCAGATACCTGAGCGCCGAAGAACTGGAGGAAGGCGATCCGGCCGAGCTGCTCGAGGGCTGTGACGGCATCCTGGTTCCAGGCGGTTTCGGCAGGCGGGGGGCGGAAGGTAAAATCGAGGCAATCAGATACGCCCGGGAAAATAAAATCCCGTTTTTCGGCATCTGCCTGGGCATGCAGCTCGCCGTGGTCGAGTACAGCAGATCGGTGCTGGGCATCACCACAGCCCACAGTTCCGAGCTGGATCCCCTGACTCCGGACCCGGTTATCTATCTGTGCAAAGAATGGTTTGACTACCGCAACAACATGGTCCAGGTTCGCGACGAGAATTCCGACATGGGGGGGACCTTGCGTCTCGGCGCCTATCCATGCGCCCTCAAACCGGGCACCCTGGCCTCTGAAGCTTACCGGGCCGAAGAGATTTCAGAACGGCACCGACACCGCTACGAATACAACAACGACTACCGCCAGCAGCTCGAAAAAGGCGGGCTGATAGTGTCGGGAACCTCGCCGGACAACAACCTGGTTGAAATCGTCGAAATCGAAGATCATCCCTGGTTTCTGGGTTGTCAATTTCACCCGGAATTCAAATCCAAGCCGATGCGGCCCCACCCCCTGTTCCGGGAGTTCATCAAGGCTGCCCTCACCCATAACACTGAAAATTGATGAAGGTTTCCCCCGTAACGGTAGGCTGTCCCGACGGTTCGACCATCGAAGTTGGAGCCGACCGCCCCCTGCTGCTCATCGCCGGCCCCTGCGTTCTGGAATCGGAGGAGCTGGGACGGCAGGTGGCCGCAACCATGCAGGAAATCTGCGACAGACTGGGAATCTCCTACGTCTTCAAGGCCTCTTTCGACAAAGCCAACCGCACCTCGATTTCCTCCTATCGGGGCCCCGGCCTGGAACGCGGCCTGGGCGCGCTGGGGCGAATACGGCAGGAGATCGGCGTACCGGTAATTTCCGATATTCACGAACCTTACCAAGCCCCTGCCGCGGCCGAAGTCCTCGACATCATCCAGATTCCCGCATTTCTCTGCAGACAGACCGATCTGTTGACCGCCGCCTCGGCGACCGGCAAACCGATCAATCTCAAAAAGGGACAATTCGTCTCCCCCTGGGAAATAAAAAACGGAGTGGACAAGATTCGCTCCAGCGGCACCAGCCAGGTAATGCTGGTCGAGCGCGGCGCCAGCTTCGGCTATAACAACCTGGTGGTCGATATGCGCTCCCTGCCGGTGATGCGTGGCTTTGACTGTCCGGTGATCTACGATGCCACCCATTCGGTTCAGCTTCCCGGTGGCGCGGGACAATCCTCAGGGGGGCAGCGGGAGTTCATCGCACCGTTGTCACGGGCTGCGGTCGGCGCCGGCATCGACGGGATTTTCATGGAAGTGCACCCGGATCCCGACAATGCCCTATGCGATGGACCCAACTCCATAGCACTCAACGAGATTGAAGCGCTGCTCCGGCAGCTCGTCTCCATCCGCGACGTCCTCAGCTGATTAGCGATTAGTTATGACCGATGATGCCAAGCATTGCGCCAGCGGGGGGCCCCACCCCTCGGACTGCGAAATTCTCGCAGGCTATCGACGCCGCAGCCGTGAGAAGAACCGACCCCTGTCGGAAGAGCAGCGTGTGGTGTTCGCCAAAGCCGAGCCGATCCGCCTGCTGCTGCTCGATGTGGACGGCGTGCTCACCGACGGCAGGCTCTACTACTCGGACGAAGGGGTCGAGTCGAAAGCCTTCTGCACCCAGGACGGTCTCGGCATCAGGCTCCTGCAGCGGGCCGAGGTGATGACAGGCTTAATTACCGCCCGGACCTCCCGCCTGGTTGCCTGGCGTGGAGAAGAGCTGGACATGAATCACATCAGACAGGGTGTAAGCAACAAACTCGAGGAATTCAAATCCATCCTCAATGAAACAAGTCTCAAACCTTACCAGGTCTGCTACATGGGAGACGACCTTATCGATCTCAGCCTGCTCACCCGGGTTGGTCTGGCAGCCTGCCCGGCCAATGCGGTGGAAGAAGTCAAAGAGGCCTGCCACTTTATTGCCCGCCGACCGGGCGGGGCCGGTGCGGTTAGAGAAATCTGCGATCTGATTATCCGGGCCAAAGGTCTGCACGATACGCTCCTGCAGCAATTCTTATGATGACGCTCAATCGCCGCAATCTGGTCTGGCTCATACCGGTCCTGATGATTGCCACCTTTCCGCTGTGGCGGCTGCCGCTTTCTTCCTTTCTCGCCCCCCGCGGCCTCGATGAGAATAGTGTGGCCACGGGTACGGAGAAAGAGCACGACTTCATCATGCAGAAGGTGCTTATCACCCAGAATCAGGCGGGCAAAAAAACCGCTGAAATACATGCCAGACAAGCCTATACCAGTGACAAACCAGATGAATTCGTGCTGGTGGACATTGACTCGGACCTGTATGACGACCAGGGTGATATGGTCAACATCAAGGCCGATTCAGGAATCTACAACACCCAGACGAGGCATTTGATCTTAAATAAAAACGTGGTGGTCAGCCGGGACTCAGAAAAGCAGCAGCTGTTCACCGATCTGCTCCACTATTACGACGAGAAGCGGATCATCGATTCGCCCGTTCCCACCCGCATGGTTGCCGAACGGGCCGAAATCAGGGGCTCCAGCCTAAGATACGATATCGTAACCGGACAGTATCTGGTCGGCGGCCGGGTTTATACTGTGTTGGGTGCAGAATAACCTGGTCAGCCTACCTTTGCGCAGCTTCTTACCAGGCAGGAGTTGCCGCTGACCTGCCAGCGCACATTGATGTTGTAGAGCCGCACACCGAACATCTCCGCTTCCAATTCAGGTGCCGCCCAGCCTTCGGAAGCCCGCTCGATGCGGTCGCTCGACGGCAGGTAGGGTTTTATGTCGAGCACCGGCGTCCCGTCGAGCAGATCCACCCCGGTCAGCAGCAATTCCACCCCATGGTCGAACTCGATACCTTCTAGTTTTACTACACTGAGGCCCATGAAGTTGGGCCGGTGCGGGCTTCTGGTGGCCCACACGCCTTTGCGGCGGCTGCCCCCGAGCCGCGGCGGCCGCACCGTTGATTTCCAGCCGTCCTCCATGGCCTGGTGAAAGACAAAATGGATCCAGATATGACTGAACTCTTCCAGTCCCCGCACCATTTCCCGGCGCTTGAAATGTTCGCACAGCCTGAGCCGCGCCTTGGCCGATGGAACCAGACCGGCTTGTCTGGGGGTACCGAATTTTTCGGTAAAACAGGACTTGATGTAGCCGATAACTTCGATGGACAGTCTGTCTATCATCTTCATACCTGAAAATATGGGGGGCGACCGAGGAAAGACTGGTCGCCCCGATCCTAAAAGTGTTGACGGAGAAATGGCACCACGCTAACCTAACCGGGCAGGCGATGATATGCCGATGCCCGAACGAGAAGCGCCAACCTGCAACACATGTCCAGAGATCATGGCGGCATGGTCAATCGCCACTGCCTGGGTGCCCTGATCCAGGACAAAATCTGAGAGGAACACGGAACCGTTCCAACCACATCAGAAACAAACGGGAAGAATCATGTTAAAACGTTTCACCATTTCCTTGGATGAAAAACTGCTGGAGCAGTTCGACATCGTTATCAGACAGCAGAAATATGTCAACCGTTCCGAGGCGATCAGGGATTTGATCCGCTCCTCCTTCGTCGAGGAAGAATGGCAGGCCGACAAAGATGTGGTCGGCGTTATTTCCATGGTATACGACCATCATCAGCCCAAACTGCAGGAAAAGGTGACCGAGATTCAGCATGACTATCATCACCAGATTGTCTCAGCTACCCATATTCACATGGATCATCACAATTGCCTCGAAGTTGTCATCGTCAAGGGCAAGGCCGGATCGGTCAACGAGCTTGCCGACCGGCTGCGCTCCCTGAGGGGCGTGCGCAACTGCAAAATGGCAATGAGCACCACCGGCAAGGATCTGCATTGATCGCCGCCCCCTCTCCAGAGAACCTCAATCCATGAACTGTGAGCTGGCCTGCTTCATATCGCCCCACGGTTTCGGCCACGCCACCCGGACCATCGGACTGCTTCAGGCCCTGCAGAGTCATATCCCCGGGCTCAAAACCAGACTTTTTACCACCCTGCCGCCCGCGTTGTTCCAGAGCTCGGGGGTGGACTGTTCCTATCACCTAATGCCCACCGACATCGGTCTGGTGCAGCGCGACGCCTTCGTTGCAGATCGCCGGCAGACCCGTGCAAAGCTGGCTGAGCTCCTGCCTTTTGCCCCTCCGCTCATCAGCGGATGCGCTGAACTGTGCCGGTCATGCCGGCTGATCATCTGCGACATCAGCTCTCTTGGTATTGAAGTGGGGCGGGTCGCTGCTGTTCCCACGCTGTTGGTTGAAAACTTCACCTGGGACTGGATCTATGCTCAAATGGGCCCGGCATCGGGATTCGATCCCTATATTGAACTTCTCTCAGAGTCCTACGGCAAGGTTGATTACAGAATTCAAACCGATCCGGTCTGCAACCCGGCAGCCTGCGATCTTCATTGTGCGCCAATAGCCAGACAACAGGCGCTGCCCCCTGCGAGGATAAGAGACTTGGTCGCCGCCGGCCGGCGTAAAATCATACTCATTTCCATGGGTGGCGTTGTTCTCGACCTGCCCTTCATCAGCGACCTGCAGCGTTATGAAGATTACCTTTTTCTCGTCGCAGGCCAGAGCCAGAGCGAGGTGCGGGGTGAGAACATCAGACTTCTGAGCGCCCACTCCGCTCTGCATCATCCCGACCTGATCAACGCTGCTGATCTGCTGATCTGCAAAAGCGGCTACTCCACCATTGCCGAATGCCAGCAGACTGCCACGCCGCTCTGCTGTGTCTCCAGGAACCTGTTTGCCGAATCGGAGGTGATAGAACGCTACGTCAGTCAAGAGATGAATGGGGAAATTATTGAGCAGAGCTACTTTCTCAGCGGCACCTGGCTCGACGACCTGGAACAGATGATGCTGCGCAGGCGTGAGCCGCTGCCGCTCAACGGGGCCGATCAGGCGGCCGAGTTCATCCTGTCAATTCTTTAGAGAGCAGCTGGGATATTCGATCTCGATGGGATCGTCGTCTGCAGCGGTGATCTGCCACTGTTCCGCTTCGAAATTATCATCGGTGATATTTGACAGCGACATCTTCAGGTAGCGGCCCTTGCCTTCGACGGCCACGGTCCCGTTGGCCAGCACAATTTCGCCGGTTCCCTCGAAGGTTCTCCTGTTCTCCGAGATTATTCTGGCCCGGACCAGCACTTCACTGTCCAGCGGCACCGGCTTTCTGAATTTCATCGAGAACTCGAGCGTGACGCCCCAGAGGCCGGACTTCTGGTGATTGATAATTGCCCTGCCGATGGTCTCATCGAGGATGGCCGCTGAAATGCCGCCGTGCAGCCGGCCGGGATAACTCTGATGTTTTTCGGCGGGGAAAAATCTGGCAATCAATTCGCCGTTTTCGAGCTCGTAGAAATAGCTTTTCAAGCCAAAATCGTTTTCCAGCCCGCAGACGAAACAATCTTTTGAATTGGGCTGTTTTCCTGTCACTTTCAGCTTCACTCCAAACTCCGGTCTCTCTGCATTGGGATAATGCTGCTCACCATTTAGGGGTGCGATCCGAGCAATGGGGCAGCTCGGGAGGACCGCCGATCAGCATTGAACTGATCGTCCGCTTCACCTTGGGAGCCATATGTCTTTTTCCCCCGAGAAGCTTCTGCTCCAGCACGACAAGACGGCTGAGCAGTTCGGTACGCTCCATCAAGGGCAGTTCATCCTCGGCGATCGCTTTGCTCTCCACCAGTTCCTGGCATCTGAAGCAACCGGGGAATTTTAGCTGCCTGCCGTCCGGCCGGGTCATCGAGGCGGGTACTCCATGGGTTCTGCAGACCATAAGTCTATGTGCGTACAGCGAACATCTGCCCTCTTCATTGAGGGGACACATGAGCTTGGGCCGCTGCTCCATCTGGGCTTGTCTCTCGTACGCTTCAGCCCTGGACAGCAGGGTCTGGCGGCGGTCTTCGGGAAGCGCGGCGAGCCCCTGCCAGAGATAGGCCCACTCGATGTAGGTGTGATGCAGAAAATATGAGTCGCAACAATTGTCCGGGCAGCCGTCGCAGCCATGTCCGAGCTGCTGGGCTACGTTGTCGTAGGCTCGCTCCATATCCTCATAGAGGACTCTGAGCTCTTCAGCCAGCCCGGGGAGTAGAATCACGCGCATGTGTCTCCTCTTCAAAACTTTGAACCTGATACAGATAAATCTCAATATCCTCATCCTGCCAGGCTTCAGGCGATAGGCCCGCTGTCTGGCAGAGATGTTCTATGAAGTGTCGCGGGCCAGGCAGCTGCTTCCAGACCTGGGGCAGAAATGTTGCCCTGGCCCTGCCCTTTTTCAGTATTACACCGTCTATCCCGGGTCGCAGCCTGGTGAGCAGGTCGTCGCCGTTTTCATAGTGGAGCCGAACCGGAGTGCTCAGTATTGAAATGTCGATTTTGATTCGCTCGAACTCCTCCGCACTCAACGGCGAGAAGCGGTGATCCTTGAAGGCGGCGTGGCAACCATTCTGGGAGAGCGACTCAAGCAGCGGTCCGGTGGCTTCCAGGTTGCCAATGCAGCCCCGCAGCAGCCCGTCTATCTTCAGGGTCACAAAGGTCGCCAGGTCCTGGTGCAGCGCCTCATCCTCGAGACCGGACTGATCCACCGCCTCAACCAGGCCCAAACGCTGGCCGATGGTCTCTCTGACCAGTTTCAGCAATCTGCGGCCGTACACCGCTGGTATCTGTGTACCACCCATATCACCTACCAGGTAACCCCCAGCATCAGGCAGTTGATGCCGCTGCCGATGCCCAGCATTGCGCCCTTCATGCCCGGGACAAAACGATTCTGTTCCATGGCCATGGCCATGGTCACCGGCGCTGAAACCGACCCGACATTGCCCAGAAAAGGCAGAGTCTCGAAATTTTTATCGGCTGTCAGTCTCAGCTTCTCGAACAGCAATCTGGCATGGGCCGACCCAACCTGATGGCAGAAATAACAATCGATGTCCCCATCATCCCAGCCGCTCGCCGACGAAAAACGTTCCCAGGTCTGCTTTGCGGTCTCGATTCCCTGGATGAGCAGCTCTTCGGAATCGGTAGCCATCAGAGTGGTTTCGGCCGTCGACTGCCCTCCCAGGCAAAGGTCTGAAAAATCGGTGTTGGCAAGCCAGGCACAACTGGCCAGACGGGGTTTGTCTGCTGTTGCCTCAGAGGTGCGGCACATATAAAGTCCCACCGCACCGGAACCGATGGTGAGCGAGGCGAAGGCAGGCTTGATCGTTTTGCGCGTCAGCGACGTATCGTTGAGCAGGGTCTGCATGGTTGACTCGATGAGCTCCTCCGCTGTTTCCCCGGAAACCACCAGCCCATTTTCGATCTGGCCCTGCTCGATCATGCTGCCCAGCAGGATCATACCGTCTAAAAAGCCCAGGCAGGCATTGGAGATATCAAGCACCAGACACGCCGGTGACAGCCCCAGCGAGTGATGTACGAACGAGGCCGTGGCCGGTTCCATCATGTCCCTCGACACTGAGGTGAAGAGCA
>JARRLH010000045.1:0-24371 GCA_037387205.1 Desulfofustis sp.
GGGACCGCCGCGACGGAAAAGGTTAGTTTGAGCTTAAAACCTACTGACGTTACTCGTACACTTCTTTGCAGAGACGCCCAAGAGTGCCTAAATCGCGGCACACAGTAATGCCTGCCGCCTCCATTGCTTCTATTTTAGCGGCTGCGGTGCCCGAACCACCGCTGACGATGGCTCCGGCATGGCCCATTCTTCGACCCGGGGGCGCCGTCAGTCCAGCGATAAAGCCGACCACAGGCTTGCTCATATTCTCTTTGATCCAGGCAGCGGCCTCCTCTTCGGTACTGCCGCCTATTTCACCAACCAGCACCACGGCCTTGGTGTCGGTGTCGGCTGCAAAAGCCTCGAGACAGTCGATAAAGCCTGTGCCGTTCACCGGATCCCCGCCAATCCCCACACAGGTTGTCTGACCGAGACCTTCCTGGCTGAGTTGATGCACGACTTCGTAAGTCAGGGTACCCGAGCGGGAAACCACCCCGAAAGGCCCTCCTGACTGGTGAATCGAAGCCGGCATGATGCCAATCTTACAGGCGCCGGGGGTAATGATGCCGGGACAATTCGGTCCGATGAGACGGCTCTTCGTGGTGGCCAGGTAATTCTTCACCCGGAGCATGTCCATCACGGGAATGCCCTCGGTGATGCAGACGATAAGATCTATGCCGGCATCGGCCGCCTCGAGAATGGCCTCGGCGGCAAACGGCGGCGGCACGAATATCATCGAACTATTGGCGCCGGTTGCCTGGCGAGCTTCGTGGACTGAATTGAATACGCTCACGTGATCCATTTTCTGGCCGCCTTTTCCCGGGGTGACGCCGGCGACCACATTGGTGCCGTAGGCGATGCACTGCCGGGTATGAAACTGGCCTTCCTGGCCGGTGATGCCTTGTACGATCAAACGTGTTGAACTGTCTGCGAAAATAGCCATGGGATTATTCCGTTTCCTGATATTTTACCTGGTTTCGTCCGAGTGGGCGGGAGCGGGCGGCTCGCTGCCGGTATCCTCAACCCGGTCAATCAGACGTTCTATGATGCTGCTCTGTTCACTGTCACGCGCCGGGGCACGGTTTTTGAGCCAGCTTCGCGCTAAACGGTCAGCGTCGGTGACGATGCCGTCGAAGCCAATGGTGAAAAGGAGGTGCTCGAACATTGATTCCGGTGCTGAGCTGTCGTCGGCAAGATAGTGGTGGGCGGTTGAATCCACCCGCAGGCAGACGACCCGCAATCCGAGCGTATGGGCATCGGCGAGAAAGCGAGGCTGGCTGAGCGTGCCGGATTGGGCCACGGCTGCCCCCAGGTCCAGTCCAATGGTATCGGCATAGCTCGACAACGATTTGAGGCCGAACCTGGTGAACAGCAGATCGAAGCTGTAGGGTTGGTAGACGCCGAATTCAAGTCGTTGTACCTCTGTTCCGTCATTGGCCCCAATGAGCTGCAGGAAACCAATTCTTCCCATTGGTTCGGAGCCGGCAGTCGTGGCGAGCTCCTGCAGTTCCTCGGGATCATAGGAAGCAATAATCAGTTTGGCGGCGCCATTGGTTAACTGATAGTTTTCGAGCCTCTTCAGGACCGCCGCCCCCAGATCCTTTTCCTCCAGTTGGTGGCGCCAGCCCTGCTTGAGGGTGCAAATTAGGGCAGGGCGAGTGGCGAGGTCATCGACAACCAGATCCAGATAGCCAAAGAAGTCCTCGAGGGCGGTAATCGGCAGGTGCGATTTGGATAAGGGCAGGCTGATGGATTCGGAGGAAGCCTCCGGCTTCAAGGAGACAGGCCGCAGTTCTTCCAGCGTGAAATCAAAACTGTGGTAGCTGCCGTCGGGACGGGCCCGATCGGGATAGATCTCTTGTATATCGGTCAGCTGATCGATTCTGGTATCAGGCAGCAGGATGAGCTTGTCGTCCTTGGACAAAACCAGATCGAGCCATACGGCCTCGGCTCCCCGTTCCAGGGCGAGGGCCAGCGCCAGCATGCTGCCGGCTGGCAGAGTCGCGACCCTGCCGCTGCTGATGACCCATTTGGACGAGTCGACGGTGAGGCTGTGCTCCATTTCAATCCCGGGGCTCAGGCCCGGGAAGCCCAGCAGGATTGCCAGACTCAGCGTCAGACTAAGGCGGCTGGCCATTGGGATCCTCTACCTGCTGGTGATGCCGGCAACCTTCTCTGCCGCATCCGAGAGGGTTACCGCATTGATCAGGTCAAGCCCTGACTCGGCCAGAATCCGGCGGCCTTCTTCAACGTTTGTGCCCTCCATGCGAACTACCACGGGTACCTCAAGACCGATCGCCTGGGCGGCCTGGACCACTCCCTGGGCAAGCACGTCGCAGCGCAAAATTCCGCCGAAAATGTTGATCAGTATGCCCTGGACATTGGGGTCGCTGAGGATGATGCGAAAGCCGTTCTCGACTTTCTCGGCATCTGCGCCACCGCCGACATCAAGGAAATTGGCTGGTTCCGCGCCGGCCTGCTTGATGATGTCCATGGTGGCCATGGCCAGTCCGGCGCCGTTCACCATGTTGCCAATGGTGCCATCGAGTTTTATGTAGTTGAGGTCATATTTGGCCGCCTCAAGTTCGTGAGGATCCTCTTCGAGAGGATCGCGCAGGGCGGCGATATCCTTCTGCCGATAAAGCGCGTTGGCATCGATATCGATTTTGGCGTCGAGGGCGATGAGATCATCTTCCTCGGTGACGATCAACGGATTAATTTCCAGCAGAGAGCAGTCGCGGCTGGTAAAGAGCCGGTAGAGGTTTCTCAACATCGCCCCGCATTTTTGGGCCACCGCGGGTTCGAGCTGCAGCCCCAGGACAACGTGGCGGACATGATAGCCTTGGATACCGAGCAGCGGATTGATAGCGACCTTGACGATTCGTTCAGGGGTGGCGGCGGCGACTTCCTCGATATCCATGCCGCCGTCCTGGCTCGCCATAATGGTGACGGATGCGTCATCGCGATTGACGATGAAAGATAGGTAGAGTTCGTTTTTAATCGACACACCCTCCTCGGCCAGCACCTTGTGTACCGTTCTGCCCTGTGCTCCCGTCTGCAGGGTGACGAGTTTCATGCCGATGATAGCCGCGGCGGCGTCTTGTGCTTCCTCCAGCGTCCTGGCTACCCGAACTCCGCCGCCCTTGCCGCGGCCGCCGGCGTGGACCTGTGCTTTGACCGCCAGCGGCAGTCCCAGTTGCTCCACCGCCTGGTCGATGGCTTCCGGCGTCTCGCACAGCACACCGGCAGGCACCGGAATATCGTAGGCTCTGAAGAGTTCCTTGGCCTGGTATTCATGGATTTTCATGACAGTAGTACGCTCCTTGAGGTTCAGAAGACAAGGGCTTCCTTGTCAGTTGTTGTCGTGCAGGATCATCGGTGGCCTGAAAGCCGGCCCCGCTGCCTGGAGCGGGGCCGGCTCTTGGTTTGCTGGATCGTCTATTTAGGCGGGTATCCCATTTCGTTCAAGGTTTCGGTGATTTCATCGAGAATCGTCGGATCGTCGATGGTGGAGGGCATGCGGTATTCCTTGCCGGCAGCAATTGAGCGCATGGTTCCGCGCAGAATCTTGCCGGAGCGGGTCTTCGGCAGCCTGGCTACCATATTCGACTCGCGGAAACAGGCAATGGCCCCGATTTTTTCTCTTACCATCTTGATCAGTTCGGTCTGAATCTCTTCCACGTCCCTGTCAACACCTGATTTGAGAACGAATAAACCGACCGGCAACTGCCCTTTGAGCTGATCATCGGTACCGATAACAGCGCACTCGGCGATATCTGGATGAGTGGCGATGACCTCTTCCATCGCCCCGGTGGAAAGCCGGTGGCCGGCGATGTTGATGACATCGTCCATGCGGCCCATGACATAGACATAGCCGTCCTCATCGATGTAACCGCCGTCACTGGTTTCGTAGTACCCAGGAAAAGTCGACATATACGATTCGACGAAGCGCTTGTCGTTTTTCCACAGGGTTGGCAGGGTACCCGGAGGCAGAGGCAGCTTGACGACAATATTGCCTTCGCTGTTGGCTCCGACTTCATTGCCTTCGTCGTCCAGGACCATTACGTTGTAACCAGGCACTGGCTTGGTCGGGGAGCCTGCCTTGACCGGCAGTTCTTCGATGCCGCGGCAGTTGGCCACGATTGCCCAGCCGGTTTCCGTCTGCCACCAGTGATCGATGACCGGCACTTTAAGCAGGTTCGAGGCCCAGAAATAGGTGTCCGGGTCAAGCCGTTCACCGGCCAGGTAGAGACACTCAAAGCAGGAAATGTCATATTTGCCGATGAACACCCCGTCGGGATCTTCCTTCTTGATGGCCCGGAAAGCGGTGGGGGCGGTGAACAGCGATTTGACCCGATGCTCGGAGATGAGGCGCCAGAAAGCCCCGGCGTCAGGCGTGCCAATGGGTTTGCCTTCGTAGAAAACCGTGGTGGCTCCTTTGAGCAACGGGTCAAATCGCTGTTCACCGCCCCCACCGCTTTCCGGGCCATCAAGAAGGAACCATATCGCGGCCTTCCTGCATATCAGCGTGCAGAAACGGGCGCTGGAAGAGTACGACTTTGCCAACCTTGTGCTCGGCGATTTCAATTGCCTCGTCAACGATCGGCTTATAGGCGAGTGTCTTGACCCCCTCGATGGCCCCCGAGGCGGTGATGATCATTTTGGGTTCAGCGTGGTTGATCCTGATGGCCAATTCGTTGGCTGCGAAGCCGCCAAACACCACCGAGTGAATGGCGCCGATCCTGGCGCAGGCCAGCATCGCATAGGCTGCTTCGAGAATCATCGGCATGTAGATGATGACCGTGTCGCCCTTGGCAATGCCTGCGGATTGCAGGGCTCCGGCAAGCTGGGCCACTTTGTCCTGCAGTTCTTTGTAGGTGACTTTGGTGATCGTGTCGGTAACCGGGCTGTCGTGGATGATGGCGACCTGGTCACCGCGGCCGCCCTCGACATGGCGATCGATTGCATTATAGCAAGTGTTCATTTTGGCGCCGGCGTACCAGCGGTAAAAGGGAGGGTTTGAATCATCAAGCACCTTGTCCCATTTCTGGTACCAGTCGATTCCTTCGGCCGCTTCTGCCCAGAATTCTTCCGGATTTTCAACACTTTTTGCAAAGACGTCGTTATAGTTCGCCATGTTCCACCTCATATTAAGGTTTGTGGGTTGTAATGGTTTTTACGCTTGTTACATCTGTTAAAGGCCGCCAGATCAGGAAAAAATTGATTATGACCCAACCACATATACTAAATATTTACAAGGACTTCAAGTCTTTGGCCAAAAAATAATTACCACCGCGTGATTGTCAGAAAAGTTCTGTAATACAAATGGTATATGGATAAAAAAGAACAATGTTCTGTTTCGATTGTTGGTCAGGCGGAAGCCTGGAGGAGCGCACTATTTGAGGAGCCCGAGGTAGAGTGAGGGAAATCTCAATAAAGCCGGGAATGGTCGGCTCAGTGAGAGGAAAAACGTCTCTCGAGATCTCCGTTACTGTGCAAAAAAACGAAAGATCTGGACAGCACCTCAATTTCTTCTGGCGGTGATGGGATCCGCAGAGGGGACCATGAGTTCGTCAAAGGCGGACACTGAGGTGAATTCATCGCAGTAACGTGCCGGCTGCTTAGAACTCGGTTTGGCGATGTGCACCAGATATCTGATACCGTGGCTGCGGGCCGCATTGAGGACATTGACATTGTCATCGGCGAAGAGGGTGCGTTGACGCTCAAAACCGAGCCTTTCTTCAAGGCTGTTCCAGAACTGCACATCCTCTTTAGGCCTGCCCAACTCGTCGGCGCAGATCATCTGGTGAAAATAGCCGCTGAGACCAGCCTTGCTCATTTTTATATCAAGGGCGGCGGGATGGGCGGCGGTCACCAGGTACACGCGTTTCTGCTGGTTCTGAAGGAACTTAAGAAAGTCAATTACGTGGGGATTTATGCTGATCAGGTGATCTATCTGCTTTTTTAGTCCAATGATATCGAGATCGAGTTCCTCGGTCCAATAGTTCAGGTCGGTCCACAGTAATGTCTTTTCAACCGATCGATATCGGCGATAGAGCACTTTCTGTGCCTCAGCTTCCTGGAGGTCGTTTTGTTTTCCGTATACCTGGGGGAGAAACTGCTCCCAGAAATAATCGTCGAAATATTTGTCCAGCAGGGTGCCGTCCATGTCGAGCAGCACGGTGGTGATCTCCTGCCACTGCATCGCAGGTTTCATTTCTCTAATGTACATATTCTTCGGTCAGTCTGTGCAGTTCAGCAATCACATCTTCGATTGTCGTAAACAGCTGTCTGCCGTTTGTCGTCTCCGTCGTAACAATCAATCTGCCATCCGGCGTTAAACGAAGCCTTTCAGGACTTTCCGCGACCAGAGAGAGCAGCAGTTCGGGTTTGACCGGTGTATCGGTCATAAAGGAAAATACCAGATTTCCCGGTCCCTTCTCCAGTTTTTCTATCCTCAGCGGAATTAGGGTCTTTTTAATGGCCACCACCTTAAAGAGATTGCTCACCTCGTCGGGCAGTTCACCGTAACGGTCAGTCAGTTCTTCGCGCAGATCTGCTTCTTCTGCGGTACTGTTCCTGCTCTGCTGGGCAATACGCCGGTACATGAGATAGCGCTGTTCGATATCGGCGATGTATCTCTGGGGTATATAGGCCGACACCTTGAGATGGATTTCAGGATCAAGGTCGTCAGCATAAGTATCTGGCGTCCTGCCGTTGTTCCGGGCCTTGAGGTCGGCGACGGTCTTCTGCAGCAGGTCGAGATAAAGATCGTAGCCGATGGCGGCTATATGACCGCTCTGGGAAACGCCGAGAAGATTGCCCCCGCCGCGTATCTGCAGATCGGACATGGCCAGTTTGAACCCTCCCCCCAACTCGTTGTATTCCATGAGCGCTTTGAGCCGTTCTCTGGAATCTTTCGACAGATGGTCGACAGACGGGACCAGCAGATAGGCGAACGATTGAGTCGGCGAGCGGCCCACCCGTCCCCGGAGCTGATAAATCTCAGCCAGGCCCAGGCGGTCGGCTCTATTAATGATGATGGTGTTGGCGCTGGGGATGTCGAGCCCCGATTCGATGATGGTGGTGCTGATCAACACATCGATTTTATTGTTGACAAAGTCCACCATGATCTCCTCGAGTTCAGTGCCGGCCATCTGTCCGTGGGCGACGGCGACACGGGCCTGGGGGACGAGTTTCTGCACGGTCTGGGCCATGCGGTGAATGGAATTGACCCGGTTGTGGACGACGAACACCTGGCCGCCCCTGAGGAGTTCACGATTGACCGCCTCTTTGATTACCAGGTCGTCGTAGCGGGCGACAAAGGTTTTCACCGGCCGCCGGTGTTCGGGCGGCGTCGATATTACCGAGAGATCGCGAATGCCGAGCAGCGACAGCTGCAGGGTTCTGGGGATGGGGGTGGCCGTCAGGGTCAGGACATCCACCTCGGCTTTAAGCCGCTTGATCTTTTCCTTGTGGGCCACGCCGAAACGGTGCTCTTCGTCAATGATCAGTAGTCCGAGGCTGCCGAAGCTGACGTCTTTGGAAAGCAGACGGTGGGTGCCGATGACGATGTCGATGGACGCATCTCTCAGTCCGGAGATGATCTCTTTTTGCTCTTTGGGGGAGCGGAAACGATTGAGGCAGGCAATCCTGACCGGAAAATCCCTGAGTCGCTCACTGAAGGTTTTGGCGTGCTGTTCGGCCAGTACCGTGGTGGGTACCAGTATCGCCACCTGGCACGAATCCTCGACGACCTTGAAGGCTGCCCTGACCGCGACTTCGGTCTTGCCATAGCCGACATCGCCGCAGATCAGCCGGTCCATGGGCCGGGCGGTGGTGAGATCGCTGATGGTGTCGTTGATGGCCTGATACTGACCGGGCGTTTCATCGAAAGAAAACGACTCTTCCAGTTCTCTGAAGAACTCTCCCGGGGACGAGAATGACCTGCCGCTGCGTATCTCTCTCTGGGCATAGATATCAAGAAGTTCCTGGGCTACTTTCCAGACCTCCTCGGTCACTTTCTGTTTGGTGGTTTTCCAGGTCTGAGCGCCGAGCTTGTCGATCCGTGGCTCTTTGTCCGAGAGTCCCTCGTAGCGGCTGACCAGGTTCAAGCGGTCCACCGGTACATAGAGTTTGTCGCCGTCACGGTACTCGAGCAGCAGGTAATCGTTGGTTATCTTCTGCAGGGAGATGGTTTCCAGGCCGCGGTAGATGCCCAGGCCGTGTTCCCGGTGCACCACCACGTCTCCCTGCTGCAGCTGGGCAAAGGAAATCGGTTCGCCGACTGCTTTTTTGGTGCGCTTCTGGTACCCTATCCTGCGTTCGCCGAAAAGTTCACTTTCCGAGACCAGGTGCAGTCGTTTTTCTTCAAGGCTGAAGCCGCTCTGCAGCGGGTGTTCGCACAGAAATATACACCGCTCTCCCTGAGGTTTGAGACTATCCAGGGCAAGCGGTGGAGTGAGCAGCTGGAATGCGCAGTCGAATCTGCTCAGCAGTTCCGCAAGATTCGTGCAGCGCTGAGCCGAGCGGCAGCAGATCACCACCAGTTCGGATCGTTCGAGCCAGGTGTCGAGCCGGGCGGCGAGGACTTTAAGCAGACCATGCTGTTTCCTGCTGTAGGCTATTTCCTGTTTGAGCAGTTGATGATTGCTGGTTTTCAATGTGAGGGGCGCCGCTTGATCGGCATAAAAATCTGTTATTCCGAACTGTTCGAATCTTTCCAAACGGGGCCCCAGCTGATCCTCACCCAGAAAAATCTCGTCGGGGGGAAGAGCGGGCTGGTGGTCTGCCATTGCGCTTTGGTAATTGGCCTCGATGCGTTCGTGTATGAGGCTGACCTGGCCGCTGATCGCTTCCGGTTCGACCAGCAGCAGGGCGCTATTGGCAGGCAGGTAATCGAGTAGGGCGGCAGTGTTGCCGGGGCCATGGAAAAAGGGCAGAAAAAATTCGATACCGGCAAAGCGACGACCGTTTCTGATGCGCTCGGCCAGTTCATGGGATTTGTCGGACGACCAATCGCACCTCTCCGCCAGTTCGAGCCACTGGCTGCCTAGTCTTCTCAGGGCACCCGCCTCAGCCACCGGCAGCAGTATATCGCTGACCGGCAGCAGGACCACTTCTTCGCAACGGCCATGCGAGCGCTGGGTGAGAGGGTCGAAGGGTTTAATGGACTCGATGAAATCGCCGAAAAAATCAAGTCGGACGGGACTGTCGAGAAATGTACCGTCAGGAAGATAAAATGGCGTCGGGTAGATATCGACGACGCCGCCCCTGACAGAAAAATCGCCGTAGCTTTTCACCAAAGAGACCGATTCATACCCCATCCTGACGAGCGCCACCTGCAGGGCTGAGAGGTCGCATTCCTCGCCCTCCATGAGCAGCTCTGCATGGTCCTGCAGAACCTTCTTGGCCATGACCCGGCGCAGCAGCGCCTCGATGGAGGTGACCAGCACATAGGGATGACTGCTTTGGCTCAGGTGAAACAGGGTCGAGAGTCTCGAGGCGGTGGTGTGCTGGTCGGGGGAAAGCGGTGTGTAGGGCGGGATCTCATAGCCCGGAAAAGTGATGACCGGCCGGTCGGAAAAAAGGACGAGATCACGTTCCAGCCCCTCCGTCATCTGCTCGTCGGGGACAACGCAGCAGACCGGTCTGCCGGGAGCAGCGTTGGCGCAGAACCAGGCGACAGCTGAGCCTCTGAGGCCGCTGATCAGGTGGGCGCTCTGTGTAAGTAGTGGCGCGGGTTGGGTCATAAAAAAAGGGCCGGCTGCATGGGGCAGCCGGCGCCAGATGCTGAATAAGTCAGCTGATTGTTATCAGAACTGCCCTCCGACGGTAAAATCCCAGACGCTTTCGGGCTCGTCTTCCAGGGGATCGGGGTTGTAGCCCCAGACCAGGCGCAGGGGCCCGATCGGCGAAATCCAGCGAAACTCGATCCCGGTGCCGACGGCCACGTCGCGGAGGTCGTCCCAGTCTACATCGGTGGCAATTGAATCACCGGCATCAACAAAAAGTACGCCGAAAAATCCCTGCTCCTTGAACAGGGGCACAACGATTTCCGATTGGACATACCACATCTGATCGCCGCCGACCCGGTCGCCGGTTTCCGGATCGATCGGACTCACCTGGGCGAATTCGTGACCTCGGATCGTATTGATGCCGCCCAGATAGAAGCGCTCGTACACCGGCAGTTTGCCTGCTTCATTTTCCCAGGCCTGGCCGACGGCACCGAGGGCATGGAAGACGGTGCCGTAGGCTATGGGAAAATACCAGCTCGAATTGACCTCGCCTTTGGTAAACTGGGAGTCGCCGCCCAATGGCCCGCCGGCGTACTTGAGCGACAGCGCGTTCCTCGATCCTTCACTGGCCCCGTAGAGACGATCTCTGGTGTCTCTGACAAATGACACCTTGACCGCCGAGGTGACCGGTACATCCTGCGATTCGCGAATGATGAAGGAGGCGTCGTCAGCCACGTCGGTCAGCTCGGTATCGGTGTAACTGTAGCTCTCAAACATGCGCCACTTTCCCCACAGCGGGTGGCCAAAGCGCAGGGCGCCGCCTTTGGAGTCTTTGGTGTAGTCATCGTATTCCCGGGTCCAGTTAAACAGGTCGATACCTGTCGATACCTGGGAATCGTTGATTCTGGGGTTGGTCCAACTCAGGTTGAAGCGGCTGCTCCGGCCGCCGATATTGGCGCTCAGCGACAAGCGGTGACCCATGCCCAGGAAATTGTTTTCAGATATCTCACCCATCAGGATCAGGTTGTCGACCGAGGAATAACCGGCCCCGATACTGAACTGGCCGGTACTTTTTTCTTTGACATCGACCGAAACGTTCATCTTCGAGGGGTCGAGCGCCGGTTCCGGAGTGATATTGACCTCTTCGAAAAAATCAAGCCGCTGCAGGTTTCTGGTGCTGTCCCTTATGCCTTTGGTGTTGAATACGCCTCCCTCGGCGATCTCCAGTTCGCGTCGAATGACGTTGTCGCGGGTTCTGGTATTGCCCCGGATGGCGACCCGGCTGATATAGACCAGATCGCCTCGATCGACCGTAAGGGTGACATCGACCCGTGAACCCGACTCGGAGATGTCCAGTTTGGGGCGGACATCGGCAAAGGCATAACCCTGTTCTGCGTAATAGTCGGTGATCCTCATGATATCGTCGCGCAGAACTTTGCGGCTCAGGTATTCTTCGCTTCTGATGGCCAGCATTCCCATGAATAATTCCTTGTCACTGATCAGATCGCCCTCGAGATTCACGGTACCGACCTTGAAGCGGGGACCTTCCTCAATAATGAACTTGATATAGAGCCACTCCTCCTCCTGGGTGATTTCCGGCTCCCCGACTTTAGCCTCGAGATAGCCGTTGTTGTGGTAGAAGGCGACGATGCGGGCCGAATCCTGTTCGAGTTTGTCCCGGTTGAGCAGGCCCGATTCGGTCAGCCAGGACAGGAAGCCTTTGGTCGAGGTCTCAATGACGTCCTCGAGATCATCGCTGTCGAAACTGTTATTGCCTTCAAAACCGATCTCCTTGATATAGATCTTCTTGCCTTCATCGATGACAAAGCGAACCGCAGCAGTCTCTGGGGTTGGGTAGCTGATATTGGGAGTGACGGTCGTGTTGTAGTAGCCTTTGGATTTGTAAAGGGTCTGTATTGCCGCCGCCGCTTCGTTGACCCGGGCCGGGTTGAGAATCGAATTCTCCTTGATGGCGACAACCCCGGTGACATCCTCGTCATCGAGTTCGTCGATCCCCGAGTAGCTGATCGAGGAGATGGCCGGTTTTTCGACCACCCTGAAGGTGACGATTTTGCCGCTGTCGCCGTCTTTGACGTCGACCTGGACGTCATCGAAATAGCCCATAGTGTAGATGGCTTTGAGATCCTCACGTAAGACTGCAGGGTCATAGACATCGCCGGTTTTTGACTGGATCTTCCTGAGGATCGCACCGGAGTCGATGCGGGCGTTCCCTTCTGGAGCGATGCGCCCGATGAACTGGTCCCGCTCGGCATAGGCAATGACTTCGTCCATGACCTGTCCGATGATCAGTTCGAGCTCCGCCATTGATCCAGCTTCTTTATAAAAGTATCTGGGGTTTTCCGGATTGAGCACATCATAGACTTTTACGTCGATGCTCACCTGGCTGCCGATGATGGTAACCGAACCGGCGGCGACACTGTCCAGGCCGGTGGCTTTGGCGAGCATCTGGAAATTATTGAGCAGCAGCACATTGGTAAGGTTGTCGTCAACTTGTGCCGTTAAATTCTCATCGACACTCTGGGCAATGATCTGAAAGGGCAGGAAAGCGGTGTTCTGATCGACTGCTGAAGCGGGTGGCGCTCCGCAGACCAGCCCCAGCCAGGCAACAGCAATAGTTAGAAAGACACGGTACGCGGATGGAAAAATCCTCGATGGGGTTCTTTGAGCAGTCATATGCTGTTCCTTCTGCAGTTGGGAGCCACGCTGGTGCAACAATCCTGAGGCGGCTATATCAGCTTGATAATCAAATAAAAAAGTAATGGAAATCAGAATAACCCATTATGCCATGTTTACGGAAAAATGCAATGCAGGGAACAGCCCTGTCGACGCCGTTACCACCCCTGTTCCTTGGGCCTCCATCGGCCCGGAACTGCAGTGCCGGGCGGGCCGGAACCCGGGCACCCGGGAAGCCTCAATGATTCAGAAACTCAGGGACAACGTTCTGCAGATTCTTTTTCCGCCCCTCTGTTGCGGCTGCACCGCTCCCCTCCTGGCTGAGAACACGCAGGGATTTTGCTGCTCCTGCTGGGCCCGGGTAGTCTTTTTCACCTCACCGCTGTGCCTCATCTGCGGCACTGAATTGAGCAGGGAAGTGAGCCCCGAGGACCGGTGGTGCGGCAGCTGTGTGCAACATCGGCCGCCCTTCGATTCGGCCCGCTCTCTCGTCTATTACCGTGAGCCAGTCCGCACCCTGCTGCACCGTCTTAAGTTTAATGGTGACACCAGGGCGGTAGCCGGATTGCGCGGCCTCATAGAAAAAGGAGGTTGCCGGCGCCTGATAAAAGAATTTGATCTTGTTGTTCCGGTGCCGCTTTTTCCCGCCCGCTTAAAAAAGCGCGGCCTCAACCAGGCGCTGGTACTTGCCCGGCTGTTCTTTTTAAAAGAATCGGTGCAAATCGATCCCAGTGCACTTAAAAAGGTCGAAAATACCCCGGCCCAGAGTGAACTTGGCGGGCTTGACAGAAGAAGGAATCTGGCTGGCTCAATAGAGGCTGGGCCAGGCGCAAAGCTCGACGGCAGAAGAATATGCCTTATCGATGACGTGTTCACCACTGGCGCTACGGTGTCCGAGTGCAGCCGGGTTTTAAAGGAAAACGGCGCCGTGACTGTGGAGGTGATAACCTTTGCCCGGGCATCAGGATTATCTCCCCCAAGGTACAAAAATTTTAAAAACAAAATCAGATAACAGTTTTGACTGAATCACGCATAAACATTGGAAGAGCTGGATTGAGACAGAGAAAGCAAGATACTCGTCTGCTCTTGAGTACAAAAATTTAAAAAAATTTTAACCATACATTTTGGCTATATATCCCGCAAACAGGAGACAAGCTGATAAAAGAAAGAGAAAAATTAAGTAATGTTTATATATTTCTCATAAATTTTATAAATTTTGAGTTTAATTTTTTTGTTAAATTGTTGAAAACCTGTTCCTTGCATTTCTAAAATGTTAGGATAGCGTTGAAAAACCCTGACTGCTTCAAAACCTCGCGCCACCATAGTTTGGTGACCTCATCAGTTGTCATCCCAGTATCTCAGCGTCTTTATGAGCACTGTTGGTAACACGTCTTCATTTTTGAAAAATCTTGATAAATCGTCTTTGACCTTCGTTTCGAAATAAGGTCTATCAACAACCATATTCTTGTTCCTTGGTTGTCTTCATGGAGAGAAGCAATTCTGTAGTCGGTACCTGTTAGAGTGTTTGTGATCTGTAGGATTACGATTAGTCCTGCTTTCAATGAATTCAGATCCGTTTCCGGCCAAATGGCCGGAAATAGCGGTTAATCAGTATTGGTTTGTGCGAAAATGGTCTGGGAAAAAGCGAAAACAGCATTACAGGATGTTCTGTCGGAGTCCGTTTACAGTCTCTGGATCGAGCCTCTCGATCTGAATCGCAAGGATGACACCAAGCTGGTATTATCGTGTCCCGATCGCTATTTTGGCGCCTATGTCAAACAGAACTATCTGGAGTTGATCAGCAGGAAAGTAGCAGAAATTGACGCCTCGATCAAGACAGTCGTGCTCACCGAATGCGCTCCGTCGTCTGCCTCTGACCAACCTGTGCAGATGCGCCTGCCTTCACTGCCGACCGGCAGATCGGTGGTGCGCGCGCTTCACCCGCGCTACACTTTTGCTGATTTCATGGTTGGGCAGTCCAATATTCTGGCCCAGTCTGCCTGCCGCTCGATGTCACTGCTCGATGACTCCATTGGCCCCTGTCTCTACATCAATAGCAGCACGGGGCTGGGGAAAACCCATTTGACTCATGCCATTGCTCATCAACTCCTCGAGACGCAGCCCATGGTCAGGCTTCACTACCTGACCGCCCAGCAGTTTGCCTCGGAAATGGTCCACAACATCAAAACCAACAAGATGGACCTGTTCAAGCGCAAATACCAGGAAAAGTGCGATGTTCTGCTGGTCGAGGATATGCAGAGCCTGACAGGCAAAAGCAAGACCCAGGAGGAACTCAATGAAGTTCTCGACTGCCTGATCAAGTCGGGTAAGCGGGTGGTAATGACTGCCAATACGAGCCCGCGGGAACTGAAGGGAATTGACACCGATTTCGTCTCCAGGATGTCGTCGGGACTTGTCACCTCCATTCAAAAACCGGATTTCGATACCCGTCGGCGGATAATCAACCGAAAGGCAGAGCAGCAGAATATAGAGCTTCCGCAGGTATTCGTTGATTATCTCGCCAACCACGTGAAGGGCGACGTGCGCAGAATCGAGTCAACTATCATTGCCATCGGCGCCAGGGCAGCACTCAACAACAACACAGTGGATGAGAAACTGGTGGAAGAGGTGGTGAAGTTCTTAACCGGCTCTGCTCCCGAGTTGAGCTCTCTTGCTATTACGGAACTTGTCTCTGATCAGTTTAAACTCAGTCTGAACGAGCTGCGCTCGAGATCACGCAAACGGGCAATCGCCTTTCCACGCCAGGTGGCAATGTATTTGTGCCGTAAATATACCGAAGAGACCCTTGCTGAAATAGGTAAGGTGTTCAATCGCGACCACTCGACCGTCATGCATGCTGTGAAGGTGGTCTCCAGCATGAACAGGCGCGACACCTCGGTGGCCTCACAGCTAAAGCTGCTGAGTGAAAAACTGCAGCAACTTTAATCCATACACAGCAGATAAGTAAAAGCCGTTCCCCAGGCAAGGCAATGTTCTATGGCGGTTGTTCCCGGCCTGACTGACTGGGTGGCTTGTGCTCATATGGTTGGGCAAGGCGCAGATCCCGCTCAGAAATAGATCTTTTTGGCCTCTGCCTGCTCCTGGGTTTGCGCTGCCCGAGAAATAATCGTTTCACTCACCGAGCAGGCCGTCTTGATCATATCGTTGAGGCCGATCCCTTCCCAGCCGAAGCCGCAGACGTAAAGTCCGTGATTCCTGCCGACCAGATCGTTGCGCCACTGCAACAGGCGGCCGTAATCTTTTTCCAGCTGGGGGATGCCGCCGGAGGGCCTGAGCACCCGGGTGTAGTGCGGGGTGTCCGGCAGCTCGAGCAGCTCCTTGACATCGGCCAGGGCGTGCGCTGCCAGTGTCTCATCGTCAAGTTGCAGACGCTCGGGGTGGCGTCTGCCGCCGATCAATGTCTCGAACACTATATGGCCTTCTGGAGCCCGGTTGGGAAACATGTTGGAGGAGAACAAGGTACCCAGGGTGAAGCGTTGCTCCCGTTCGGGGATCAGGTAGCCGAACCCGGGCGGCAAGGTAGCCTGATCGAAACCGAACACAACGGTGGCGATCCAGGCCTCGGGAATCTGCTTCAGGGGCGGCTCGCCATCGATTCCGAAAAGGAGGTTAAGGCTCTGGTTGACCGGCAGGGCCAGCACCAGATTGGCTGCCTGGTAGGTGTCATTCTGCACTTCAACCTGCCATCCCCGGGGGAGTTTTTTGATAGCGGTTACCGAGGAGTTCAAGCTGATCATTTGCTGGCCCAGCATTTCTACGAGGCGCTGCGGCAGACGCTGCATTCCGTCGGGAAAACTGGTCATCGACGGCATTTCGAGTGGGCGCCCTTTGGCTCTTTTCTTACGAACCGTTCGTGCCTTGGCCAGGGCACCCCGGATGATGGACCCGTGCTCTCGCTCCATGCGCCGCAGACCGGGCATGACCGCATCGATTTTTAGTTCATTGTAATCTCCTGCATAGGTGCCAGTGAACACGGCATCAACGTAGGGGAGCAAGGCTTTGCCAAAACGGTATTCAGCCCATTTCGCCACGGTTGGCTCCCCGGTCAGCGGCTTCTTGAAAAGTTCGCCCAAAACCCTGAATTTGTCCGGCCACGGAATCAGCGGTGCCCGGATGATTTTCAGCGGCGACTGAGGAATCAGCATCAATTTTGAATCGATGCAGACGTAGCGGACAAATGTGTGCAGTGAAGCGCGCACGCATTCTGCCTCGAGACCGGTCTCCTCAAGCAGTTCCCTGCTCTCTGCACAATTGTCCAGAAAGCCATGCGGACCGTATTCAGCCAGATAGCCTGCATCGCTGAAGGAGCTGATTACGCCGCCGGGGGATGGCGATTTCTCGAGCAGAAGAACCTGGTGTTCCGGGTGACTGAGTTTGAGTTTATGGCCGATCACCAGCCCGGTGAGGCCGGCGCCGACGATGATGGTATCTTTTAGATGAGGCATGAAATCAGGTATGCGTATCCTTGGTTGTTACGTCGACAGGCAGGTGGTTGAAGAGCGGCCACCGGCTGAGCAGAAGACAATGGCTTGCAGTTTTTGCACGTCCCAGAATCTTCACCCTGAAAGGCCTCCCAGCAAACCCTGCCAATAGGGTTCAAAACCTTGCCTGCCACTGGTTGACAGCGATTCATACATGGTTAACATTTTGGCCGACTTACTAAGTGGCTGCCGAGTTCTTTGCGTTGGGCGAACCCGGCACATTATCATGCGAGTACAATAAGAGGTGATCATGAGTAAGGCAACAACCCACGAATTTCAGGCTGAAACGAAAAAACTGCTCGATATTGTCATCAATTCGCTCTACACGGAGCGCGACGTGTTCATCAGAGAGCTGATATCAAATGCGGCCGACGCTCTGGAAAAGTATCGACATGAGAGCCTGACCAAGGACCAGGAAGATCTTTTTGACTCCCACGTGCCCCTGGAAATTTCTATCGATCTCGATGAGAAGAAGAAAGAGTTGACTATTACCGATACCGGCATTGGTATGAGCGCTGATGAACTCATCGCTGACCTCGGCACCATCGCCCATTCCGGTTCTGACAGCTTTCTGGCCGAACTGGCCGAAGCGGCTCGCAAAGATGTCAGTCTTATCGGTCAATTTGGTGTCGGTTTCTACTCGGCCTTTATGGCAGGCGCCAAGGTGCGGGTACAGAGTCGCTCCTGGGATGGCTCAGAAGGACATGAATGGGTGTCGGACGGTACCGGCTCGTTTGCCATAAGTGAGTGTCCGGGTCTTCATCGCGGTACCAAAATCATTATTTCCCTCAAAGAGGGTTGCGAGGATTACGCCAAGAAGTGGAAAGTGGAGTCGATCATCAAGCAGTATTCCTCCTTTGTTCCCTTTCCCATCAAACTCGAAGGGGAGACGGTCAATACCGTGCAGGCTCTGTGGACCAGGAATAAAGCTGAAATCAAAGATGAGGAATACCTCGAGTTCTACAAGTTCATCGCCAATGCCGCTGACGAACCAACCTACCAGCTTCATTTTTCCACCGATGCTCCGCTGGCCATTAATTCCCTGCTCTTTGTCCCCAAGGAAAACCTCGAGATCATGGGCTTCGGCCGGGTCAGCCCAGGCGTCAACCTTTACTGTCAGAGGATTCTCATCGACCAGCATTCAGAATCGATCCTGCCCGAATGGCTCAGGTTTCTCAAAGGTGTCGTCGACAGTGAGGACCTGCCGCTCAATATCTCCCGACAGGCGCTGCAGGACAATGCCCTGGTGGCCAAAATAAGGCGGGTGATTACGAAAAGGTTCCTCAAATTCCTGGCCGCAGAAGCCAAAAAGGACGAGGCGGCCTATCTGCAATTCTGGGATACCTTCGGCATCTACCTCAAAGAGGGAGTGGCGAGTGATTTTGAGTATCGGGCCGAACTCGGCAAGCTGGTGCGCTTCGAGTCATCAAAATCGAAGGAATCGACCCCGATTGGTCTCGACGAGTATCTTCTGCGGATGAGTCCGGATCAGGAGAGCATATATTATATAAACGGTCCCAGCAGAGAGGCACTCGAAGCTGGTCCCTACGTGGAGATGTTCAAGAAGAAGGATATTGAAATTCTCTACACCACCGAACCGATCGACGATTTCGTACTCAGCCATCTGGCTGAATACGAGGGTAAGAAGTTCGTCTCCGCCGACCGGGCCGACCTGTCGCTCGACGACAAAGGCGACGCCCAGGAAAAAGAGAAGGAAGAGCAAGGGCAGGCGCTTGATGAAAAGCAGAGCAAGAAACTGATAGACTGGCTGAAAAAAACCTTGAACGACAAAGTGGCCGACGTCTCAAAATCTTCCAGACTGGTCGACTCCCCGGCAATGATCGTCAATCCCGACGGGTTCATGACCTCGTCCATGGAGCGGGTCATGGCCGCCGGTCGAATGGAAAAAGGCATGGCCGGAGAGATCTCCAAAAAGAATCTGGAAATCAATACTGGTAATTCGCTGATCTGCAGGCTGGCCGATCTTGTTGATTCTGACGAATCCTTTGCTGCTGAAGTCGCTCTGCAGATTTACGACAATGCAATGATTCAGGCCGGCCTCACTGTCGACCCCCTGGAAATGGTGGAACGCAACTACAGGATTCTGCACAAGGCGGTCGACTGATCCCAGCGATCCCCAAAACTGCCAGAACTGTCGAGATCGTCTTGTAGTACTCGATATTTCATCGCTTTTGCCTGTCGGGAGCCGCTATATTAAAGTTGAAAAATGCGCAGCGACAGGCTATAGAGCGTGTGTGTTTGCTGATCTGCTCAGTAAATCTCGGGCTGACCTGCCAGTGCGCAGTCAAGTGGTTTGACTGCCGTACCGGGGATGAGTTGCGAGGAATTTCTTGGAGATGCCATGTCGGTAGCGAAACGTGTAATCCTGTTCTGTCTGGGAACGATTCTGTTGTCCGGGTGTGTGCACGAGCCGGTCAGGCATCTGGCTTCCGACGCCAGTTTGATCAGCCCGGGGACGTCGACCAAAACGGAGGTGCTGACCTATCTGGGCGACCCCGATGAGCGGCAGCAGACGGAATCGGGATCCGAGCGCTGGTTCTACTATGAGGAGTACCTGTCCGCGGTCCAGCGGACCTTCTATGTGGGGAGATGGTTTTCACCCAAATCTGTCAGCCGGATTATCGTTACCTTCGATGGCGAAACGGTCTCCGACATCCAATACAGCGCTTCAGAGTCCGGCGAGTTTGAGCAGGACAGAGGCAACCCCGGGGAAGAGTAATCATCGTGAACGACAGATTCGCGACCATCCGTGACCGGATGGTGCAGGAACAGCTTATTCCGCGAGGCATATCAAACCCGCAGGTGATTGAAGCAATGCGCGAGGTGCCTCGTCACTGTTTTGTCGATGATGCCCTGCAGTCAAGAGCCTACGGAGATTTTCCCCTGCCCATCTCGGCGGGCCAGACAATCTCCCAGCCCTATATCGTCGCCTTGATGACCGAGGCGCTGGCCCTCACCGGTTCTGAGCGGGTGCTTGAGATAGGAACCGGTTCCGGCTATCAGGCCGCGATCCTTTCCCGACTCTGCAGCCAGGTATACACGATTGAGCGGATCAACGTGCTGCTGGCAGGAGCGCGCAGGGTATTCGATCAACTCAGATACTTCAATATCGTGGCCAAGCTCGACGACGGGACCCTGGGCTGGCCCGAGCACGGCCCCTATGATGCGATCATTGTCACCGCCGGAGGCCCCGAGATACCTCAACCCCTAGTCGACCAGCTGGAGGACGGGGGGCGTCTGGTGATTCCGGTTGGTGATCAGCATCTGCAGGTTCTGCAGCTGCTCGAGAAAAAAGACGACGAGGTGCAGATCCGAGACCTTGAGAAAGTAAGATTCGTCGACCTGGTGGGTGAACATGGCTGGCGATAGCAGCGCCGACACCGCCAGCGGCCCGCTCAAGCGGCTCTATGACTACTGCATGGACTGGATTGCCGGGCCCTACGGAGCCTGGACCCTGTTCATCATTGCCTTCGTTGAGTCATCTTTCTTCCCCCTGCCGCCGGATGTCTTTCTCATCGCCATGTGCATCGCGGCTCCCACTCGTGCCTTCAAGTATGCGGCGATCTGTTCGGCCGGCTCCGTACTCGGCGGTATGCTCGGCTACGGGCTCGGCCTCTGGTTCATGGACTCGCTTGGGCAGCAGATAATTGGCTGGTACGGACTCGAAGATAAGTACCTGAGTGTCCAAAATCTCTACCAGAAATATGACGCCTGGGCCGTCGGGACGGCCGGATTTACCCCTTTGCCCTACAAGCTGTTCACCATTACCGCCGGGGCCTTCGAGATAAATTTTATCACCTTCGTTGCCGCCTCCCTGGTATCGCGATCGGCCCGTTTTTTCCTGGTGGCCGCCTTTATCTGGAAATTCGGAGCGCCGGTAAAAGATTTTATCGACAAATACTTCAACATCATTTCCGTTGTCTTCATGTTCCTGCTGATCGGCGGCTTCGTCCTGATAAAATATCTGCTTTGACAGCTTCCTGCCCGGGAGATCGGTTTCTGCATCGCCGCTGCCTGTGCTATACTGGTACAACTCTGACAATAATGAATTTGGTCGAACAAAGGTCACCTGCTCATGAGAACAGTTTCGGCTCTCTTTGTTGCCCTCATGCTCCTGGTTGCGCCGATCGCCGGCGCCTCCCATGAACTGCACCTGAAAGACGGCAGGATCATCCACACCGACTCGATCACCAGAAACGGTCCCCGGTTGAGCTATCAGCAGTTCGGCGGCATGATTACCATCGACCTCTCAGAGGTCGAGAAAATTATTTATGACCGCGTGCCCGCTGACCAGAACAGGGCTGCAAATCCCCGCCAACCGGTTGCAGGTAATGACCCCGGAGAAACCGATCTGGCCCTGCTGCTCAGCGCCCAACTGACCCCCTCAACTCCGGTTGAAACGGCCAACCTGGCGGTGGTGACCATCGTCACCGAAGCAGGCTATGGTTCCGGTTTCTTTGTCAGCGGCGACGGCCTGATTGTTACCAATAGGCATGTGATAAGGGGGAGCCGGAAGGTCGACCAGGAGGTCAGAGAGAATATGGATGAGGCGGCACAGCGTCTGCAGAGGCTGCAGACCAGCCTGGACCAGGAAAAAGAGCAGCTCGATCAGTACAAGAAGAAACTCGACGACTACCAGAAAAGCTTCAGTCAGGTGCTGGCGGATACACAGAACCGGGTTGATCCACATCAGAGGGCCGAAGTCGAAGCGGATCTTAAACAGCGTGAGCGCTATTTCAACCAGTGGAACTCGGATTATGCAGGCCGACGGCAGGCCTACCAGAAGGCCCTGACGGAGTTCAAACGCAGCCAGCGGGCCTACAATAAGACCGCCAGGAATCTGGCCGCTCAGAACAGGTTTGAAGTGGTGCTGGCTGATGGCCGCCGCGAGTCAGCAATATTTTACCGGATAAGCGAGACCTATGATCTGGCCCTGTTGAAACTTGATGGCTATCAAACCCCCTATCTGCTCCCCCTGGATGAGGGCGAGCTCGCTCTGGGGCTCGATGTCTATGCCATCGGTTCCCCGCTCAAGCTCAACAATACGGTTACTTCAGGCGTGATCTCCAACAACAGGGGAGATTACCTTCAGACCAACGCCGAGATCTACCCAGGCAACTCCGGCGGCCCCCTGGTCACCGGGGATGGCCGGGTGGTGGGGGTGAACACTATGAAGAAAATCACCGAAAAGTTTGAGGGGTTGGGCTTTGCCTTGAAATTCTCGCGGGTTCAGGCCGAGTTCAGCAATTATTTGAAGTGACGATAGAGCCTTTTTTATAGTTCAGTGATGAAGACCAGTTCCGTATCGTTTGAAAGTCCCTCAGCAAATCGGTAGCCGCCTCTATCGAATTCCCTTAGTTTGTCCGGCTCGGCGCTGCGGGTGGTGATAAACCAGTCAACAAACATTCCCCGAGCCCGCTTGCCGTAGATGGCTATCGAGCTGATTTTACCGTTCTTCTTCTGTTTGAAGCTCAAGTCCAACACCGTGCCATCGAGCCGAGGCCGCGCAATGGCGCGGGAATACTCCTTGGAGGCGCAGTTTACGAGGCAGCTGCTGCCTGTCTGTTGCAAATCATGGTTCAGCTGGGTTGTCACTGCGTCGCGCCAGAACTCGTAAAGATTGGCTGCCGCGCCGATTCCCAGTTTGTACCCCATTTCCAGGCGATAGGGCTGCATCAGATCGAGGGGCCGCAAAACACCGTAGAGCCCGGAGAGAATTCTGACATGGTGGTGGGCATAAAGAAAATCATCCCTGCCATAGTCCTCATAGCGAATCTGCGAGAAGACATCGCCGGCAAAGGTGGCGATGGCCGGGCTGGCAGAATCTTCGAGGTGGGGGAGGGAGAACTCTGAAAATCTCTGATAGGTACTCTGCGCCAGCTTGTCGCTGACCTTCATGAGTGTTCTGATCTCCTCTCTGCTCAGTGCCCGACAGCGGTGCAGGAGTTGTTTTGTGTGATCTGACAGCGGCGGCTGAGACACCGGCAGATCTGCCAGGGGAGCAAATCGCTGGGTCTTGGCGGAGGAGATGACAACTATCATTGGCTGGACCTCAACTTTATATTGGAGCTATTTGCAAAACGATCTTTTCGCCCACACTCTGTGTTATGCTCAAAATTTTATCCTCGGAATATCAATCATATGCCTGTGGTAAAATTTCTCGCATGGTTTGATTTTGCACGACAATCTTAGTTTTGCAAAAGGCTCATTGTTCTGAATTTTTGACATATTTCAAGATTTTATGCAATAATGACCAAAAGTTGTCTGCACTTCACCCATGATCGATCAAAGGAGTCTGTCATGTCACAAGAAGAGCACCCGCCCCGGGATTCTGCCGCATCTAAGGAGAACATGGACAGTAATGATCTGGCCGCGGCAATACAAAAGGCGGCGTTGAATGGCAAATTCAGTGAGGCCGAGGCCCTCCGGGAACAATTAATGAAAACCGACCCGGTAAGCCTGAAACTTATTGTTTCGACGGGGCAAATAATCGAGGAACAGAAAACCAAGCTGCTCGACAGGGATCACCTGGCGGTGTGGAACCTTCTCTACGATGATCTTTCCGAGGAGGAGACCAACGGCCTGTTTTACAGCATGGAATCAGCACTGGTGGAGTCCTACAAGCTGCTGCAGGTCCAGGGCAAAATCAGCAACAGACTGTTTTTTATCGACAGCGGCAAGGTGGTGCTGTTCTACCGTAAAGAGGGAAAAAATATCATCGCCGCTCACCTGGGGCGCGGAGATATCGTCGGTGAGTCGAGCTTTTTTGAAATATCACTGTGCCCGCTTTCGGCCGCTACCCAGGCGGAAACAAAGCTTTACAGCCTGACCCGCAGGGCGGCCGAGGGATGGCAGGAAGCGCATCCCGGTCTATACGAGAAGATAGCCGAATTCTGCCGCAAGCAGGGCAAAAGCACGGAGGCGATAAGCGCCAGCGAACTCGACCGGCGCTCAACCAGGAGGTACCCGATTTCGGGCGTTGCCGCCGCAGTTGTTCTGCAAAAGGCCGGCAGTCCCGGTGATAACCGATTCAAGGGGGGATTGTCGGACATCTCTCGATCCGGACTCTGTTTCGATATAAAATGTTCCCGGCAGGAAATTGCCCGAGCCCTGCTCGCTGCCGAGATTAACCTGTCGTTGCTTTGCGACGGCCGCGAAGACTCCCCTCTTCAGCTCAGGGGACAGGTCACCAAGGTCAGCTTTCATCTGCACAATGACTATAGTGTCCACGTCAAATTCGTCGAACCCATCGCGGAGGCAACCTTCAGAACGCTGCCCTGCACCTGGCCTAAAGATGAGGAGGTGTCCAGGTAGGGGAGTACATCGCCAAAGCGGTACATCTGAACCTTGACCTGCTCATGGCGCATGCACCAGTCCATGACCTTTCCGGTCCAAAGATTCTTGTTGAACACCGAGGGGGCCATCTGCAGGTGCCGGG
>JARRLH010000046.1:0-27400 GCA_037387205.1 Desulfofustis sp.
GCATGCACATCAGATTACTTCGATTACCACAGGTCGAAGAAAAGATTGGTCTCAAAAGGTCTCGAATATACCTTTTAATGAGAGAGGGGCGTTTTCCTAGACCATTAAAACTGGGCCCGAGATCTGTTGCCTGGCGATTAGATGAAATTGACGAATGGATAAAACAGTTGCCGAGGTCAACTTAAAAGTACGTATACTGCCATTTATGCTTCTTGGCAGGCTAATCTAGAGTTGTTGAGATAGACAAAAGGTAACTTTTACAGACAGAAAACGACGCATAATGGTTAGCTATAGGTTAGCTCAAAAGAAAAAGCGGTTACAGCCCAAAACTGTAACCGCTTGTTATTACTACAACTAACTGGTGCCGAGACCAGGAATCGAACCAGGGACACACGGATTTTCAGTCCGTTGCTCTACCGACTGAGCTATCTCGGCACCGGATAGAGGTGCACTATTTACAAAACATCGCTGCCGGTGTCAACGATTTTCAGGGTACCTGGGGTCCTCCAGCCTACTTGTCATCATCATGGATCGACAGGCCGCCAAGGTCGAGATCGAAATCGAGGTCTTCGTCCAGGTCGAGACTGAGCGTCTTCTTTTTCTCCTTCTTGGGTTCCGGGGTTACAGCGGCAGCTCCAGCTCCAGCTGCGGCGCCAGCGGCAGCGGCCGGCGCTTTCTCACCGAACTCTTCGACCAGATCGCCAAAGTCAAGATCGACTTCGCTTTCAGCCGGGGCCTTCTGAGGTTCAGAACCCTTCTCAGGCGGCGACAGATCAGAAAGATCGGCCAGCTCGTCGGGTACTTCAAGGCTCAGTTCTTCATCCAATTGTTCTTCGCCGAAGGCCTGCTCCATCTCGATCTCGTCGAGCTCACCAAGTTCCGGAACTGTCTCCTCCTCGGTGTCTTCCTCGGTAAAGGCCTCTATTTCGCTGAGATCGTCGTTGAGCTGGTCCAGGGCCGAATGATCGAGATCCTCATCCATCTCAAGCTGCACTTCTGCCGTGCCGCCCTCTTCCTCTTCAAGCAGGATGTCCTGGTCCGGATCGCTGATTCCTCCTCATCGGGGACGAGTTTCAGGAACACCGGTGTGGTCACATTAAGGACACTGCCTTGGAAAAGTTTTGATGCATCAGCGATATTCTTCCGGCATTTCAAACACTTTTCAACATTATCAAATGAGATGTAACCACATTTAGGACAACGCATCGATTAACCCTCTGCTCTGATGATAAAGATCGGATATGGTCGCGAACGGACATACCCCCCAACCGTTGTTGTGCCCAGTATCCCACATTTTTTTACAAAAAATCAAGCAATAATCAACATTTCGCGGGTTAAAACATGATTATTCACGAGTCGAGACGGCCGGCAAGACGGCAGACGTCGTGTATAAGATGTCCCCCGCACAAGCGCGGCTGGGTAAGTGTTCGGCTCGACTTGCCCGGAGGGTGGAACAACTTGTTTTCACGGTTTTTCCATGAAATCAGGCCCAGTCCATGCCGATATCGCAGGCAGGGGCTGAATGTGTCAGGGCGCCGATGGAAATGATGTCCACCCCGGTGTGGGCGACGGCCTCGATGTTGTCCAGCACGATGCCGCCGGAGGCCTCGACCAGGGCTTTGCCGTCGATGACCCGCACCGCCTCGCGCAGCATGGCCGGGTCCATATTGTCGAGCATGATGATGTCGACCCTGCAGGCCAGGCACTCGCGCACCTGGTCCAGTGTGTCGGTTTCGACTTCGATGCGGATGGTGTGCGGCACCCGTTCGCGAACCCGCTCAACCGCAGCCGTGATCGAACCGCAGGCGGCGATATGGTTGTCCTTGATCAGGATGCCGTCGGTGAGGTTGAAACGGTGATTGGCACCGCCGCCGACCACGACCCCGTATTTTTCCAGAATCCTCAACCCCGGCGTGGTCTTGCGGGTATCACAGATGCGCACCGGGTAGTCCTTGACCCTGGCAACGAAGCGGGCGGTGAAGGTGGCGATGCCCGAGATGCGCTGCAGCAGGTTCAGCGCGGTGCGTTCCGCTTTGAGCATATCGACGACCGGCCCCTGCACCGAGAAGAGCACGTCGCCCGCTGCGACGGCAGTGCCGTCTTCCACTGGATCGATAACCTCGATGTCGGGGTTCTGTACCCGAAAAACCCGGCCGCCGATGATTCTGGCACCGGCCGCGACAAGGGGCTCCCGGGCGACGATATCGGCCCGGCCCGTTTGCGCCGCGGAAAAGATAGCCTCGCTGGTCAGGTCGCCCCGGCCGATATCTTCCCTGAGAAAGGAGCGGTAGAGCTCGTCGAGCAGGTTCTTGTCCATGGCGGCCATCTCCCGATGTCGTGTTCTCAGGCGCGGATCTTGTGCAGGCGCTGCTCCGCTTCCTCGATCCGGGTGAGCCGCGCCTCGAGCTCTTCCTTCTTGCCCTTTTCCTTGGCGATCACCGCTTCGGGGGCGTTGGCCAGGAATTTATCGTTGCCGAGCTTGGTGTTTACCTGCTTGAGGCTGGCCTCGACCTTGGACCGGTCTTTGCCCAGCTTGGCAAGTTCGCCGTCCACGTCGACCAGCCCCTTGAGAGGCACGAAAATCTCGATGTCGTTGAATATATAGGTGGCCGCGTCGTCCGGCTTGTCGCTGCTGTCGGTGATGGTCAGGCCGTTGAGCCTGGTCAAGTCGCTGATCGCCGGCGAGAACGAGCCGATGAGTGCGGCGGTGTCCCTGTCGACATTGGCCACGTAAGCGTCGATCTTGTGCGATGGATGGACATCGGCCTCGGCCCTGATGTTCCTGATGCCGGTGATGACACCCATGAGCAGCTCCATCTGCTGTTCGGCGGTGTCATTAAGCCACTTTTCCTGCCGTTCCGGATAGGGCGCACGCATCAGCACGCGGCGCTCGCCGGGCAGCACACTCCAGATCTCCTCGGTGACGAAGGGGATCAGCGGGTGGATGAGCTTCAGTATCGTTTCCAGAACCACCAGCAGCACGCCCCTGGCCTGCGCCTTGACCGTTTCGTCGTCGCTGTAGAGATCGGCCTTGATCCACTCCAGGTACCAGTCGCAGAACTCGTGCCAGATGAACTGGTAGTTGGCCGAGGCGACGACATTGAAGTGATACTCGTCCAGCCCGGTGCGCACCTCGTCGACGGTTTTGGCCGTGCGGCTCAGGATCCACTGGTGGACCAGCGGCAGCGCCGCCGGGTTGTCCACCGCCTTTCTTGCCTCGTCGCCGCAGTCGCCCACATGCATCAGGGCGAAGCGGGCCGCGTTCCAGATCTTGTTGATGAAGAAGCGGTAGCCCTCGATCCGGTCCTCGTCGAGCTTTATTTCCCTGCCCTGGGCGGCAAAGGCGGTGAGGGTGAAGCGCACCGCGTCGGTGCCGTAGGTGCCCATGACCTCGAGCGGGTCGATGACGTTGCCGGTCGACTTGGACATTTTCTTGCCGTGCTTGTCGCGCACCAGGGCGTGCAGGTAGACGTCGTGAAAGGGTACCTCGTCCATGAAGTGGATGCCCATCATCATCATGCGGGCCACCCAGAAAAAGAGGATGTCGAAGCTGGTGACCAGGATCGAGGTTGGATAGAAGGTCTGCAGCTCTTTGGTGTTCTCGGGCCAGCCCATGGTCGAAAAGGGCCACAGGGCCGAGGAGAACCAGGTGTCGAGCACGTCGGTCTCCTGGACCAGCTCGGTGGAGGTGCAGGCCGGACAGAATTCGGGGTCGGTGGTCTCGACGATGAGCTCACCGCAGGTGATGCAGGTCCAGGCCGGAATCCGGTGGCCCCACCAGATCTGCCGCGAGATGCACCAGTCGCGGATATTGTCCATCCAGCTGTAGAAGGTGTTGTACCAGGTCTTGGGATAGATCTTGATGCGCTCGCTGCGCACCGCCTCTATCGAGGCGTCGGCCAGCGGCTTGACCTTGACGAACCACTGCAGCGAGGTGGTCGGCTCCACCACCGTCCTGCAGCGATAGCATTGGCCGAGGGCATGGTCGTAGTCCTCGATCCTCTCGAGAAACCCCTGGGCTTCGAGATCTTGGACTATCTTTGTGCGGCAGGCGTAACGATCGAGCCCCTGGTAGATGCCGGCCTTCTCGTTCATCACCCCGTGATCGTCCATAACCTTGCACATCTCGAGGTTGTGGCGCCGGCCGATTTCGTAGTCGTCCCGGTCGTGCGACGGGGTCACCTTCAGGGCGCCGGTACCGAAATCCTTCTGCACATGGGGGTCGAAGACCACCGGGATGGTCCTGCCGGTGAGCGGCAGATCGATGCCCACCCCTTTCAGGTGGGCGTAGCGCTCGTCGTCGGGATGCACGGCTACGCCGGTGTCGCCCAGCATGGTCTCCGGCCGGGTGGTGGCCACCACCACGTGTCCCGAGCCGACGGCGAAGGGATAGCGCAGGTGATAGAGCTTGCCCCTCGTTTCCTCGTGATCCACCTCGTCGTCGGCCAGGGCGGTGAGGCAGCGCGGACACCAGTTGACGATGTAGTCGCCCTTGTAGATCAGCCCTTCCTTGTAGAGCCGCACGAAGACTTCGCGAACGGCCCTGGAGAGGCCCTCGTCCATGGTGAACCGCTCGCGGCTCCAGTCGCACGAGCACCCCAGTTTCTTGAGCTGGTTGATGATGGTGCCACCCTTGTCGGTGCGCCACTCCCAGACCCGTTCGATGAATTTCTCCCGGCCCAGGTCGTGGCGACTCATGCCCTCCTCAGAGAGCTGGCGCTCAACCACGTTCTGGGTGGCAATGCCGGCGTGGTCGGTGCCGGGCAGCCACAGGGTGTTGGCGCCGCACATGCGGTGATAGCGGGTCAGGATGTCCTGCAGGGTGTTGTTCAGCGCATGACCCACATGCAGCACGCCGGTGACGTTGGGCGGCGGGATGACGATGGAAAACGAAGGCCTGCCGTCCTGCATCTCGGCTTCGAAACAGTGCTGCTCCTCCCAGGCTTGCAGCCACTTCTCCTCGACGTCGCTGAAGTCGTAGCTCTTGCTCAGTTCATTGTGGTCGCTCATTGGCTTGCTATATAGTTATTGTTCCTTGCTTATTTAGGTTTATTGCTGGTCTGGGCCGCGGGCGAATGGGCAAATTACCTGCCGCCCCGGTGAAAAGCAACCGTTTTTATCTTCCGCCCGGGCCTGGCTCGCCCTCCCCCTTACCTCACGCTCCAGGGACTCGGCATGAACAGGTGCTCATAGACGCCGATGGCGTAGTTGTCGGTCATTCCGGCAATGTAATCACAGACCCGCCGGTGACCACTTTTTTCATCGGGCCAGTCACAGTCGCCAGCAGCGATCGCCCAGTCGTCTCCCGCCCGCCTCACCAGTCCGTGCTCCAGGAAATAGGCATAGAGCTCGGTAATGATGCGCTGTGCCTTCTCGAATTCCCGGTGCACCAGCAGGTTGCGGTAGACGTTGTCATAGAGGAAGCTGCGCAGCTCGGTAATCGCCACCAGCATCGGCTCGCTGATGTGCAGGTTGCCGTCGTTGGCGGTCAGGGTCTCGACGATAATGTCACGCACCATGCTGCCGATGCGCAGGGAATGGCCGCTGCCCACCACCGCCACGACGGAGTGAGGGATGTCGCCATCCTCAAGCAAACCGGCGCGCATGGCATCATCGAGGTCATGGTTCACATAGGCGACGATGTCGGCGAGCCGCACCACCTGGCCTTCCAGGGTCTCGGCCAGCCCCTGGCCGGAGCTCGGCAGGATCTCGTCGCGGCCCTTGGAGTGGCAGGCGATGCCATTCCTGACCTCCCAGCTCAGATTCAGACCGCGCCCCTTCTTCTCCAGGTGATCGACTACCCGCAGGCTGTGCAGGTAGTGCTTGAAGCCGCCCGGGTGGAGCTCGTTCAAGGTCGCTTCGCCGGCATGGCCGAACGGGGTGTGGCCCAGGTCGTGGCCCAGGGCGATGGCCTCGGTGAGCGGTTCGTTGAGGCAGAGCGCAGCCGAGATGGTGCGGGCGATCTGCGACACCTCGAGCACGTGGGTGAGCCTGGTCCGGTAGTGATCGCCGGCCGGGGCCAGAAATACCTGGGTCTTGTGCTTGAGCCTTCGAAAGGTCTTGGAGTGGATGATGCGGTCGCGGTCCCGCTGGTAGGGCAGCCGGATGTCGCACATGTCCTCAGGCTCCTCGACCCGGCGCCCCTTGGAGGTGGCGCTGCGGGCGGCGAATGGTGAAAGAATCTGCGCCTCGCGCTCCTCGAGCTGTTTTTTTATCGATCTGCCGATTACCGGAACGAATCCCATTGTTTTCGCCTCAAGGGTCGTAAGTTAGCGGAGTTACATAGTTGCCTTTACCACACTGGTTTTTTTGTGCAAGAATTGAAACATCGGGGTAAAACTGCTAAGTAACCACTCAGGGAGTGCCTTTGCCCTCACCTCTGCCCAGATGGCTACCAGATGAGCGCACAAAAACGATATTCATCGCTGGTTTCGCTGCTTAAAGCCCCGTTCTACCTGGGCTTTCTTTTGCTGCTCTACATCGTTGGCCGGAGCGGCTTCGACATTGTCAACAACTTTGCCCTGTCACTGGGTTTTCCGGCCGCCGCCGTCCGGGCGTCGGGCTACGCCCTTTACGCGCTGTATTTCTTCATCTGCGCAGTCGTCCTGGCAAAGCTTTTCTGCCGAGATGACTGAGCGCGCCCCCCTGTCCAGGGAAGAAAAGAGCTGGGTCCTCTACGACGCGGCCAATTCGGCCTTCGTGCTGATCATGATCACCGCCATCATGCCCATCTATTTCAAGGATGTGGCCGCCAGCGGCCTCGCCGATGCGGTGGCCACCTCGAACTGGGCCTTCGCCAATTCCACCGCCTCGCTGATCCTCGCCCTGCTGGCCCCGGTGCTGGGCACCATGGCCGACTACAAGGACCGCAAGAAGCCCTTTTTTCTCTTCTTTCTGATCACCGGCCTGGTTTTCACCGTGGCGCTGACCATCCCCCTCGAGGGTCAGTGGCTGCTCTGCCTGCTGCTGTTCATCGGCGCCCGGGTCGGCTGGGCCGGGGCCAACCTGTTCTATGACGCCTTCCTGGTCGACGTCGCCGCCCCCGCACGAATGGACAGCGTCTCGGCCAAGGGGTTCGGCATCGGCTATATCGGCAGCATCATCCCCTTCGCGGCGGTCATTGCCCTGATCGTCAGCGGCGGCCTCGGCGACGGTCTGCCTGCAGGCCGGACCAGGATGGGCTTTGTGGTCGTCGCCCTGTGGTGGTTGTGCCTTTCCCTGCCGGCCATTAAGAATCTAAAACAGCGCCACTACGTGCCGCCCTCGGCCAATCCCCTTGCCGACGGCTTCGCGCGGCTCTGGAGGACCTTCAAGAATATCAGGCGCCACCGCTCCGTCTTTCTCTTTCTGGCCGCCTACTTTTTCTACATCGACGGGGTCGGCACCATCATTACCATGTCCACCGCCTACGGCCGCGACCTGGGCTTCGGCATCTCCATGCTGATCACCGTGCTGCTGGTCATCCAGATCGTCGCCTTCCCCTGCACCCTGCTCTATGGGCGGCTTGCCGCCCGGTTCGAGACCAGGACGCTGCTGCTTGCCGGCATCGCCGTCTACTGCCTGATCACCTTCCTGGCCTTTCTGCTGCCCTTTCTCGAGGGCCACCTGGTTCGGCACGCGCTGTTCTGGGCCATCGCCCTGCTGGTCGCCTCGTCCATGGGCGGCATCCAGGCCCTGAGCAGGAGCTATTTCTCAAAACTGATCCCGCCCGAAAACAGCGCCGAGTTCTTCGGCTTCTACAATGTCTCGGGAAAATTCGCCGCCATCGCCGGTCCGGCGCTGCTGGGCATCGTCGGCAGGATGACCGGCGACACCAGGTGGGGCGTGCTCTCCATTCTCTTTCTGTTCGTAATCGGCGCCTGGCTGCTCACCCGGGTCAGGGACGAGTAAGGGGGACACAATACCCAAGGTGTCCCGATTCAGAAGGGACACCTTGGGTATTGTGTCCCCCGAGTACTCCTCAATTTCCGCCCCGTCGCCAGTGACGGATGAAGTCGCCCAGGGCCATGGGCTGCACGCCTTTTTTCAGGTTGGCCTCAGCAATCTCAAAAGCGATCGACCACTGCTCGATCAGCGTCTTCCAGGCGTACAAGATGGAGTTCTGCGGGTCGTAGATATGGGTGGCCTCGGAAGTCAGGCCGTTGAGTTCGATCACCTTCAGGTTGCGTCCGGCCTTGAGGTCTTCTTCGGAGGGATCAGCTCCTCCAGAGTGGAGTGCCCATCGCCCTCGACCTGTAGGAGCTTCTTGCGGTTGATGGAGAAAATACGGCCCCGCGGCTGCTTCGGGAGACGATAGTAAAACACCCCGAACTCTTCGCCCGGCAGGTATTCCATCATCAGGTAATCCCGCTGTATTTCTTCCAGCCAACCGCGGGCCTGGTCGAGGTCACCGCAGATCTTGACGCCCTGGCCGCGCTGCCCGACGTCGGGTTTGAGCACGATCGGAAAATCGAGATGTTCCTCCGCCATGAAGGTGGTGAGCAGCGCCATTTTTTCCTCACGCCCGGTTCCCCCGGCCACCAGCCGCCAGCGGCCCACATAGTCCTGGTCGAGCCCCTGGAGGATATCCGACTTGGATTCCCCGATAAAACCGCTGTCCGGCCTGATGGCCGGGTTGGTGACGGTGAACAGGGTGGGCTTGCGAAACTTTATTATGCCCGCATAGATGACATAGCAAAAGGTGACCGCGTTGGTGACGTAGTAGGGCCAGAATTCCCAGTTCGAGAGGCGGCGCCAGCGACTCAGGAGCAGCCTTCGGCCCCGCCAGGTGAAGAACGGTACGATGAGCCTGGTGATTGCGAAAATCAAGACCATGAGCCCCAGGAAAACCCACAAGGCCCAGCCGCTGTAGACATCTATGTAAGTCACCACCTTTTTGCCGATGAACACCGCGGAGAGCACCAGGATAGGCGTCCAGATCACTACGGCCAGACCGAAAACGACGAGCAGCTTGACCATGTCGATCCGCACCAGTCCGGCAGCCAGGACAGTGGCCGTCCTGGTGCCGGGCAGAAAGCGGCTCATGAAGATCAGCCCCAGCCCCCGCTTTTCAAACAAGGTCCTGCACTGGCGGACCCGCTGTTCGCTGACCAGCCACTTCAGGGGCGGGTGGTGCAGGGCCTTGAGACCGATCAGATAACCGGTGAAGTAGAGCAGGATGTCGCCGATGTAGATGCCCAGCCCGCTGGCAACCACCGCTTCGAGCGGACTGATGAGCGCCCGGGCGGCCAGCAGCCCGGCGGCGATGCAGGCCAGATCTTCACTGATCAGGGTCGCGGCGGCGATGATGAAGAGCAGGGTGAGGCGGCTCGACGATCGGGCCGCATACTGCTCGAAACCGGCGAGCAGTTCCGCCACCGTCCCCTGGCTGGAGCACCAGCCCGAAGCGGGCAGGACAATCAGCAGGATAGCGAGGATGTAGAAAGTTCTACGAGTCACGGTCAAGGGTGGTGAGGATGGCGGACTGGAGTCGTCGGTGCGCCGCCGGCTCAGGGTACACATGTCAGGCGAAGATCTGGTTCCGGTGAGCCAGGGCAGACGGGACAACGCCGCACTCCGCAACCATCTCGAGCCCGCTGATCTCCGGAGTTCCTGGCAAAGAGATCGGCTCCCTGCGTGAGGCAACCGATGTTGTCGTGCACGATCATCTGGTGCATGGTCTGCTCCTCGATCATGTTCCGCGTTGGTCAACGGCAAAAGCGAGTTTGATCAGAAAGACCGCAACCGGAATATAGCCAGCCAGGGCGAGAGCCGCGATCTTGGGAAAGACGAGTTCGGGTTCCGACGAGTAGACCAGAAGATAGGCCACCAGGGCCGGCAGCTTGTCGAGGTGAAACACCGAGAACAGCGCCGGAACAAAGCGGCTCATCAGGGCCGGGTTATCTTCGCTGCCCCCCGTGGTCGAGCCGTAGATGAGGTAAAGCGCCGCCGAAATACCGACGATGAAGATCAGCACCCCCACCAGGACCATTATTTCCAGTTCCGACTGATTGCCGGCCTGCAGAGTGCGTTCGGATGGAAACCAGAGCAGCACCGGCAGAAACAGGCTGGCCAGGTAGAGCACCAGGCCGAAGCCCAGCCGTCGCAGATGAGAGCCGCCGAGCGCTTCAAATTCAGGTCGGTGACCGTTTTTTGGTTTGTAGAGGTAAAGATAGGCGATCAGCAGGATCAGGATCAGCGCCACCAGGAAAAAAGGCCAGGACACCCCCTGGGCGCTGACGGCAAAAGTGATTTTTTCGGATCCCGGCGGCAGCAGAAAGATGAGCCCGAAAAAGAGTCCGCAGATCACCCCAAAGCCGATCAGCAGACCGCTCATCAGTCGGGTGAGCCCAGCCAGGTAGCCAACCCCTGAGACCAGCGAGATGAACAGTGCAATGACGATTCTGACTACCATCTATTCCCCTATCTTTTTGAGTGACCCGCGCCGCAGCCCACGCTCAGCCCTGCTTCTGGACGAGCTGATGCAGGTGCCTGGCAGTATTGCCGGCACCATTTAAGTTGATTGGCGGCGAACTGCCGGGCTTGGCCGCCAACAGCTGCCGCAGCGCTTCCTCGAGGGCCCGGCTGCTGGCCTCAACCTCATCGACCACCTGCAGAGCCCCACCCACGGAGCGCTGCAGCAGATCGAGATGAACCTGCTGCTCACGGTCGCGGGTTGCCCGAAGCACGACCAGGGCCGGCGTGGCCAGGGCCAGCACATCGAGGATACTGTTGTACCCTCCGTAGATCAGCGCAACCCTGGAATTGAGCAACGAACCGATATAGCGGTCGCCCACGGGCTCCACCAGGCAGTGGGGCAGCGAGTCGAACAATTCCGCCACGTCCTGGGCCCGGCTGCGCTCCACGTAAATATGGCTGCGGCCGTGCTGCTCCCCCAAACGGTCGAGAACTTCATACAGATTGTGGAGAAGGCTGTTGGTGTGCGGGCCAAACCAGGGAAGAGAAACCGTGCAGGCGAGTTGTTCCCCGGCGGCCGCCTCCTCTTCGTAAAACCGGGCCAGTTCACGGACCCGTGAGACATAGCCCATTTCGGCGGCGGGTCGGGCGAAATGGGAGCCGATCCTCTCCATCGAGGCCGGCCCCAGGACGCTGCGGTCCCCGTACCAGAGAATCTCGCCGTAGTAATCCTCAACCACCCGGGCGGTTTCATCGGTCCACACCGCCTTGTCTTCCCCGACAATGGCCCGCAGGCCCAGCACCCAGTGACAGTCAGTGACTATCCCCTGCTTCAGCGCCAGACGGAGTTCCTGCCGTTTGCCCACGGGATTGTGGTCGACCAGCAGGCAGCGGGGACGGAGCACCTCAACCATCTTGGCAATCATCTCCGACCGCAGGTTGCCGAGCACCGACTTGTAGAACCCCGACTCGCCGTCCCTGCCTTCCGAGGCACCCTCGGTCAGTACGGTCTGATAGGACGGCAGCTTGATCCAGTCGAGGGCGCCGCGGCCAACCATAACCTGCGTTTTGGCGCTGCCGGTGATGAGCAGTATCCTGGCTTCGGGATAAAGCCGCTTCAGCGCCAGCCCCACCGCCGTGGTCCGGCTCACATGTCCCAGCCCTCTGCCGTCATGGGCGTAGAGCAGGTAGTCGACTCGAGTGGGAAAGTACTGGTCTAATTTTTTCGAATAATAGAGATCCTGCATGGGAAATGACGAATAAGAGATTATCACCAATATTTTCAGTAACCAATACCATTTAATTGCATTATAATCATCCGGCAGATGAAAATTGCTGGTATCACTCATTTTGGCTGCGGTGGCCCTGCCATCGCCTGGAAACGTGCATGAGAAAATTTTTCGACACCCTCTTCCTGGTGGTTTCCTCGTTTGCAGGCGTCCTCGTATTCGTCAGGGGCAATACCGCACTCTTCCTCCTCGCCCTGGTCCTTCAGTATGGCGCCTTCATATCTTATGCGACCAGGCTGCGCGGCATCTCGATCAGAGACAACCCGTTGATCTTCAATTTCGGCTACCTGGCAGTGCTGGTGGCCTACCTGTTCAGCTGCTTTGTGTTCAAGAAACTGATTCTTTGAAAGCCCCGGGATTAAAACCTTCTTTCCAGCCTGAACGGATAGACAAATTGTGCCAAAACAGTGGGCAATTTAATTTCGGTGAGTTAGATTAGACGAGCCACTGTGGCCGCACTATGGTGCTGTTTCATCAGCAGAGCGGAACACGGCGATAATTTTACCAGTAAAAAACAGCAGAGAAAGAAACAATATCAGCAACATAACCCCTTAATAACTCCCATGCTTGTCAGTTTTTTCAGTGCCCTTATCGGATGTCTAATCACCGGAGTCCAAAGCCTGCTCATCTATCTGCAGGGCGAGGGCGTCTGCTTCAACGACGGCTGCAAGGTCGTCTATTCGCTGACCCTGGTCGACCCGCTCTACTTCAACCTGGCCGGCTTTTTCTATTTCCTGATCGCCGCACTCGGGCTGAGCCGGGCCCGGAAAGGCTCCAGCATCTGGGAGCGTTTCACCAGTTTGTGGCTGTTGTCAGGTCTGGCCGCCGAGGCGGTACTGTTGGCCTTTCAGATTATCATCAGCCAGGCGCTTTGCTCCTATTGTCTGGTCATTCTGGCCCTCGTCGTCCTGGCCAACCTGTTCATGGGACTCAAGCAGACGTTCAAGGGCATTTTCATTTTCTCGGCGGTGATGATCGCCAGCTTCAGCCTCGACTACCAGGGCGGCGCGGGACAGCCGCAGCCGCTGGAACTGGGGACCATGGCCCGCTATCAGCCGGATAATTTCAATAAACGATTCTACCTGTTCGTCTCTTCGAGCTGTCCCCATTGCCAAGCGGTACTCGCCAGACTGGAACAGAGCACGGCCTGTGCCGTTGATTTCAATCCGGTCGACCGCTATGACGGGTTTTCCTATCCCGGCGCCGAGATGGTCGCCGGCTACCGCCCCAAGGTCAACCTGAGATTTCTGAAAAAGCTGGGGATCATGGAAGTGCCGGTGCTGTTCCATCAAGAGGGGGCGGCGATGACAGTGATCCGAGGGGAACAGGCCATTCAAGCCTATATCGACCAGCAATGCCGGCCCCCACTGCCGCAGGTTGGCCTGCAGAGTTCCGAGCAGCTGTCGAGCAACTACTCGCTGCCGCTGACCAGCGAAGAGAGTGCCTGTACTGTAGAAGAGGAGTGTGAGGAGACGAAGGGACAGAGTTCACTGCAGTGAGAAGTGTCTTATCTCAAAGCCATAAGTCAGGCAATTATGAGTCCGGGTTTGTCGACCCGGCTCAGTACCTCGCCGATGATTGCCGCGGCCGGGGTCGGTACCTGCTGCAGCTCGCTGACCAGCTCCGCCGCCTGCTCGGCAGGCAGCGCCGCCAGCAGGCCGCCGCTGGTTTGTGGATCGAGAATCATTTCTTTCTGTGAGGCGGTAAACTCGTTTTCATACTCCAGGTAGGCGCCAATCAGTTTTTCATTGTGGCGGTTGACCCCGGTGCTCATGCCCTTCTCATACATGGCGAGCGCTTCATCGAACAAGGGCAGCTCGTCCATCTTTATCCGCAGCCTCACCCCGGATCCCTTGGCCATTTCCAGAGCGTGGCCGCCAAGACCGAAACCGGTCACGTCGGTAACCGCATGGATCTCATATTTTTTCATGATTTCAGCCGCTTCCCTGTTCAGGTGGATCAGGGCCTCGACGCAGCGCCGCATCGCCGACTCGCTGACCCAGCGCTTGAGGTTGGCGTTGAACAGCACCCCGCTGCCCAGCGGCTTAGTCAGCACAAGGGCGTCGCTCTGGCGGGCGCCGGTGTTGGTCCAGAATTTTTCGGGATGGACCAGGCCGAGCACCGACAGGCCGAACTTTGGTTCGTCGTCCTCCACCGAGTGACCGCCGGCCAGCACCGCGCCGGCTTCGGTGATCTTGTTCAGGGCACCGGCAATGATCTGCTCGAGATCCTCGTGCGGTAAAATTTTCGAGGGGAAGCAGAGAAGATTGAGGCAGACCTTCGGCTCTCCGCCCATGGCGTAGACATCGCTGGCGATCTGGCCGAAGACATAAGGATCGTTCACCGGCGGTGTGATGAAATCGGCCGTGGCCACCAGGGCCAGGTCATCGCTGATCCGGTAAATCCCCGCGTCATCACTGGTGTTGTAGCCCACCAGCAGGTTTTCATCCTGCGACTGGGGAAGACTGTTGAGAAGCGCTCCGAGCCCGACCGGGTCGACTTTGGCCGCTCAGCCGCAGGTCTTCGACAGGTTCTGCAGGGTCGGTTTTCTGAAATATTTGAGTATGGACATGGCTGCCTGTTTAGGTGACCCACTGCTGAGTTTCTGCACGTACACATTGAGCAGTGGGCCCCCATTTCTCGTCTGGGTGCGGGGATATAATAAGTATTGTGTCCCCTCGTGCAATGTCGCGTCAAATACCGTTTTCCTATGGGTTGGTCCGCACCGATACCGCACCCTTATAGTGGACCCTATAGTGGACCTGGCAGGCACGCCGCCCCCATGGTACAATAGTGCGCCGTAGAACTCGTTACTCACCCCCAGCCAAAGGAGCAGTCATGGAACGAAACGCCGCCAGGATCATATCGGCCAGCCCGGTGCTTGAAGGGGCCGGCGTGCACCTTAACCGGGTCTTCGGATTTTCCGAGGTCGAGCTCTTCGATCCCTTTCTGCTGCTCGACGATTTTCGCTCTGAAACCCCCGCCCACTACCTCAAGGGATTTCCCTGGCACCCGCATCGGGGCATCGAGACCATCACCTACATGCTCCAGGGCGATGTCGAGCACGGCGACAGTCTGGGCAACAGCGGCACCATCTCCTCGGGCGATGTGCAGTGGATGACCGCCGGCAGCGGCATCGTCCACCAGGAAATGCCCAAGGGAGATGAGAAAGGCGTCATGCACGGCTTTCAGCTCTGGGCCAACCTGCCGGCCGCACACAAGATGACGGCACCGCGCTACCAGGAGATCAAGGCCGCCCAGATTCCCGAGATCAACGTCGACGGGGCCCGCATCAAGGTCATCGCCGGCCGGTGCGAGGGCACCCGGGGGCCGGTGAGCGACATTTTCACCGATCCAGAATACCTCGATGTGACCCTGCCGGGCAACGGCCGATTCCAGCGCCGGACACCGGCCAGCCACAAGGTGCTGCTCTATACCATCGGCGGCAGCGGCGCAACGGCCGCGGCTGATGTTCACAACCTGCCGGCCAGCACCGGGGCCTTGCCCCGTTTCTGCAGCTGGTAGTCGTACATCGGATCGTAATAGTGGCGCAGCAGCAGCCTGATCCAGTGTTTGTGGGCCTGCGGATCGCCGTTCTCCTCCTGGTGATAGCAGCCCGATTCGAGCAGCGCCTGCACTTCTTCGAACCTGGCGGCGCCGAGCCGCTTGGCAATGCGCCCCAGGTTGCGGCTCATCTCCCGGAACCCTTCGAAATCGATTTCCACCACCACCAGGTCGCCGGAATTGAAGAACTCCGAGAGCTCCTTGGGCAGAAATCGTTTGCCCACATGCCGCCCCTCGTCCTCGAGCAGCAGGTGGGAATGACCGGCGCTGCCGTGTCTGATCAGGGCTGCCGCGAGACGGTTCTCAAAATCGGCCTGACCGGGCTGCGGGGTGGTGAACCGGCCGAAGGTCGACCCCCGGTGATTGGCCAGGGCCTCGAGATCGATGGAGTTGGCCAGGGTGTTGAGCAGCCGGGTTTTCCCCGACCCGGTCCGGCCGCCCACGACCACCGGTCTGCTGGTAATGGTGGCGGGGTCGAGGCGACTCAGCAAAAAGGTGCGCATGGCCTTGTAGCCACCCTCAATCCGGCTCACCTGGGTGCCGCTGCTCTGAGATATCCAGCGCGCGGCCGTTGCCGATCGCATCCCGCCCCGGGCACAGTAGACTATGGTGTCCGGATAGCGTTGCAGATAGGCGCACCAGATCTCGCTGAGCATGTGCCGCTTGGCTTCGTCCACCAGGTTGTCTGCCACCCTGAAAGCCTCTTCCTTGCCCTGTGTGCGATAGGTGAGACCGACCTGGTGACGCTCCTGGTCGTCGAGCAGAGGAATGTTCACCGCAGAAGGGATGGCGCCGGCCTTGAACTCCACCGGAGAGCGCACGTCGATCAGCGGAATCGCGCCGGCGATGATCTCTTCAAAGGCTGCGGTGGATCGATCTGAATACATCTGTACCTCTGCTCTGAGGTGTTCGGTCTCGTTACGGGTGCAAGAAAATGGTGTGTACCACGCTTCAGACATAGCACGCCGGTCAGTGTCAGGTCAATAAAGGCAGCGGTCCAGGGTTTACTTTTCCTCCGGCGCCTGGCGGCAGCCAGAATGCAAAACAACTGTTTTCTCCACATGAAAAGCTGCTCCGGTTCGGGTATAGTGGATCGATAATAATTATTGCCGCGATCAACGCATCACCCAATTAACCACAACAAAGGAGGTTTATCATGGCCACAACAACAGAAAATCTAAGTGAAGCATTTGCCGGCGAAAGTCAGGCCTTCCAGAAATACAGCGCCTTTGCCAAAAAGGCCGAGAAAGACGGCTTTGCCAATATCGCCAAACTCTTCGCCACCACCGCCCAGGCCGAGAAAATCCATGCCGAGGGACATCTGCGGGCACTCGACGCCATCGCTTCCACCGCCGAGAATTTGCAGGCTGCGATTAACGGTGAAACTTACGAGTACACCGAGATGTATCCGCCCATGGCAGATTTGGCCTCAGAGGAAGGGCACAAGGCCAAGACCATGTTCCGTTTCGCCCTGGACGCCGAAAAGGTACATGCCGAAATCTACAAAAAGGCGCTTGAAGCAGTCCAGAAGGGTGTCGACCTGGAGGTGAGCGAGTTCTATCTCTGCCCCATCTGCGGCTATATCGAGCTGGGCAAGCCCACCGAGAACTGTCCGGTGTGCTCGGCCCTGCCGAAAGTATTCACCATCGTCGCCTGATCAGCTTCATCTCGATGTATCGGGGAGCACTCCCCGATACATCGAAGGGACCTCATTTTTCTTTGGGTCGATATCGTGTCTGCCAGGGAAGATGATCATCTCCGTCTTTCTCTCCACGGGGACTTGAAAGACCTGCTCCATCGACGGTACCGGCAGGATGCGCTGCTTCACTACCCGCTGTCGCGCAGCGCCTCGATCAAGGACATCCTCGAGGCCGTGGGCATCCCCCATACTGAAATAGGGGCCATTTATAAGGGAGCGCTGCAGCTTGCTTTCAATTATTTACCGCTCCCCGGCGACCAGCTTGAAATCTACGGCGTCACGGCGGGCCCGGCGGCTGCCGAACCCAGTGTGCTGCGCCCCCGGGCTCCCGGCGATTTCCGTTTCCTGGTCGATATCAACATCGCCCGGCTGGCTGGTCTGCTGCGGATGACAGGCTTCGACACCGTCTCGGTGCGAGATCTGCCCCACTCGTATTCCAAACGGGATATCGCCCGGGAGAGCCGCACTTCCGGCCGCATTCTTTTAAGCCGCGACAAGGAGCTGCTGAAACACCGGGAAGTGGCCTTCGGCAGACTCGTCCGTACCCAAGACCCGACTGCGCAATTAATTGAAATAGTTCGCTTTTACGGTTTGCATTCCCGCCTGGCACCGTTCAGCCGCTGTCTCAAGTGCAACGGCCTGCTCGCCCCGGTATCCAAAGAAACTGTGGTGCACCGACTCGAACCATTGACCAAAAGGTATTATCATAGCTTCAGGCAGTGCGGATCCTGCTCATCGATTTACTGGCGGGGCTCACACCATGAACGTATGCTCCAACTCCTCGAACCGGTCCTGACTGATGACAACTACAGACAAGACGACTAAGGCCAAGCTCATTTCACCGAAAATAGAGTCCATCGGCTGGGGCAGAATGAAGATAGAGTCATTGGGCAGCGGCAAGGACTTCAAACTGTGGCCCGGAGGCGGCCGGCCCTGGGACTGGAAGGAAACGGGAACCGCACACTCCCCGGGCATTCAGGTGAGAGATGTCGAAGAACTGGTGGAGCGCGGCTGTCAGACGGTGATCCTGGCCCGCGGCGTCTTCTCGCGCCTTAAAGTGACCGACGAGGCACTGGCCTATCTGAACAGCCACGGCATCGAAACCATCGCCACCGACACCAAGCGTGCGGTCCAGATGTACCACGACTGCATCGACCGGGACATCGCCGTCGGCGGACTCTTTCACTCGACCTGCTGAGGCCTGATCGGCAGGGATTACCTGCCCAGCAATCTGATGATCTCCAGGCTCGATACCACCCCGACCGGGTCCCCTTCAGCTCTCGAGACTACCAGGTGATTGACGCCGGCCTGATGCATCACCTTCAGCGCCGACAGTACATCCTGATCCTCATCGAGCTGGGCACAGGCGTTCTTGGTGGCCTCGGCGGAAATCAGTTCGCACTTGGTCATGAACGAGCTGATTTTGGTGTCCTGCAGATCATGGTGGTGGACGAGGCTGTGCATCACATCGGTGATGGTCACCAGACCGATCAGGACACCGCCCTGTCTGACCACCAGCGCCGAGGCGTTGTTTTTGGCCATGGCTTTGATCGCATCTCCCAGAGAATCGTCAAGGCCGATTTCGGGATAATTGCGGATGATCGCCTCTTTGATCTTACGGGTACTTTTCATGACCGACCTCCCTGTAAATGCCTCTCGTTGTCCGGGCCAGTAGCATCGTACCCGGCCGCTGATCCTGTCACGAAAAAGAACTCGGCTGCCCCTGTTTTGATTCGGCAGCTTCCTTCTCCTTTAAGCCTATCAATTGTCCATCCCAGTTACAAGGGCTCGATAGTAGACAACCTGTCTGCCCCTCCGCGCCGCCGCAGCCTGTTCGACATTGCGGCAGGCACCTATATTTTGTTGAAATCTATGCACAAGTGTTTATCCTTTGAACTGATTTTGAGATCAATTCAGGGCCCTCATTTACCGTTTTAGCTTGTTGGGAGATAGGAGATGAAATACTGGCTGAGCATCATCGCGGTGTTCTCGATAACACTTATAGTGGCGCAGTTTTCTGCTGCCCAGGAGAGCAAACCGGTGATCGTCGCCTCGACGACCCAGATCGCCGATTTTGCCAGGCAAGTCGCCGGAGACAGGGCCGTGGTCAAATCAATTTTGGCGCCCGGGGCGGACCCGCACACCTACCAGCCGACCCCCAATGACGTGCAGATCGTGCTCGGCGCCGATCTCTGCCTGGAAAACGGGCTGCATCTGGAGGGCAAGAGCTGGATGGCCACCCTGGCCAAGGATGCCAACAAGCCGCTTGTCACCGCCACCGACGGCATCAAGTTGCTGACCGTCAGCGAGGGCGGCGAGGATATTGCCGATCCCCACGCCTGGTTTTCACCCAGGAACGCCGCCGTCTATGTGAACAACATCGTCAGGGGCATAAGCCAGATCGATCCGACCAACAAAGAGGAATATGAAGCCCGCGCCACCCTCTTTCTGCAGCAGCTTCGGGTTCTGGACTCCTGGGTCAGGGAACAGATCAGCCGTATCCCCGCCGATCGGCGGATTCTGGTCACCACCCACGACGCCTTCAACTATTTCTGCCGGGAATTCAAGCTCAACGCCAACAACGATTATCTCTCCATCGCCCCGGTCGGCTGGTCCACCGGTGCCGAAGTCGGCGCCGGCATCACCCCCGAGCGCAGACGCAAGGTTGTCCAGTCGATAAAAGAGTCGGGAGCCCCGGCCATTTTCGTCGAGACCACCATCAACCCCAAGCAGATCAGGGAAATCGCCAAGGAGACCGGCGTCAAGATCGGCGGTGAACTTTATTCCGATTCCATGGGACCTGAGAACAGCGCTGGAGAGACCTATATCGGCATGATGCGCGAAAATGTCATTCTCATCGTCAACGCCCTGAAATAAGAAAAATTATGCGTTTTTTACTCTGCCTGGTCATCTGGATCGTCTTTGTCGGCGGCCTCTATTCCTATACCCAAAAACGCGACAGGGGCGCAGTCACCGAAAGTGTTGCGGCCCCGGTGGTCGGGAAAACCAAAGAGCGCCTTTCCATCGAGTTGACCCCGACCTTTTCAGTGGAAGAAGATCCCTTCGCCCTGCAGACAGTGGAGCCGACAGGCCCCTTCGACCTCCGTCTCAACGGCATGGCGGTGGACATCGCCGATCTGCGGATCAGCCGGGGACAGACGCTGTTCATCCGTGATCTCGAGTTCGCCCTCTCCGGCCACAACGAGGTCTTCATCAAGGCGAGTCCTCCGCTGGCGGAGAACCACCTGACCCACGGCATCAGACTTCGCCTGCTGAGTCAGGACAAGGTCCTGGCCGACCAGACCATCTGGAGCAGCGGCGGCGGCCTGGTTTCGGGCACCGTGCCCTTCAGTCCCACCACGACGGAGACCGACCATGACCGCTGACAACAAGTTCGTGATCGAAGTCGATCACCTGACGGTGAGCTACCACGCCAAGCCCGCCCTGCTCGACGTCACCATCAGTATCGAGAGGGATCAGCTGGTCGGAGTGATCGGGCCCAACGGGGCCGGCAAGTCGACCTTCATCAAGGCCATTCTGGGGTTCATCAAGCCGGATGTGGGGAGTGTCAAGATCAATGGCCAGAGCGCTCAGAAAGCCAAGGGAGAGGTCGCCTACGTTCCCCAGCGCGGGGCGGTGGATTGGGATTTCCCGATCACGGTAGAGGAAGTGGCGCTGATGGGCCGCTATCAGCGGATTCCCTGGTACACATCGCCGTCCGGCACGGACAGGCAGGCCGCCCTCGAAGCTCTCGAGATGGTGAGGATGCAGGATTTTGCCGAACGCCAGATCGGCGAGCTCTCCGGCGGTCAACAGCAGCGCGTCTTCCTGGCCCGGGCCCTGGCCCAGGGCAGCGACATCCTGCTGCTCGACGAACCCTTTGCCGGCGTCGACGCGGCCACCGAGCGGGCCATCCTGGATGTGCTCGAACGCGCCAAGCAGGCCGGCAAAACGCTGGTGGTCGTGCACCACGATCTGTCCACCGCCGCGGAGTATTTCGACAGACTCATCCTGATCAAACAGCGGCTCTACGCCTACGGCCCGCCGCGCCTGGTCCTCAGGGAGGATCTGCTCAGCAAAGTCTACGAGGGAAGATTGAGGATTTTCAGCGATGTCCTCGACAAGGAGGAGTCCTGATGTACGAGCTGTTTATTGCCCCGCTCACCGAAACCTATTTTCAGAAAGCGCTGATCGGCGGCTCCATCGTCGCCGTGGTCGCCGGCGTGGTCGGCTGTCTCGTCGTGCTGAGGCGAATGGCCTTCCTGGGTGATGCCCTGAGTCATGCGATGATCGCCGGGGTGGCCGGCGGCTACCTGGTCATGAAGCTGCTCTTCAGCCTCGAAGCCCACGCGCCCGGCATGCTGCTCGGCTCGCTTATCGCCGCGGTCACCACCGTCGCCCTGATAAGCTTCGTCTCCCGGATTTCCCGGGTCAAAGAGGATACCGCCATCGGCATCATGTATACCGGCATCTTCGCTCTCGGGGTGGTGGCCGTCTCCATTTTCAGGCACTACATCCACATAGATCTGATGCACTTCATCATGGGCGACATCCTTGGGGTGGCGGACACCGACCTCTGGGTCAGCGCTTTCGTAGCGGCGCTGGTGCTGACCATACTGATTCTGTTTTTCAGGCATTTTCAGATCGCCACCTTCGACCCCATCATGGCCGCCTCCATCGGCCTGCCGGTGCTGTTTCTCGACTATCTGCTGACCACCTGCGTGTCGCTGGTGGTGGTCAGCGCGGTGAGCATGGTCGGCGTCATCCTGGTGGTCGGATTGCTGATCACTCCGGCGGCCACCGCTTACCTGCTCAGCGACCGGCTCGACAGGATGATGTGGCTGGCCGCCCTGTTCGGCGTCACCAGCGTGGTCGGCGGGCTGTATCTCTGCGTCTGGCTCGATTCCGCCGGCGGCGGCGCCATTATGCTGTTCTGCACCCTGCAGTTTCTGGTCGTCCTGGCGGTGGCCCCGAAATATGGCCTGCTGGCCCGCTGGCTGAGGATGCGCAACCTCATCCCCCAGCAGCAGGTGGAGGACATCCTGACCACCATCCTGCGCTATGAAAAGCCCACCCCGATGAACATACTCTACCAGTACGTCGAACAGGACAAGGGGCTTAAAAAAGCAGTGCTGTCGATGATCGGGGACGGGCTCCTGGTTGAAGCCCAGGAAGGTTTTTCGCTGACCGAGGACGGCACCAAGGAGGCGGGTAAGGTGCTGAAGGCGCACAGATTATGGGAAGCCTACCTCGAATCAATCGGCACTCCCCGTGAAGAACTGCATCCCACGGCCCACCATCTCGAGCATATCAGCGACAGGTCCACGGTGGACTACCTCCATGAAAAGCTCGGCAAGCCGGTCCGCGACCCCCACGGTCAGACGATACGCTAGCCCGACGTGCATGGAAAAACAACATTCTCACCCCAGGGGCGAGTCGTGACCACCCGTCTAGTCGTGAAAATATAGTTTGTGGAACCTGTCGGCCGCCTGGCGCAGCATCTCAACGTTGGTCACGTCGGTGGTCTGCTTGCATTTCATGGCATAGACCAGGATCTCATGCAGGGCCGCCAGCTTCTTGTCATAGTCGGGCGTATCGAACTTGATCCGCTGGGTCATGAAATACTGGGTGACGATGTGCTGCACCTCATTGGCATGGACCTCTTTATTGGTTACCCAGCGCACCAGTTGATTGGCATTGCCGCCCTTCTCCAGTTCAATGATCTGGTTCATCGATTTTTCGATGGTACCGGCATGTTCATTGATCAAGCTCATGCGCATTTCATCATCGTAGATACCGCAGGGTATTTCACAATGGGCGAAGACGTTGCCGGCGGCCAGCACTAAAGCTGAGAAAAGGACTAATGAGATTAAGAGTCGATTGATCATGGTATGCTCCTTCAGGTATATGTAATCTTGTCGGAAAACCTTGCTCCAAGGCAATGCCGAACCTCTCAAACAGGCTCTGGAAAGGCTAAATCAACCATAGGACAAGGCCTATGTTTGTCAATAGCGGCTCGCCCGCTCCCCACCCCCTTTGCCTCTGCTTGCAAAATGATAATAAGTATTGTTATCTCCTTCTATGCTAAATGGACTGCCTACTTTTTTCGACATTAAGCGCTATGCCCTGCATGACGGCCCCAATATCAGGACCACGGTCTTTTTCAAGGGCTGTCCATTACGCTGCTTCTGGTGTCACAACCCGGAGGGGATAGGCTGCGGGCTCGAGGTGGTAATCGTGCAGGAGCGCTGTATCGGCTGCCAGGAATGTGTGCACGGCTGCCCCGAACAGGCACTGGTATGGGACGGCGCCGCCATCAGTCGGGATGACGAGCGCTGCTCACTCTGTCTGAACTGCGTCGAGATCTGCCCCGCCCTTGCCCATGAAGCGGTCGGCTACCAGGCGACGATCGAGGAGATCATCAACGAAATCACCAAAGACCAGCCCTTTTTCGATCAGTCGGGGGGCGGGGTGACCTTTTCCGGAGGTGAACCGCTGGCCCAGGCCGAACATCTGCTCAGGCTGCTGAGGCGCTGCGGCGAACTGGAGATTCACCGGTGCGTCGATACCAGCGGTTATGCGGAAACCCCGATCTTGCTCGAGGTGGCGGCCCACACCGACCTGTTTCTGTTCGACCTGAAACACATGGACGACGGGCTGCACAAGCAGCATACCGGGGTCGGCAACGAACAGATTTTACACAATCTCGAGGCGTTGAGCAAAAACGGCGTGAACGTCAGGATCAGGTTTCCGCTGCTGGCCTCGATAAACGATTCGGCGGCACACGTCGAAGCGCTGGGCAGGTTTCTTTCCGGATTAGGATCGATCGAGCATGTCGACCTGCTCGTCTATCACGATCTCGCCGGAGCCAAGTATAGAAAATTGAAAAAACCCGACCTCACCGACAGGGCCTACAGTGTCGCCCCGGAAATCGTCGACCGGACCAGGCGGCTGCTCGAGGCCCACGGCCTGACGGTCCACCTGGAAAAGTGAACAGGAGCATATTATGAATAGCAGGATCGAGCGTCTTCGAAAACTGAGTTTCGAAACCAGCCCCTCGATTTCCGCCGAACGGGCTCTGCTGGAAACTGAATTTTACCAGCGGCACTACGGCAAGCACTCGATACCGGTCCTCCGCGCCCTGTGCTTCAAATATCTCTGCCAGCACAAGACCATCTATATAGGCGAGGATGAACTCATTGTCGGCGAGCGCGGACCGGCGCCCAAGGTAGTGCCGACCTTTCCGGAGCTTACCTGCCACACGGTCGAAGATCTCAAGATCCTCAACGACCGGCCGATGACCGGCTACCGGGTGGCCGAAGCGGACATCGCCGCCTATAGGGACAAGGTGATTCCTTACTGGCGGGGCAGATCGATGCGGGAGCGGATCTTCTCGGAGGTTCCGGACGAGTGGAGAGCCGCTTACGAGGCCGGCCTGTTCACCGAATTCATGGAGCAGCGCGCCCCGGGGCATACGGCCCTGGACGGCACCATTTACCAACAGGGTATGGTCGATTTCCAGCGGCGCATCGAGCAGCGTATCGCTGATCTGGACTACCTCGACGACTCTGCGGCGTCTGACAAATACGAACAGCTCAAGGCCATGGGAATCGCCTGTGAAGCGGCGATCATTTTCTCCGAACGCCATGCCGACCTGGCCGAATCGATGGCCGAAGCAACAACCAATCCGACCCGGAAAGAAGAGCTTCTTGAGATTGCCCGGATCTGCCGCAAAGTTCCCGCTCACAAGCCCGACACCTATCACGAAGCACTGCAGATGTACTGGTTTGCTCACCTGGGCGCCATCACCGAACTGAACGGCTGGGACGCCATGACCCCCGGTCACCTCGACCAGCACCTGCAGCCCTTCTACGACAAGGAAACGGCAGCCGGGACGCTTGACAGGGAAAGGGCCAAGGAACTGCTCTGCTGTCTGTGGATCAAGGTCAATAACCACACCGCCCCACCCAAAGTCGGCGTGACGGCCAAGGAGAGCGGCACCTACAACGATTTCACCCAGATCAACCTCGGCGGTCTGAAAAGCGACGGCAGCGACGGCAGCAACGACATCTCCTATCTCGCCCTCGAGGTAGCGGACGAACTGCACCTGCTGCAGCCCCAGCCCAGCGTCCACATCAGCAGGGTGACGCCGGAACGTTTTCTGAAAGCTGCCGGCCGGGTAATCCGCAAAGGCTACGGTTATCCGTCGGTATTCAACAGCGATGCGGTGGTCATGGAGCAGATCAGGGTCGGCAAGAGCGTCGAAGACGCCCGCCAGGGCGGCACCAGCGGCTGCATAGAGACCGGCGCATTCGGCAAGGAGGCCTACATCCTGACCGGTTATCTCAATGTCCCCAAGATTCTCGAGATCACCCTGCACAACGGCCGCGACCCGCTGACCGGCACCAGGGTTGGCCTGGAAACGGGCAAGGCCGAGGAGTTTGCAAATTTTGCAGAGCTCTATCGGGCATTTGAAACCCAGCTCAACCATATTGTCGACTTGAAGATCAGGGTTAACAACTATATCGAGCGCATGTACGCCAAATACTCGCCGGCCCCGTTCCTGTCGGTGCTGATCAGCGACTGCATCGACAAGGGACGGGACTATTACGACGGCGGCCCACGCTACAACACCAACTACATCCAGTGCTGCGGGATCGGCACGGTAACCGACAGCCTGGCGGCGCTCAACACCCATGTCTTCGAAGGGCGCACGGTGTCGATGCAAGCGCTGCTCCAGGCCCTCCAGGCAAACTTTGACGGGGCCGAAAAGCTGCGCCAGACCCTGTGGAACAAGACGCCGTTTTTCGGCAACGACGACGAGCGGGCCGACGCCATCATGCGCCGGGTCTACGATTCACTCTTCACTGCCATCGACGGCAAGGCCAACACCAAAGGGACGGTCTACCATCTCAACATGCTGTCCACCACCTGCCACGTTTATTTCGGCAAGATGCTCGGTGCCACCCCCAACGGCAGGTTTGCCCACCTGCCGATGTCAGACGGGACCTCTCCGTCCCAGGGATGCGACCGCAAGGGACCGACCGCGGTAATCAAATCGCTGAGCAAGATGGATCAGATAAAATCGGGCGGCACCCTGCTCAATCAGCGCTTTCTGCCCTCGGTACTCGCCTCCGAGCAGGATCTGGACAAATTATGCAGTCTGGTGCGCACCTATTTCAGTCTCGGCGGCCACCATGTCCAGTTCAACGTGGTCGATACCAACACCCTGAAGCTGGCCCAGCGGCATCCGGATGACTATCGCAATCTGCTGGTCAGGGTCGCCGGGTACAGCGACTATTTCGTCGATCTCGACAAAGACCATCAGGAGGAGATCATCAGCAGAACCGAACAGGAACTCGGCTGACAGGCCTCCATGGGGGATGGGAAGCATGACCAGAGTGGTGATGGGCCTGCTGTTCAATGACAGCGGCAGGATATTGATTGCCAGGCGCAATCCCAGCAAACGATACGGCGGACTGTGGGAGTTTCCCGGCGGCAAGATCGAAGCCGGTGAGACCATAGAGGAGGCCCTGGAGCGGGAGATCATGGAAGAACTCGACGCCCCGATCATGGTGGGCCGGGTCTATCCCGGCTATCTCTTCGAATATAAACGCCTCAAAGCTGAATTCATTCCCGTATCGGGCACCATCCTCCCCCGGGACATTACCCTCCAGGAGCATGACGAGTGCCGCTTCATCGAGCTCGCCGAAATGAACGGCTACGATATCTCTCCCTACGATCACGGGGCGATTGCCCTGCTCAACTCGGACAGGTTCGAATGTCCGGGCTGACAACTATCGGTCAGGGTCGATTGATTTTACTTGTGGTAATGGGTAGATAATTATAGACTAACGGTTTATCAACCAACAGCTACACAGCTAATATCCACAAATTCAGGAGGCAGGTATGGATCTGTTTGAGTTTTCAATCCAGATGGAAAAAGATGCTGAGGCGCTCTACCGTAAAATGGCGGAAAACGCCCCGGTTGAAGGTATAAAAAAAGTTCTGCTGATGCTTGCAGAAGACGAGGTCAAACACCGGGTGGCCATCGAGCAGCTGCAGAAAAAACTCGATGTGCCGGCCCAGAAAGGGGTGGCCCTGGACATCAAAACGGTATTCGAGGACATGAAGGCGGACGAGAACCTCACCACCCTTTCCGTCGATGCGGTGGAAGATTATAAAAAAGCGGTGGAAATCGAGAAGCGGGGCATGGCCTTTTACAAAGAGAAATTCGAGGAGGCTGATGATCCGGTCAGCAAGCAGTTGTTCGAGGCGCTGATGAAACAGGAGACCTATCACCTGCGCACCTGTGAAAATTTGCTCGACATGGTGCAGAAGCCCGAATGGTGGGTGGACAACGCCGAATTCAACCCGCAGGACTCCGATCAGTATTGATCGATCGCTGCAAGGGGAAAGTGCAAAGGAGCATGGGCCGGTGACGGCCGATGCT
>JARRLH010000047.1:0-22277 GCA_037387205.1 Desulfofustis sp.
ACCGCCCGTCATCGGTCTCGTTGATCTCGTGGATGGTGCAGATGTTAGGGTGGTCCAGCGCCGAGGCGGCCTGGGCTTCTTGAAGGAATCGCTGCTTGGCGGTGTCATCTCTGGTCAGATCCGGCGGCCGAAACTGAGGGTGAACCTGATCGTTTCGGCAACCACTTTGCGCGGGTGCAGATGAAAGATAAACCCCCTGATCGGTGAGTGATGCGGGTGGATTTTTGTCGTCATCAATGGTCCTGATGTGTCCCCAATCAGTAATAATCGTCAGGTTGTACAACCATAAACGACTCTTGGAGTTGAGACAAGCGGCAAGCAGAGTTTCTCGGGCAGTTCGGCACAAATGGTCCGCCTGGAGAGGGAAAAGCGGTGGCAATTTTCCCGCCTCTTTATATAGTTCTTAGAGGAATAGGCGGACCACGAGGCCGGCTTGAGCTATAAAACGTAATGGTGGTGCACGCGCATGGAAGGCGGGATTAAAGATTACTACGCGATTCTCGGGGTGACCCCGGATTCGGATGAAGCGCAGATTCGCAGCCAGTACCGAAAGCTGGCGATGCGCTGTCACCCGGACCGCAACCCCGATGACCCGCAGGCGGAAGAAAAATTCAAGGAGATCGCCGAAGCCTACGGAGTCCTCACCGATCCGCACAAGCGCTCACAGTACGATGCGGCCAAAGCGGCCGGCATGGACTGGCAGCACAATGGCGGTCCGGGCGGCTTCTCCTACAGCCAGGAAGATATTCTGCGCGACCTGTTTCGCGACCCGAGGTTTCAGGCCATGTTCCAAGGGCTGCTGCAGGAGTTCCAGCGCAGCGGGTTCCGCTCATCGAGCCGTTTTGTCCGGCAAAGCTTTTTTGGCGGCAAAGGCTTGTTCATTGGCGGTCTCTTCATGCTTGGTTCCCTGGCCGGGCCGGCTTTAATGAGATCTGCCGGCAAGGGCCTTGAAGGGGGTACATCCAGCTCACTGCTTAAAAACATGGGCAGGACGTTCGGGTCTCTTCTGGGAGGGGCGAAAGAGCAGGAAGAGCCGGTCCCCCAAGCCTGGGAATCGGGGGCTGACGATCTCACCTATCTGATGAAATTGACCCGCCAGGAACTTGAGCACGGTAAAAGTGTCCAAGTGGTGACTCAAGGGCCCGAGGGGCAGGAGATGCTCAGAGTCAGAATCCCTCCCGGCAGCAAGAGCGGCACCAAGCTGAGACTGCGGGGCCGGGGCGCAACCGGTCCGCACGGCAGGGGAGACCTCTATCTGAAACTCGAGCAGATCTGAACGGTTCAGGCGTGGTGAACTATTTTACCGACTTTTTCAGCAGTTCCCGCTGTTCACGGAACTGGACGATTCTTTCAAGCAGTTGTTGCGATCGCCGTTTCAGCTTTTTTCGACCAAAAAATTTTATCCGGCTCGACAACTGCAGAAACTCCTTGTTGTCGTAGGGGCCTTTCAAGTCTATCGCATAGGCTCTGCACGAATTGTCCGGCATTCTTCTTAAGACGATGTTTTTCAGGTTTATATCGAATAAAAACAGGTCGTTGGCAATAAGGTAGCTGCACAGGGCGAGGGCCGCCTCCTGGATTTCAGCAATATTGCAGGTTTCCTGGTACACCACGATATCCCAGATTGTTTTGGCGATGTTGCCGTTGAAATCGCGGATACAATCGCAGACCAGTCCTTTTCCCCTGTCCGTGTCCACAAAACCGTGACAATGGCTGACATGGTGAAGGCGCTCATGGCTTTGTCGGATTTTTTTGTAGCTCATCAATTCTTTGCGGTTGGCATCGTCTCCGCCCTGTCTGCCGGGAAGCCCCACTTTGATGATGAGTTCCCTGTTCTGGGGGTGCAGGTAGCAGGCCCGCAGAGTTCCGTGACCAATCAAAGAGTTTTCGTCAAGCGTGATCATGAGTGTCAGGGTGGTTCACCAGTCTGGGGTGCGGGAAATGGCAGGCCCGACCGAGCGCCTTGGCAGGACTGGAAATAGCAACTCCTCAGCATTGTTGGAAGAGGCGCGGCGCATAGATCGAACCATAGCCCAAATTCAGTGGCGCTGGCAACGCTTATCTCGGTTGGAATCTAGCTCTGGCGCAGGCGGTCCAGCCAGGCAATGGCCCTCTGCTTGCTTTTAATGAGCGGAGACAAAAAATCTTTTCGCCTAGTCCCTGGATTGATGAAAAGGAAGTTGTTCTGGGACAGGGGCTGTGTTATAAAAAGCACTTCGCTGGATGTATTGCAGCTGAAGGAGGGATGGGGGCGGATTTACGGCCTGGGGCCATCCGACAACCCAGGTGGATCGGTTGCGCAGCTGAACAGTTACTGCCCGGTCTGACTGTGTTTCTGATGTATTCAAGTGATCGTGATAGTCCTCGATGATTTGCCGGTTGTTCAAAATAGTCAGTGACTCGAGCTGCACTGGGAGTCTGGGAAAGTTTGAACAGGGGCCGATCACAATAATAGGCAGTGATAGAAGCGGCTGACTCGATTGTTTACAGCCGCCTGATCTGACGATTCAATAATGAAAAGGAGAACGTAATGAAAAGACTAGTAATGATGTGTGTTGTTCTGGCAGCTTTTATGCTCAGCACCACCACCCTGTTTGCCGGTGCTCTGGAGGAGATTCAGAAAAGAGGCAAACTGCGTGTCGGCATGGAACCCGGCTACATGCCGTTCGAGCTCACCAACAAGAAGGGTGAGATCATCGGTTTTGACGTGGATATGGCTAAACGTATGGCCAATGCCATGGATGTGGAGCTCGAACTGGTGTCCACCGCCTGGGACGGCATCATCCCTGCGCTGCTGACCGACAAGTTCGACATTATCATGTCGGGCATGACCCTCACCCAGCAGCGCAACATGTCCATCAATTTCGCCCAGCCCTACATCATTATCGGTCAGTCGGCCCTGGTAGCAAAGAAACACGAGGGAACCATAGGGTACTACAAAGATCTCAACGATCCTAAATACACCGTTGGTTCGAAACTGGGCACCACCGGTGAGCAGGCCACCAAGCGGCTGCTGGGCAACGCCACCTACATCAGCTACGAGACCGAGCAGGAAGGTGTAATGGAACTGCTCAACGGCAAAATTGACGCCTTTGTCTACGATTTGCCGTTCAACGCCATCGCCAACGCTGAAAAGGGCGGAGGTAAGATCTTCCATCTCGACCAGCCCTTCACCTACGGGCCGCTGGGTATTGACTATGAGTGGCGCTGGTACCGGGTCCCGCAATATTTTGTCTATAAGGCCGAAGATGTAATCAAAACCCCTTTTGACGGGGTGGTGCAAGAGGTGTCGGCTTCGGGTCGTGATGCCGTGGTTACCCTGGCCTCTCTGGACGGAGAGCAGCAGCAGGTGACCGTGGACGGCGAGACGATCAAAGTCGATCCCGGTGACGACCTCTTCGAGGGCGATACCATCGGCTTTGTCTACCAGTGGCGCATGGGGCCCCTGCTCACTGGACTCTGGACCACCTTGTGGATTTCGGCAGTTTCGAGCGTGTTCGGTTTGATCATCGGCCTGATTGCCGGCTTGATGAAGATTTCCAAAAACTACACCGTCTCAACGCTGGCCGCTATTTACGTTGAGGTGATCCGGGGAACTCCCCTGCTGGTACAGATCTTCATCGCCTATTTCTTTATCGGCACGGTCTTTAATCTGGACCGCAACGTCGCGGGGATAGGGGCGCTGGCGCTGTTTGCCGGGGCCTATGTGGCGGAAATCATCAGATCGGGTATCCAGTCCATTGCCAAGGGGCAGATGGAGGCAGCCCGGTCGCTGGGGATGAGTCTGCCCCAGGCGATGATGGATATCATCCTGCCCCAGGCCTTCAAACGGATTCTTCCACCGCTCTCCGGGCAATTTATCAGCCTGATCAAGGATTCATCGCTGGTATCGGTGATTGCCATCACCGATCTTACCAAATCCGGTCGCGAGATCATCACCTCGACCTTTGCCACCTTCGAGATCTGGCTGGTGGTCGCCGCCATGTATCTGATTGTCACGTCGGTATTGTCGCAATTTGTCTTCTATCTGGAGCGGAGGTACAGAGTCAGTGATTAAAGCTGAGAATGTCACAAAAGTATTCACCGGACGCGGAGTCGTGGTGCGCGCCGTCGACGGCGTCTCGACCACGGTGGACAAGGGTGAGGTAGTGGTGGTAATCGGTCCGTCCGGTTCCGGCAAGTCGACCTTTATCCGCTGCATCAACGGTCTGGAGATGTTTGAAGAGGGCCATGTCTATATCGACGGAGTGGATATTGCCGACAAGAAGACCAACATCAACAAGATAAGGGCCGAGGTCGGCATGGTGTTCCAGCAGTTCAACCTCTTCCCCCACAAGACGGTGCTGGAAAACCTGACCCTGGCCCAGCAGCGCGTGCGCAAGCGCAAGAAGAAGGAAGCCCAGGAGAAGGCCCGCATGCTGCTCGCAAAAGTCGGCATTGGCGAAAAGGAGAACGAATATCCTTCCAGGCTTTCGGGCGGTCAGCAGCAGCGAGTGGCGATAGCCCGGGCCCTGGCCATGGACCCTAAAGTCATGCTTTTCGACGAGCCGACCTCGGCCCTGGACCCGGAAATGGTCGGCGAGGTCCTGGACGTCATGAAAACCTTGGCCAAGGAAGGCATGACCATGATGGTCGTTACCCACGAGATGGGCTTTGCCCGCGAGGTTGCCGACCGGGTGCTGTTTATGGACGAGGGGAAAATGGTCGAGGAAGGAACCCCGGAACATTTTTTCATCGCACCCCGCGAAGATAGAACCAAGCTGTTTTTAAAACAGGTACTTTAATAGGCCGCCCCGAAAAGTTGTATTTGTCCAATCTCTGGGGTGCGTGTGGAAATGTTGTTCCCGGGAGGCGTCTCGGCCTGCGGTGAGTTTCATCACGGACCTTGATCTTGAACCAAAATCCAGATTTTGCACGGTAGCCAATAATTTTAACGAGATTTAGCAGGAGGAAAACATGCGTTTTAGTAAAATTATAACGACGGCACTGCTCGGCGTTGGGCTCTGTGTCGCACAGGCATCGGCCGAGGACCTGAATGTTGGATTCGTCTATGTGTCGCCGATCGGCGATGCCGGTTGGTCTTACGCCCATGATCAGGGACGTCTGGAACTGGAGAAAATGGACGGGGTGACAACTTCCTATGTCGAGGCAGTTGCCGAAGGCCCTGATTCAGAGCGCGTCATGCTCAACATGGCCCGCAAGGGATATGATGTGATTTTTGCCACCAGCTTCGGCTATATGGATCCGATGCTCAAGGTTGCCAAACAGTTTCCCGAGACCACCTTCATGCACTGTTCAGGGTTCAAGATGGCGGACAACATGGGCAACTACTTCGGTCGTATGTACCAGGCCCGCTATCTCTCCGGCATGGTCGCCGGGGCCATGACCAAATCGAACATTATCGGTTATGCAGCTGCCTTTCCGATCCCCGAGGTGATCAGGGGAATCAACGCCTTTACCCTCGGCGCCCAGTCCATGAATCCTGAGGCTACAGTCCGGGTGGTGTGGACCAAGACCTGGTACGATCCGGCCACCGAGAAGGAAGCAGCCAAGTCTCTGCTCGACGTTGGTGCCGATGTGATTGCCCAGCATCAGGATTCTCCCGCTCCGCAGGAAGCCGCCCAGGAAAAAGGCGTCTACTCCATCGGCTATAATTCCGACATGAGCCAGTCTGCCCCGAAAGCGCACCTCACCGCACCGATCTGGAACTGGGGTCCTTTCTATGTCGAGACCGTCAAACAGGTCAAGGAGGGAACTTGGAAGGCCGCTTCCACCTGGCCGGGACTGAAGGAAGGCATCGTCGATCTGGCGCCGATGAGCGACATGGTGCCCCAAGAGGTGCAGGACAAGGTAATGGCTAAGAAAGAGGCCATCATAGGCGGCGAGAAAGTCTTCGTGGGGCCGATTAAGGACCAGGAAGGAGCTGAGAAGGTTGCTGCCGGCGCGGCCATGAGCGACGAAGAACTGCTCGGCATGACCTGGTTCATCCAGGGAGTTATCGGTACCACCGAATAGTTCGACGGCGAATTTCGACGGCAGAGTCATTTCTGTGCCCTCCATGAAACCGGGTGCGCCATCGCTCTGAGATGCGATCAGGTCGCCAGACAAGTGAGGTGCGCCGGTGAGCAATTTTATGCCTCTTCTACGGGTCGTTAAAAGACAGGAGCCCCTTGGCTGGGGCTCCTGTCTTGTTTTAATTGCAGCAATCTGCTTATCCCTGCTGCTCAGCGGGATAATTCTCTTTATCGGCGGCACCTCACCGATTGAGGGTCTCGTGGTGCTGTTCAAAGGAGCCTTTGGCAATCGCTATGCCCTCGAGGATGCGATCATCAAGGCCACGCCGATTTTTCTCTGCTCCCTCGGCGTCGCCCTGGCCTTCAAGCTGCAGGTCTGGAATATCGGCGCCGAAGGCCAGTTCGCCCTCGGCGCCGTCGGCGCCACCTGGGTGGCTTTGTCGCTGCCCGAGGCGCCGTCCTACATCGTCCTTCCCCTGATGGTCGTCATGGCTGCGGCGGCCGGAGGTCTGTGGGGGTTTATTCCGGCCTTTCTCAGACAGAAACTGAAGACCAATGAGATCATCGTCACTCTGATGATGAACTATATCGCCATCCTGATTCTCGACTATCTTGTCTATGGCATCTGGAAGGACCCGGCCAGCTATGGTTTCCCGATGACGGCCGAGTTTTCCGAAGCGGCCATAGTCGGTAAGATAGGTTCCACGAATTACAGCTGGGGCCTGGCCCACTGCCTGGTATTGGGGCTCATCTTCTGGGTATTTCTGAAGTACAGCAGACTGGGCTACGAGATCAAAGCCAGCGGCGACAACGTCAGGGCGGCAAAATATGCGGGTATTCCATACGACCGGCTGGTTATGCTGGTCATGGTGTTGAGCGGCGCGCTGGCCGCCTGGGCCGGTTTTCTCGAAGCCAGCTCGACAATCAACCGGCTGCAGCCGAGCATCATGGCCGGCTATGGCTATACCGCCATTGTCGTTGCCTGGCTGGCCCGGTTGAACCCATTCTATATCGGGGTCGCTTCTTTTCTGCTGGCCGCTCTGCGGGTCGGCGTGGAAGGCTTGCAGCTCGACCTGCAGGTTCCCGCCGCCTTTGGCGGCATTATCGAGGGGCTGATACTGTTAACCGTCCTCGCCGGCGGACTGTTCACTTCCTATCGCATCGTGGTGGCCAGGAAAGCCCATGAACATTGAGATCCTGATACCGCTTCTGGCGGCCGCAGTGCAATCCGGTACGCCTATACTCTATGCGACCCTCGGTGAGATTTTCACCGAGCGCTCCGGCATTCTCAACCTCGGGGTTGAAGGAACCATGATCATCGGCGCCTTAACCGGCTTTCTGGCGGCCAAGGCCACCGGCAACCCCTATTTCGCCTTTGTTGCGGCCGGTCTGGCTGGCACCTGTGCGGCCTCAATTCATGGCCTCGTCTGCCTTGTATTCCAGGGCAATCAGGTGGTTTCAGGGCTGGCCCTGACCATCCTGGGGGTGGGCGTGGCCAATTACCTGGGCACCCCTTATGTGGGGTTGACCGCACCCGGCTTCGATCCATTGCCGATCCCTCTGCTTTCGGAACTTCCAATAGTGGGGGCGATTTTTTTCAGTCAGGATCTGCTGGTCTATCTGACCTACATCATTCCCGTGCTGATGTGGATCTTTCTCTACAATACCAGGTTCGGGCTAAGTCTGCGGGCCGCAGGTGAATATCCGGCGGCGGCGACGGCGGCCGGACTCAAGGTGGTGGGCTATCGCTGGCTTGGCGTCCTGGGCGGCGGCTTTTTCATGGGGTTGGGCGGCGCCTACCTGTCGCTCGCCTATACCCATTTGTGGACCAACAACCTCACCGCCGGACGCGGCTGGATTGCCGTTGCCCTGGTCATCTTCGCCTTCTGGCGACCGGGCCGGGCCGTGTTCGGGGCCTACCTGTTCGGCGGCATCATGGCCCTGCAGCTCCGGCTGCAGGCCTCGGGAACCCAGATACCGTCCTCCCTGCTGCTGATGCTCCCCTATGCACTGACCGTGGCGGTTCTGGTCCTTTCTTCCTGGTGGCGCGGAAAAACCGATGAACCCGGAGCCCTGGGAACCAATATTTTACCTGCTGATTAATACACTGAGTGTGACCTATTACCCACTAAACGAGGAAGTACAATGAGCAGCAAAGACTATAGACGCACCTATCCCATTTCCTGGGAGCAGCTCCATCGAGACTCGAAGGCTCTGTCCTGGCGCTTGCTCGACCTGAGCTATTTCAAGGGAATCATTGCCATCACCCGCGGTGGGCTGGTTCCGGCGGCGGTAATTTCCAGGGAACTGGATATCCGCCTGGTCGAAACGGTCTGTGTGTCCAGTTATGACTGGCAGGACACACAGGGCGAAGTCGAAATTCTGAAAAAATTTGCAGGGGACGGCGAAGGGTGGCTGCTGATCGATGATCTGGTCGACACCGGTCGTACCGCAACGGTAGTCAAAGAGATGGCGCCTAAGGCCCATTTTGCCACCATCTATGCCAAACCCGCCGGGCGTCCTCTGGTCGACACCTATGTCACCGAGGTAAGCCAGGATACCTGGATCCTCTTTCCGTGGGACGCCGAGTCTCAATTTGTGCAGCCGATAGCCGGACAACAGAAATAATTTCCAACCCAGATGAGCACCGCACCCGTAATTAGGCTGCAGAAGATATCCAAATCGTTTGGCGAAGTGCGGGCCAATCATGATATCAGCCTCGACATCCATGAAGGGCGCATACTCGCCCTGCTGGGTGAGAACGGGGCCGGCAAATCGACGCTGATGTCGCTGCTGGCCGGTCAGTCGCAGCCGGACAGCGGGACCATCTATTTTCACGGTACACCGGTTTCTTTTTCTTCGACAGAGAAGGCCATTGAAGCCGGTATAGGCATGGTCTACCAGCACTTCAGGCTGGTCGAGGCGATGACGGTGGCCGAAAATATTTTTCTGGGCCGCTCGGACAGGGTCTGGCTCCGGCGCAAGGGGCTGAACCGCAGCGTTGCCGAGATCGCCGACCAGTATTCCATGCAGGTTGACGCCGATACGCAGGTCGCCAATCTGTCGATGGGTGAAAAGCAGCAGGTCGAAATCCTGAAACTGCTGTTCAGACAATCGAACATACTCATTTTCGACGAGCCCACCGCCGTGCTGACCCCGCATGAAGCACAGAACCTGTTCGAGACCATGCGGCAGATGAAGGCCGACGGCAAAGCCATCGTCTTCATCAGCCACAAGCTGGAAGAAGTCATGTCGATCGCCGACGATATCGCTATTCTCAAAAGGGGAGAAATCGTCGGCGTAATGGAAGCCGCCAGCGTGTCTTCAACAAGAGAACTGGCCGAGATGATGGTCGGTCGGGAGGTCCTGCTGGAAGTGGATCACCAGCCCATGGAAACACGCCAGCAGGTGCTGAAGGTTTCGGGTCTGAAGAAAGGCGGACTGCAGGATATCAGCTTCGAGATCCGTCAGGGTGAGATAGTCGGCATCGTCGGCGTCGCAGGCAACGGGCAGAAACCGCTGGTAGAATCGATCTGCGGGTTGCAGAAGGTGGAGGCGGGGGTGATCACCTTGCTGGGCCGGGACAGCCGGGATTTCTTCGCCACACGCTCGTGGGACAAGGCGCTCAGCTATATCCCTGAAGACCGTCAGGGACTTGCGACCTGCCAGGGGCTCGACCTGCTCGATAATTTTCTGCTCACCACCCGGCAGGGGTTTCAATCCGGACCGTGGCTGCCGAAAAACGAAGCCCGCAAGAAGCTGGATTATCTGATTGAGGAGTTCGATATCAGGCCGCCCAATGCTGCCCTGCTCGCCTGGCAGCTTTCCGGCGGCAACCTGCAGAAGATGGTGCTGTCGCGAGAATTCTACCGGAAGCCGCGGCTCATAGTTGCCGAACAGCCCACCCAGGGGCTCGATATCGCTGCAGCCGAGGATGTTTGGAACGTGCTGCTCACGGCCCGTGAACAGGCGGGCATCTTGCTCATCACCGGAGATCTGTCCGAGGCTCTGGAATTGTCCGACCGGATCGGAGTGATGTATGACGGCCAGCTGGTGAGCCTGTTCAGCCGCACTGACGAAGAAATGATAGAGGCTATTCCGCAAATGATGGCCGGACTGGCCTGAACCATATAATCGGTAGTGAGTTAATGGAAGAATTTAAAGACATGAACAGAGCCGGTCCGTTGAGCAGGATTTTGCTTCCCGTCGATGATGTGGAGGCCTTCAGAAGAGCTGCCCGATTCATCGGGACCCTCCTGAGAGCAGTGGATCTGACACCGCAGCGGGCAGACCTTCTCCATGTGGTGACGGGCACCTTTCTGGGCGATTTGATGAAAGGGCTTGATCTTGTCTCAGGTGAGACGCCGAATATGGATGAAGAGTCAGATAGCCTGGTCGGCAGCATTGCCGCCGGTGTTCTGCATCGTTCCACCCTGGGTACCATCTATCTGGTCGGCGATCGTTCCACGGCCGAGGCCGGCACCCTGCTTTCACGCTGCCTGATTGGGGTGGACGAATCCCCGGCCAGCTTGAACAGTGTGGCGGAGGCGGGGGTGTTGCTCGCCAGGGCGGACGACCAGGTTGACCAGATCTACCTGGTTCATGTCCTTGATCAGTCCTGCTATTACGATGAAGACGGAGAAAACTGCATGGATGCGAGCCTGACAGGTCAAAGGGCTCTGGAGGCCTCGGGCAATCTGCTGGTCGATCTCGGTGTCAATCGTCAGAAGATAAAGACGGTAATCCATTTCGGCAAACCGGGCGCCATTCTTGCCGAGGAGGTGCGGAGCTGTGATGCGACCCTGGTCTTTCTCGGCCGTCGCGACCGCTCACGGATGGCCCAGGTTTTCCCCGGTTCGGTCTGCACCGAAATCATCCAGAACTGCCGGGATCGGACCCTGGTTCTGAGCAGTTAACAAAACTCCCCAAAACTGCTATTATGCAACCAGGTGATCGCGGCCTGTGCTCTGAGCCGCGGTTTGCAAGTTGATGTGCGATCAGAGGGTCAATTCGGTGGTGCATGGATAAGCATCTGAGTTTGGTCAAACCTTCGACACGCAGATTCTTTAAAGAGTCGCAAAAACTGGGAAGGTACCGTTGTATTGACTGGCTGCATGGCTATGTGTACGGCCGCTGGGCCTATTTTTACATCGGCATAGGCACCGGCGAGCACCCACTGGTGAAGCGGTTCAAACCGGCGGCACGGGCCATTTTCCGGTTGTTCAGACTGCTCACCGGGACTGGCAAGAAAGGTGATTCTGCCGCCGGGGTGAGCTTTGCCGATACCTATCACGGCAAGGTGGTGCCCCTGGAAAATGCGAGAAAACTGGTGACGCTGGATAAACCCATCGAACTGCCCGACCTTGAGAAAGTAATTCCGTACAAGCGGGCCCGTGATCTCATTCTCCATAATCCGGATCATATCGTTGCCCTTGACTGCCCCTGCCGGTCGGTGAGAGAGCACCCCTGCCTCCCTCTGGACGTCTGTCTTATCATCGGCGAGCCGTTCGCCTCCTTTATCCTCGAACATCACGGCCCCCGCAAGGCCCGAGCCATAAGCCAGCATGAGGCGCTGCAGACTCTCGAAGAGGAAAACCGCAGAGGCCATGTAGCCCACGCCTTTTTCAAGGATGCCATGCTCGAGCGTTTTTATGCCATCTGCAATTGCTGCAGCTGCTGCTGCGGCGCCATGCAGGCGCAGAGAAACGGGACGCCCATGCTGGCTTCGTCCGGCTTCGTCTGCAGACTCGACGAGCAGCAATGTGTCAGGTGCGGTGACTGTGTGTCGATGTGCCAGTTCTCGGCCATCGATATGAACAGCCAGCAGCGGATCGATGAGCAGGCCTGTATGGGCTGTGGGGTCTGTGTCAATGTGTGTCCCCAGCAAGCCTTGTCCCTGGTCCGTGATCCCGCCAGAGGGGAACCCCTGGAAATACATAGATTGATGGAGGAGTATGGCGACCGGGCCATGGCTGAGCACAGTGCTCAATAAAAGGGGCATCCCAGTTCCAGCAATATTGATGGGCGGTCGGGGGAAGGTTTGGAAAGTCCTTTTTGTACTGATGCTTTCCTGTCTCTGTGCAGGGACTCCGGCGTTTGCCGAGAAAATATCCTTGCGCTGGGCGATTCTCGCCGATTCCACCGAGGGCATGAGAGCTCTCGACTTCAGCGGTTCACCGATTGTCTTTTCCGGAACCGCGCTGCAGCTCTATATCGAGCATCTGAATAACTGCCATGTATATTTATTCCTGCTTGATTCGAGCAACAGGTTGACCCCGATCTATCCTCCCCAGAAGGGCTACTATGATTATGGCTTTCCCAGGGGGCCGAAACTCGTACCGCCTGGTGATCAGAGCTTCACTTTTGTGCCCCCGGCCGGGACGGAAACCATGTTTCTGCTGGCTTCGGCCGAACGTCTGTTTCAACTGGAAGAATTGACCGAGATCTTTACCCAGAACCCTGATCAGGCGGGGCAGCAGAAGCTTGTGCTCCAGGAAATTGACGACATGCTCGGGGGGAAGGAAGACCAGTCCCGGGCAGCGGAAAAGCTGGAAAAGGTAGTGGTGAAATACAGCGGAACGGACGGCATCAAAGAGAGAAAATTCCAGGCTGTCAAGGTGAGAAGCTCCGATTTTTATGGCAGGAAACTGTTGATCGATCACCGTTGATGCGGCTTACTGGGGACCCAGGCGATGAAATTTCTCACCACTCCAAGAATTGACCGCTGCATCGGCTGTCACTCCTGTTCACTGGCCTGCGCCCGGTTGATTCATCAGCAGATTTCCTGGTCCAGTTCCGGAATCCGCATCCATTCGGCCGGTGGATTATCCACCGGTTTTGTGGCCCTTGTCTGTCTCGCCTGCGACCCGGCTCCCTGTGTCGACGCCTGTCCCACCGGCGCCTTCAGCCAGCGCCAGGGAGGCGGTGTGGTGGTGCGCAAGAAACACTGTATCAGATGCGGGGAATGCGTTGCGGCCTGTCCCGTTGATGCGGTAAGTCAGGATGTCCATGGAGAGGTGTATGTCTGTCTGCACTGCGGCCGCTGTGTCGAGTTCTGCCCCCACAATTGCCTGGAGTTCGGGGAGCTGGACCAGCTGAGGAGGAGCCTGCACGATGACTGATTGCTTCACTGTCCTGGTTGTCGATCTCGACTCCGGGAAGAGCAAGGTCGAACTCGTTGATGAGCGGGCCAGTGTCGCCGGCGGCAGCGGTCTTGCTGCCCTTCTCTACAGCCGCTTTGGTCAGGCTGAGCTGAGCTGGGATCACCCGGCGCAACCCTTCATTTTGGCGGTGGGGCCGCTGACCGGATATTTTCCGTTGATGAGCAAGACGGTATGCGCCTTCCGCTCGCCCTATCACGATCAATACACCGAAAGCCACGGTGGCGGACGATCGGCTCTTTCCCTCTTCTTTGCAGGTTACGACGCCCTCGTCGTCACTGGCCGTGCCAGTGAGTTAAGCTGCCTGTCATTCGGCAGCCGGCATCTGCAGATAAAAGAAGTCGGTTTCATGAAGGGCTATGGCGTGGCGATGACCGGCAAGCTGATACGGCGCATGTTCCCGAAGTCGTCGGGACATCGTTCCATACTGCGCATCGGGCCTGCGGGTGAGATAGGATCGGCCATGGCCTGCGTGAACATAGACTCCTACCGTCATTTCGGGCGCCTTGGCGGCGGTGCCGTGATGGGCGCCAAAAATCTCAAGGGGATCGTCATCAACGGCGATTCAAGCCGCCGCCTTCCGGCTGGCCCCGCTTACCGCAAGGTTTACAAAAAGGTCTATGAGCAGGTCACTTCCACCGATATGATGCGCAAGTATTATCACCTGGGTACGGCCGCCAATCTACAGGGACTGAACGACATCGAGGCGCTCCCCTGGCGCAATCTTCAGAAAACCAGCGATCCCGGCGTAGCCCGGATAAGCGGCGATGTGTTCGCGGATCAGACATTGCTGCGCAACGCGGCCTGTTCCGGCTGCCCGGTGGGCTGTATTCACCTGGGATTTTTCCGCGACAGGTTCAAGGAGGATGCCCGCTACCTCTACCACCAGGTTCCCTACGACTACGAACCCATCTTTGCTGCGGGCACCATGCTCGGAGTGACCGATTGTTTCGATGTGCTGCGCATCCTCGAGGACTGTGAGCGGATGGGGCTCGATGCGATGTCGGCCGGGGTGGCGCTGGCCTGGGCCACCGAAGCAGTCGAAAAAGGGCTCCTGTCCGAAAAAGAAACGATTGTCGCCCTGAAATTTGGCGATGCCCCTGCCTACCAGGAGGCTGTCGGGTATCTTGGCACCGGCTACAACGATTTCTACCGTCTGCTGTCCGGCGGCACTCTCAAAGCTGCGGCTGTATTCGGCGGCGCCGAGTTTGCTTGTGTGCTCGGTCAGGAGATGGCCGGCTACGCGACGGGCCCTCTTTATTTTGCCGCCCAGTCACTGGGGTTCAGGCATTCGCACCTGGATACCGGCGCCTATTCCTACGAGCAGAAACATCAACAGAAGGACGTGGCCAAAGCGGTTGATTTTCTGATAGATGACGAACCCGGCAGAGTTCTTCTTACCTCGATGGTCGCCTGTCTCTTCGCCCGCTCGGTCTATAGCACAGAGACGTTGGCCGAATGTTTAATGGTCACCGGCTTCGAGACGCTCGCGGCCTCGCTCCCGGAAACCTCAGAGCGGATCAGGCGACTGCGCTGGCAGGTCCGCATCGCTACCGGATTCAAGCCTGAGGACGTTGAAATTCCCAAAAGATTCTATTCGCTTGCCACCGTTCACGGTGCCGTTGACGGCCCCTACCTCGATCAGCTCAAGGCTGAGTACGGCCGTAGAATCATGGTCCTTGGGCGGCCAGATTCTGAATCACATAGCCTAGCGTCAGCCCACTGATGATAAGGGCAAGTGAGAGAAATACTTTATCCATGCCGGAGCGCTATGGTGGGGGAAAAGACCGATAACACTCAGTTGGCGGAGTCGTTTTCCTCTTTCATGAGTTTATAGTTGACGCTGTCTATCATGGCCTGCCAGCTGGCTTCAATGATGTTGATCGATACCCCAACGGTTCGCCATTGACACTTGCCGTCGGTACTCTCGATCAGCACTCTGACTTTGGCCTCGGTGCCATATTCGCCGGACAGGACCCTCACTTTATAGTCGGTGAGCTCCATTTCCTCGAGAATAGGATAAAACCGGGTGAGGGCTTTGCGCAGAGCACGGTCCAGGGCGTTTACCGGTCCATCGCCCATGGAGGCAGTGTGCACCTCGGACCCTCCCACATACAGCCTGATAGTGGCTTCGGTCAGCGGCGGCCTGTCCATCCGGTACTTGTTGTTCATCACCCGAAAGCCGTCGACCCTGAAAAACTTGCGCTGGATACCCAGAGCATTGCGCATCAGAAGCTCGAAACTGGCTTCGGCGGCCTCGTACTGGTAACCGAGGTTTTCTTTTTCTTTCAAATCACTCATTATCGAAGCCAGCAGCGGATCATCGGGCCGCAGCTTGATGCCCCATTTTTCGGCCTTGTGGAGGATGTTGGAGCGGCCGGACTGGTCCGAGATGAGGATGCGTCGATGATTACCGACCTTTTCCGGCTCGATGTGCTCGTAGGTCAGGGGATTTCGCTTGACGGCGCTGACGTGGATTCCACCCTTGTGGGCGAAGGCGGAATCGCCCACATAGGGCTGATAACGGTTGTGCCGCAGATTGGCCATCTCGTTGACCAGACGTGAAGTGGGATAGAGGTTTTCGATATGGTCCTTGGCCTGGCACTCAAGCCCCATCTTGAAGATCATGGCGGGCAGGATCGAAGTTAGATTGGCGTTGCCGCAGCGCTCCCCGAACCCGTTGATGGTGCCCTGGACGTGGTCGATGCCGTGCCCGAGGCCGATCAAGGCGTTGGCCACCCCGGTCTCCGAATCGTTGTGGGTGTGAATGCCGAGCTTGATCGGAGTTTTCGATTCTAGATATCTCTGCCTGACGGCATCAAGTATTGCCGGCAGTTCGTGGGGCAGCGTACCTCCGTTGGTATCGCAGAGCACCAGGGTTTCAGCTCCGCCCTTGACCGCCTGGTCCAGGGTCGCCAGGGCATATTCCCGATTGTTTTTGTAGCCGTCGAAAAAGTGTTCGGCGTCATAGATCACCTCATCGACGCGGCTTTTCAGATAGTGCAGGGTGTCTTCAATGATTTCGAGGTTCTGTTCAAGGGTGATCTTCAAGGCGTCGGTGACATGCACATCCCAGCTCTTCCCGAAAATCGTAATGACCGGTGTCTCCGACTGAAGCATAGCCTGGGTGTTGCTATCCTTGTCGGCGCTGTTGTTGATCCGGCGAGTGGAGCCGAAAGCGCTGATCTTCGCATGCTTGAGCTGCACCCCCCTGATTTTCTTGAAGTACTCCACCGACATCGGATTAGAGCCGGGCCAGCCGCCTTCGATATAGTCGACCCCGAGATCGTCGAGCGCGTGGGTGATACGTACCTTGTCGTCGACCGAGAGGTTGAAATTCTCGGCCTGGGTACCGTCTCTAAGTGTCGTGTCGTAGATTTCTATGGCTCGTGCCATGACCCTTGTCACACCTCCAGGTTGAAACCAATGGCGCTTCATTCCCCTTAGACGAAAATGAAGCCGTCGAGTAAACCGTATACCTTAAGAAAATTAAGCGAAATTGCAAATACTTTAGAATTCAAGCGATTCGGCGCAGGTGTCTATCAGCCTGCACTCAGGCGGGGTGCTCAGAATTGCAGCGAACGGTCGCGGTGCACCGACTGACAGCTGGCAACCGCCTTTACCTGCTCGGGAGACAAGCGGCGCTGCAGCCGGAGACCGATAGAATCCTTGATGGCCTTGTCATAGGAGGCCAGGGCAGGGGCTATCTCGGCTGCTGCCCGGCTGCGCCACTCGACTTCGGCGCTAAATATCTCCAGGCCGTCTCTTAGTTCCGCAACCGCTTTTTCTGGATCTGGATTTTTTCCCCTGAGGGCTCGACGCGCCCTGGAAAGCGCGGTCCTGATGGCGCCCGCGCCGGCAATTGCGCCAAGGTCTTGTTCTGATTCTTTGAGCAGTGCCATACCATTTTCCGCCGGACTATTGACAATAGCCGCCTCCAGGGCTGCCAGCTGCTGTTCAAGACCGGCCAGGTCCGCAGCGCTGTCAAGGACGCCTCTCAGATCCGCTATCGTTTCGTAGACCTGGTCTACATTGCTCCGGTAGCTGCGACGCGCGGCCTTTTCGGCCTTATCCAGTTCGGTATAGATTTTGTTCGCCTCAGTCCAGCTCTCGGGGATCTGTTTTTGCAGATTCTCTATCTTGGCTTTGCTGTTCTCTATTTGGCCTTCAATACGTTGGAGAGCATTTTCATCAGGAGTATGACTCCGGGAAACTCTCATCATGTCCTGTTCCAGTTCCTCGATTACCTGTTTGAGTCTGCGTTGTTGCGACTGCAGACCGCGAAGCTGATAATGCAGGGGACGGTACCCGGGTTCATAGCCGATGCGGTCTGCTTCAGCCTGGCGAACCAGGGCAACCAGATTGAAGGTGTCCAAAGTCCGGTCCAGGCTCTCATGCAACGCGTGTTGACGCTTTTCGGGCAAGACGGAGAGATTCTCTGCGCGCAGGCTATCGACATGGCCGCGCAGCTCATCAGCGTGGGTATCATAGAAGTCGAACAGATGCTCTTCGATACAATACTGCAGTCGCGGGTTGATGGGCGGAGGCGCTGTCTCAACCGATAAAGAGACGCGGGTTGGCAGGTAGTTCACCAGGCTGGGGGTCAGGGCGACGATAACCAGGGCAACCAGTTGCAGGACGATAAAGGGTATGGCGCCGCGATATATCTCCAGCGTTTTCACGACTGTTGGTGCAACGCCCCGAAGGTAGAACAGGGAAAAGCCGAATGGCGGCGTCAGAAACGAGGTCTGGAGATTAAGCCCCACCATGACGCCGAACCACACAGCCGTTACATTTGCCCCCGGGTCGGCAAGCAGTATGGGGGCGACAATGGGAACCACGACCACGGCAATTTCAAGAAAATCGATGAAAAACCCAAGAACGAACATGACCAGCATGACGACGATGAACTGCACCCAGAATCCGCCTTCCAGGCTGGTGAGAAAATGCTTGACCAGTTCTTCACCGCCAAATCCCCGAAAAGCGGCGGTCAGCATGGCCGCGCCCAGAAGAATGATAAACACCATGGAGGTGGTTTTGGCTGTTTCCACCATGACCCCGTGGAGGGTGTCCTCGATCTTGTAGATCCGCCAGATGCTCCAGACAATGGCAATCAGCAGACATGCAGCGGCGATTGCTGCCAGGATGAGGCCCGCCCCATCGCCGGGTTTGATGCTTTTCACGTTCAATTCGTAAAAGGAGAGAAGCAGCGCCAAGGCAATTGTTGAAGCGAGCGCTATAATCGCCGGGTAGTAGGCATTGCGCTGCCCTTCGGCAAGACGATACCCGCCCATGATCATGGCCCCGATTGCTCCCACCGCCCCTGCCTGGTTGACCGTGGCCACGCCGAGAATAATGGAGCCGAGCACCAAAAGAATCAGGGTGAGGGGCGGGGTCAGCGCCAAGGCAACCCGTTTGGCGAAGGTTCGATCAAATTTGCCTTCGTAGGGTACGGGCGGTGCTGATCCCTTGCGGAACAAGGCGACAAAGAGGATATAGGAGATATAGAGGCCGACCAGGACGAGACCGGGCACCAGCGCACCCATAAACATTTCTCCTGCGCTGGTGGATGTTACGTCCAGCACGGAAGGGATGCTGAATTCACCGGTTACTTCCTTGTACGCCGCTTTACGCATCGTACTGGCCTGATCGGTCGCACCCGCTAACTGATCTGCCAGAATAATCAGGACAACTGAGGGGGGAATGATCTGGCCCAGTGTACCCGAGGCGCAAATGGTGCCCGTTGCCAGGGGTTTGCTGTAATTGTTTCGCAGCATGGCTGGGAGCGAAATCAGCCCCATGGCGATGACCGTCGCCCCGACAATACCGGTGGTTGCTGCCAGGAGCGCGCCCACCAGGACAACGGAGATACCCAGCCCGCCTGGAACCGGCCCGAACAGCTGGGCCATGGTAATCAGAAGATCTTCAGCGATCTTGGAGCGCTGCAGCATGATGCCCATAAAAATGAACAGGGGGACCGCAATAAGGGTATCCCGATCGACATCCCAGTAAAGACTCCGGAAATTTGTGACGCCGGCGCTGAGCCACTGAAAGGGGCCCCCTTCTATGAAGAAGGCACTGGTATCTCCAGCAAACAGAAAACCACACAGCGCCGCAGCTCCGATGGTGAGAATGGCAGCTCCCGGCAGTGAAAAGGCGACCGGATAGCCAGAAGAGAGGGCAATCACCATCAACAAGATGAGAATTGCAAGGAAGAGAAGTTCCATATAGTGATTTCCTTTTTACCCTCGATTACGAATTGTCGGCTGACTGATCACCACCAGGCTCATCACCAAGCTCGGCGACATGGTAGAGCAGATAACTGGAAAACTGCACGATCATGGACACCGCATAGACGGCCAAAAAACCGACCATCAGGTACTTCACATAGAGTCCATAACCGGATTGCGAGACTTCGAAACTGAAGAGCGGGCTGTTGATGCTGCTGGTTTTATCCCACATGCCGGTGATCAGGATAATCCACCCCAGCGGCAGCCCCAGAAGCAGGGTCCCGACACTGTTGACCCATGCCTTGGCTGGTTTTCCAAAACGCGAATAGAGCACATCGACGCGCACATGGCCTTCGTGAACCAGCGTGTAGGCGCTGGCGAACAGAAAGAGTGCCGCATACCAGAAGCGAACGAGATCCCCCATGAAGGGCTGCTCATAGGAAAATACAAAGCGGGAAATGACAATCTGAAACTGTGCCAGTACGACCAGAAGAGTCAACCAGATAAACCCCAGGGATCGACTGAAGAAAGCAATCACGCAGGACAGCAGGAGCAGCGGGTAGTGCACATAGATAATTCGATACTGCGGTCGTCCGAGAGCCTCGGTCAACTGCTCGCCGACCAGCGGCGCCAGCAGTTCCTCCACCCTCAGAAAGGAGATGATGATATCGGCGAGACCGATAATCAGCACGATCCAGAAGGAGGCTCGAATGATATAAGCGGCAAACCTGCTCAATAGATCAGAATCGGCGCGCAGAGCGCGATTGCTCGTCATTATGACGTAGAGGGCTGAAACCGCTATCGCACCCAGATAACTCGACAGCTGCAGCCACCCTTTAGTAACCTGGGACTGGCTCAGAGGGTCACGCAAGGCCTCCAGACCAAACCAGCCCTGGTGGGCAAAAAAAGTTGGCATCCCGGGCCATTGGAGCCCGAAATTCAGATAGTTGTTGATCAGAAAAACGAGCATCACAGCGACAATCGATACCGCAAGTGTGCGAATAGCAAGAACCGTGATCTTATGGTTTGCTGCATGAGGCAACGCCCTGTCGGCCGAGGTATCAGTATCGATAGTGGTGGATGCACTCATAAGTGGCGAACCGGTTTTTAAATGGGGCGCAGCTAATATGACTAGGGCAGTGTGAAGATGAAAAATAGCGCTCGTTGAAACGTCGTCTGCAGACATAAGCTACGGTACCCCGGGGGGGTACCGTAGCCTGACCACCGCTTGTACAGCAGATTACAGGTCAAGCACCAGGTTGCGCTTGTTGAGATAAGCCTGATCCGAGATCTTCATCCAGCTTCCGACTTCTTTACGTGCCTTGGCAAAGCTGTCATGGATGCGTGCCGCTAGATCACTGTGTTTTCTCGTCTCTTCGTATACTTCGGCGGCTGCTTCGCCGAAAGCGTCATAAATGTCATCGTTGAATTCACGGAGCTGTACGCCCTGCTCGGTGACCAGCTTGTTGAGGGCCTCTCCGTTTCTGGCATTGAATTCAGCCATCATGACATCATTTTCCATTGATGCAGCGGCTTCTATGATCAATTGGTCCGATTTTGACAGGCCGTCCCACCACTTTTTATTGATGCCTAAAGCCAGCATGGATCCTGGTTCATGCATGCCGGGATAGTAGTAGTATTTTGCCGCTTCATAGAATTTCATAAACCCGTCATTCCAGGGTCCGACCCACTCTGTGGCATCGATCGATCCGGCGATCAGGTTTTCATAGATCTGCCCGCCGGGAAGAGAAACAGGGGAAGCGCCCAGTTTGGCCATGACATCGCCGCCAAGGCCGGGGATACGCATCTTGAGTCCTTTCAAATCGTCAGGTGAGTTGATTTCCTTGCGGAACCAGCCGCCCATCTGTGAGCCGGTATTACCGCACATGAGTCCTTTGACACCAAATTCACCAGCCAGCTCATCCCATAATTCCTGGCCGCCGCCAAAGCGGATCCAGGAGTTCATTTCGGCATAGGTCAAGCCAAAAGGTACACTGCAGAAAAAGGGAAACCCGGGGTGCTTGCCTTTCCAGTAATATTCGGCGCCGTGATACATCTGGGCATTGCCCGATGCCACTTCATCAAAGGAGTCAAACGCTTTTACCCGCTCGCCGGCGGCAAAATAGTTGACCTTCATCCGGCCGTTGGTCATATCAGTCAACCGTTGGGCGAAACGCTGCGCCCCGGTGCCAAGTCCCGGAAAATCACGAGGCCAGGTGGTCACCATCGTAATTTCAATGGTGTTTTGTGCACGTACGGCGGGAGCTCCGGCTAGCAAGGCTCCAGCGGCAATGGCTCCAGCACCGGCTGTCTTGATAAACTCTCTTCGTTCCATGGTGTTCCTCCCTCTTGAAGGTTGATAGATCAACAGAATTGTTGATTAAGAGTTGCTCCAGGTTACTATTTTGCAAGAAAGACTATAATTTGCAACTTTATTTACGGTCTCAGAAGCGGCTTTTGTTCTGCTCGAGCTCTCGGGACTGATCCAGATGGTACTCCACAACCTTCAAGTTCACTTTCGCTCGCTGCTGGATTTCCCAGCAGCCCTGGCTATTGGCGCAGATTGTTCCAGAGATTGACGATAAAGTCCTGGGCGTTGGTAAGGATCGCCTGGGCTTGAGCCGAGCCTCGGTTGGCGAGTTTATCGGCGCTGAACTCGGACATGTCGACAATGAAGTAGAAAACCGGTCGGACCGAACCGTCCGGATTGACTTTGTAGCTGGGCGTCATATTGCCGAAGGCAATGGAATGCAGCTGGGTGGCCATGGCGATGACCGTTGTTGCCCTGCGCGCATGGCTGCGCATCTGATCCTGCGCCTCGTAGGCGTTGCCTGCTACTCCGGGCAGCGGGCCGTCGTCGCGGATCGAACCGG
>JARRLH010000048.1:0-12084 GCA_037387205.1 Desulfofustis sp.
AGGCTCTGGCGGTGATGCTCCCGCTGCTGCCGGCCTACATGGCCGAGACGCATGAATTGTTCGGCGAGGATTTCTGGCCCTACGGGATAGAGCCAAACCTAAAAACACTTGAAGCGCTGGCTCGATACGCCCACGAACAAGGAATTACGAGACGAGTGTTGACACTAGAAGAGCTTTTCACCGAGAAACTGCCCGGCTAGAACGCGCAATCACGAGCTGGATTGCCTGCCCGCACTCCGGCCTCTGATGCCTGGCACGCCGATTCCCGACATTGGGCGGAGAACCTCCGTGACTTCCGGCCACGGAAAAAGGACATGGCAGGTATCGCCGCATCCGCCGAGGAAGAAAGACTGCTCCACGAGACAAAATCAATCAGGAGATGACAGATGAAGCTGGTAATGTTCCAAGACGAAGGTGACCCCAGACTCGGGTGCCTGGACAACGAAGAGGTTATCGATCTCAACCTGGCCTGTGAGGCGATGCTGGCCTCCCTCAATGACCCGCGGCCCAGAGCGAAGGCGGAATTGCTGGTGCCGCCGGAAACCATTGCGTTTCTGGAAGGCGGTGATGAGTCGAGGCACACAGCTCGGGACTGCCTGCAGTGGCTGGGCGATCAGCAGAAGGACTCGCTGACTGTGCGGCGGACGCCGGTTGTCAGACCGCGTGCACAAATACGGCTGCTGGCACCGGTGCTCAAACCGGCCAAAATCATATGTGTGGCCCATAACTATCACGACTTCCTGGAAGAGCTCGGCATGCAGCCCCATCCGGAACCGCGTATTTTTGCAAAATTCGCCAATACCGTCGCCTCCTATGAAGATCCCATCCCCCGTCCGGCAATGACCCAGGCCCTGGGCTATGAGGCGGAACTGGCCTTCGTGATCGGCAGGCCGTGCAAATTTGTCCCGGAGGCCGAGGCCTACGATTATATCGCCGGCTACATGGCAATGAATGACGTGAGTGCGAGCGATCTCACCAAGCGCGATGGCCAGAACCTGCGGGGCAAAAGTTTTGATCGCTTTGCACCGATGGGGCCCTATCTGCTGACCGCGGATGAGCTCCCTGATCCCCATAACCTGGCGGTCGAATTGCGGGTAAATGGTAAGGTTCTGCAGAAATCAAACACCAGCCAACTAGTCTACAACGTGCCCCAGCTGGTGGCGTTCTGCTCTCAAGTGTTTTCCCTGGAGCCGGGTGATGTGGTGGCGACGGGAACTCCCGGCGGGCTGGCCAAGGACCGCACACCGCCAACTTACATGAATCCAGGCGACATCATGGAAACCCAGATCGAAAAACTCGGCACGCTGAGAAACCCTATCACCCAGGAGTAACAAGCGGCGTCGAAAAGGTGGGTTTGTGCCAGACCTGCTCGCGCGGCACAACGAGCACAGGAGAACAGCACCATGTATCGTATCAGCATCATACCGGGTGACGGCATTGGACCGGAAATTGTAACCGCGGCCAGACGCGTCGTGGATGCGACCCGTATAATGGTAGAATGGGAAGAGGTCATGGCCGGTCAATGTGCCGTACCCGACTACGGCGTGCCGGTCCCGGAAGAGGCCATCGCCTCGGTCAAGAAAAACAAGGTGGCCCTGAAAGGACCGATGACGAATATTGTCGGAGCTGGATTTCCGAGCCCGAATATCACCTTGCGAATCAAGCTGGACCTGTTTGCCAACCTGAGGCTGGCTCGGACTATCAAAGGAGCCGCCAGTCCCTTTACCGACGTTGACCTGGTCGTGGTCCGGGAGAACACCGAAGACGTCTATGTCGGCAAGGAACAGATGGTCGGTCAGGATGCCGCGGTGGCGTTGAAATTCGTCACCAGGCAAGGCTGCCGGAGGGTGATCCGCTTTGCCTTCGATTATGCCGAGAAGGAAAAACGGCGTAAAGTCACTGTGGTGTTGAAGGCCAACATCCTTAAACTGACGGATGGCATGTTTCTCCGGGTGGCGCGTGAAATAGCCGAAGAGTACCCGGGGATAGAGTTCGAGGAAATGAACGTGGATGCGCAATGCATGGACCTGGTCAGGAAACCGCAACAATATGATGTCATGGTGATGCCTAATCTTTACGGTGACATCGTTGCGGATCTCGCTGGAGGTCTGGTAGGCAGTGTCGGCCTCTGCCCAGGAGCGAATTTTGGAAGTGATATCAGTGTATTCGAGCCAGCTCACGGGAGTGCGCCGAAGTATGCCGGACAGGACAAGGTGAATCCCACCGCGATGATTCTCTCGGCTGCGTTCATGCTCCGACATCTTGGCGAGAACGAAGCAGCCGATAAGATCAAGAAGGCGGTCGATAAGGTTATTGCCCAAGGGCAAACCGTTACCTACGATCTCGGCGGTGCGGCTTCAACCTCCCAGATGACCGACGCGATTATCGACTCACTATCCTGAAGTTGAGTTATCAGACAGACTGACGGTAAATTTTTCTGGAGGGCCAGTTGAAGAAAATAAAGATTCGCAATCCAATCGTCGAGATCGACGGCGACGAAATGGCGCGCGTCATGTGGGGCTGGATCAAAGAGATACTGATCCTGCCCTTTGTGGATGTTGAGCTTATCTATTTTGACTACCATATAAAGAACCGGGACAGAACCGACAACCAGATACTTACCGATGCGGCCGAGGCCGTCAAGAAATACCGGGTGGGTGCCAAGTGTGCGGCCATAAACCCGGATCAACAGCGGGTTGAGGAATTTGGCCTCAAGAAAGCCTGGAAATCGCCCAATAGTGGGACGCGCAACCAGATTGGCGGGACGCTGTTCAGGCAGCCGATAGTATTCAACAATATCCCGAGACTGATACCCGGCTGGCGCAAACCGATTGTCGTCGCCCGACACGCCTATGGCGGTATGTACGGCGGTCGCGACATGACCGTTCCCGGCAACGGATCCGTCGAGCTGCGCTTCGTCCCCAGTGGAAACATTCCACTGCAGCGGGAAATCATCCATGAATTCAAGGGACCGGGCGCTGCACTGGGGATCTTCAATACCGAGGAGTCGGTGCGCGGCTTCGCGATGTCCTGCCTGAATTTTGGCCTGGAGCGGGGGTATCCGGTTTACCTTGGCACCAAGAACACGGAGCTGGCTCATTATGACGGTCTTTTCAAGAACAGTTTTGCAGACGTGTACGAGACGAAGTTTCGGAAGGATTTTGAAGCGCAAGGAATCGCCTACGAGCATCGCATGGTCGATGATCTCGCGGCGTTCGCGGTAAAATCAGAGGGCGGTTTCGTCTGGGCCTGCAAGAACTATGACGGGGATATCCTGTCCGATCTGGTAGCGGCCGGCTTTGGCTCACTCGGGCTGATGACCTCGATGCTGCTGACGCCGGATGGAAAAACCGTCCTCACGGAAGCGGCCCACGGAACGGTGACCAGACATTTTCGCGAGCACCAGACCGGCAAAAAGACCTCGACCAATCCGATCGCCACGCTCTTTGCCTGGACCCGGGCCCTTTACTACAGGGGGCTGTTCGATGATACGCCTGCAGTCCAGAGATTTGCCTCAGCCCTGGAGCAGGCCTGTGCCGAAACCGTCGAAGCGGGCTCCATGACCAAAGATTTAGCCATGCTGACCGGCAGCTCGACCTGGTTGACAACCCAGGAATTCCTTCAAGCCATCGCTTCCGCCGTTGACAAGAAGATAGCTGGGCTGGCTTAACACCAGTCCGGCAGCGGGAGTATTCAAATATGCGGCGCGGGCATGGTCATGCCCTGGAAAAAGTATGTCCCTGTCTCTATCAGCAATAGTATTCCTGACGATTTCCGTGTTCTGCTGCTCGGTTATCACCGGAGTCATGGGAATGGCCGGCGGCGTTATGTTCCTGGGAATCCTGGCCTCCTTCATAGAGACCAGCTATGTGGTGCCGATCTATGCCGTGGTCATGATGATCAGCGCCGGTTCACGAACCGTTCTTTTCTACAATCACATAAACTGGCAGATCTTTCTGCGCTATACTGTCGGTCTGCTGCCCGGCGCGTTGCTCGGGATCTATATCTTCCAACTTCTGCCCAAGGACCTGATCAAGCTGGGTATGGGAGTATTCATCTTACTCACGATATTTCTGCCGGTTACCCAGAAAGAGAGCCGCCTGGAAACGTTCATCTTCTTGCCGGTTGGCTTCGTCGCCGGTCTTATTGGTATATTCTTCGGGGCAAGCGGGCCTTTTACCTCATCTTTTTATCTCAGGCAAGGGATCATCAAGGAGGCGCTCATTGCTACCAAATCGGCCACCGCTCTGATGGAGCAAGCGCTGAAAATCCTCCTTTTCGGTTTGATCGGTATCAATGTACTGGCCTATGGTCCTTTGCTCATCTGTCTCTGCCTCGCGGTATTACCAGGTATTTATATTGGTAAATTGCTGCTTAACAAGGTCTCCGAACAAATCTTTATTCGTGTTTTCCGAGTATTGCTCTTTATATTGGCCATCCGCATTATAATAACCCAGGCAATTAAAATGATAGGTACTTAGTCGATACTGCAAAAGACTCAACTATACGCGTAGAGACCCTATCCGCTTTTCCTGGTTGGGCTAGTCGCCTGGCGCGGTGGTCATGTTATTAAGTTTTCTGGACATCCTGGCAAGATCGATCAACAGCACCTCCATTTCCTTCTGGTACAATTCGGTCGGCAATTCCGACTTGCGGTTTCGCAAGAGGAAGACAGAGCGCTCCAACTCCCTTACTTGAGCAGTGAGATCCCGCACGATGGCACCATCCGCTGCTGTCGAATTTTTATCGTCAGCAAGTTTTGCTGGAATAAGATCGAGATATGCTATCTGGGCGAGCCTTCCATCGTTTTCAAGCTGGTCAGGATCATTGCTGAACACACCGTCACCATTATCATCAAGTACACCATGTTCGGTCGGTATGCGGTTCTGATCCTCATACCATTTTTCGACTTTTTGGCTGGCAAACCTGAAAGCTTCCCATATGGATACACGCCCGTTTTTATCCCTGTCGCCGGTATGGCCGTCCAGAGCAGCAATAAAAAATTCGGCAAATATCGTATCATATTTTTCAGCCCCGGAGCGAGTGGCGGAAACAATAACACGCCCCGGCCCAGAAAGTAATGTAGAGAAGGGATAACTCGAGCTGGTCGCATTTACCAAGACGATATCCTGCTCGGAGAAGGTTTGTAAAATTGCTGCTAGCTCCCGGGCAGTGATATCTACTCCGCTGATAACAAACTTGGCAGCCTCCTCGCTGCTCGTACCGTGGCCCAATAAGAAGATAAAGACCTGGTCGCCGGGGTTAACAGCTTCTTTGAGTTGTCGCAGCTCATCCTTGATATTCTCACCTCGGCTCGATCCTGAGACCCTCGCGTCTTCAGGATCAGCCTGATCAATAAGCAGGACAATCTGACCGGCCTCATAGCGGTAATCTTTTGTCAGGATATCGTGCAGGAGCAGAGCCCAGCGCTTGATTTGTTTTTTATATTGTTCTTCGACTGCCACCCCGGCAAGGATTACCGCATATTTCTGCACGGCGGGTGTGGGCAGAAAATAGTCGCGCTGCTGAGCAGAAACCGGAGCAGCGCAGAACAGACAGGCTGACAGCATGAGCAGAAAGGTTAATCTCATGACAGTCCCGTTCTCCTGCGCAGCAGCCATTCCAAACCAAAACAGAAGAACAGCAAGAAAAAGACAATTGGTATATTCCAGATGTCTAATTTGTACGTCACGGTATGGACCTTGCGGTTGTTGTTCAGGTCCTTGACCAGCAGATCGGCTTTTTCGGGCGTATAGTAGTTGCCGCCGCCAACCTGAGCAATTTTCTCCATCAAGTCACGGTTCATCACTGCAGCGCCGCGCATCTCGTGCATAGAATTCGCGGCCAGGAAACTCAAGGATGCATAGCCATCCTCGGAAAGTCCTCCTGAAGATGAGACTTCCAGGTGATGAACCCCCGATTTCGCTGCGCTGAATGAAGCAATGTAGTCGCCGGCCCGGTCTATGTCCGCCAGCATCCGAATATCCTCAATTGCGCCATCGGGATCTGTCAATTTTAACCAGACGGTCGCATCGGAAACCGGTTCATAGACCTCATCGTACACCCGAGCCTTGACCTTCACCTCATCACCGGTACTGAATTTGTTGCCTTCGAGGGAGATCTCGACGGGGGCCGGTACACTGGCAGTCAGCCAGCGCAGAACCTGCCGCCAAAATCTCTCATGCGAGGTGTCCTCATGGGGTTTGAGCATCTGCCATCTCCAGGTCGTCGCAGTCATGAGTGACATCGTTCGGCCGCGACCATAGCGCTGATAGGCCAAAACCGGCAAAGGTTCCCCCTGAAAAGTGAGCGTCGGATGGACGGCCAGCACAGCTGCACCCGGCTTTGCCCGTCCGCTGACGTTAATCCCTTGAAGCTGTGGCATATTACGCCACAGCTTTCGATTGATCTCATCCTCAATCTCCAGACGAAGAATCATGGACCGCTGTCCTTCGGTGGTCAGGCGCGGAGCGAAAGTTTGCCCGGTAGGATGATCACCCTTACCTACGCCGCCGCGCAAGGCCGGTGGCAGATCTTTTTCATTGACCAGGGACACCGGCAGGAGACCCTCGATTGGTGTGCCGATAAATCCCGGGTCAAACGCAGTCGAGCCACCAAGCATGAGAAAGCCTCCTCCGCGTCGAGAAACGAAATCCCGGGTTAAGGCTAATTGCTCGTCGGTAAAGAGGGTTCTGGTAAGATCCCCAAAAATGACGGCGTCGTATTTAAACAACGCGTCTTCACTGTCAGGATACCCGCTCGCCAATTCCATGGTCGAATCGATGCCCTGACGAAGGAATTTTTGTGGACCTGTCATCAAGTATGTTTTTAGGCGCACGGCAGAATCGGTCTCAGCTGCCCGGCGGATAAATTTGTACTCGTTGCGCGGATGCCCCTCGATGTACAGAATTTCAACCTCTTTAGAGGGATTCTCCACAAGAAATGGCAATATATTGTTTTCCTTCACAGTTTCATCTTCCTGTAGAGGTATTCGCGCGCTGTAGGCAAGGGCCCCTTCTTGCAATGGTGTCAAGTAAAAGCTGTATCGCTGCAGCATGTTGTCGGGTCCCAGTTTGATCTTCTTGGCGGAAACGATATCTTCACCGACCTCGATCAGTAAATCAGATTCTTGCCCTGTATACCCACGGCTCTGCACCGTTACTTGCACCTCGAAAATTCCCCCTTCCATGACCGATCCAGAGGTGCTGACCTGGCTGATTTCAATATCTTTGGCTGCCCTATCGGCGCCGATACCGATGAGGTGAACTGGGGTCTTTCCGGCATTGATGATGCGTGCCATATGCAGCGGATCTTCGCTGCTGTTGTCGATACCGTCGGTAACCAATACCAGGGCTTCAAAGGGTAATCCTTGCAGCGCTTCGGCAAGGTGTTGCATAGCCCCGGCCATATGTGTTTTGCTACCGGTGAAAGACAAATCTCCAGGCTCTGCGATGGGGCGGGTAGTGCGGTCGAAAGCGAAAATCCTCAAAGTGAAGTTTTTCTGCAGTTGCTCGATCAAACCGTCTTCACCGTATAACAGATCCGTGGCCTTCTCGCCGCGTGAGAGCGACTGCTCCATATCGCCGACGCTCATGCTGCCGGAGCTGTCTATTAGGAGGCCGACGTAACTTTCCCGAGGTCTGGGCGATGAGATGGTCACAATGGGCTGCAAAAGACAGAGCAAAAGGATTATCAGGGCCATGGACCTGAGCAGGATCAAGACTGTTTTCAGTCTGAGGGGTGCAGGGGCGGTTGTCTGCCGATAGAGGATAAGGACAACGAAGATCAGCAGAGCAACAGCGCCGGCAATGGCATATGTTCCCAGGGGTGTCTGTAAGGTAAAATTCCCTTCTGTCCACACAACTTCCGCATGACCAAAGAGAAATTCGACTATTCCTGCCATGTGCTGTCTACTCTCTTTTCTGGGCTATTTCGGACAATGATCTGTAATATGTTTCAACCTGGGCTTCATAGAGTGAAGGCGGTGCTTGTTCTGCGGGAGAAAAGGCACTGTCGTTGAGTCGCTCCATCTCAATCTGTGCCTGCAGAAGCGAAGCCAGCTCGCGTGCGGGTTCCAGCAGAGCCTGCCAAAGAGCAGGCTGGTTGATAAAATCTTCTATTTGCGCACGGCTCAATTCCCGATAAATTGATCTGGCATTCACCGCCCAGCTTTCACCCTGAGCCCAGGGTTCCAGAAGGCCTTCGGCATATCTTCGGCTGCGTGCGAGCCCATCGCGAACGGTGTTCAAATCCGCTGGGTAATCAGGGCCGAGGTTTCCGGGCTCACTGCCCGGCGGCGTGGACTTCTGTTGCCCTGACCTCAGGGCTTCAACTTGCTGTTTAAGGGTTTGCAGCTCACCCGACAAGGCAGCGGCGGCGGCAGCGGCCCGCTGATTTTGCGCAACTCCAGTCTGAGGAACAAGCAGATCAAATTCACGCAGGCGGTCGCTGAGGCGGCGGATTGACTGTTCAATGTCTCTCTCCCTGGCCAGCGCATCCTCCAGCTGTCCGGCGAGCATACCGGTTTTGCTGGCCTCAATTCGCCCTTCTATGTCTTCTTGTTGCATAGACCGCAGCGCTTCCCGGGCCTTCCGCTCGAGCTCAGGCTGTGATTGACGCCCGGCGGCGCCGGCCGTCCGAATGAGATCTTCCGTTTCTTGGAGCATCCCCTGTAAATGCTCCTTTTCTGCAATGATTCTATTGATACCCTGTTGCTTTTCAGACATGGAAGGGTGAAATCCTTCCATCTGAGCAAGAATTTCATCTTCCTGCGCCTGCAGTTGCTCGGCCTTTCCACTGAGTTCTCTCGCCAGATCACCAGTGGAAGTCCCCTGCCGGCGCTCGATGCGTTTTTGCTGATCGCGCAGCTTCTGCAAAGCCCGACGGCCGCTGGCGGCCGCAATTCCCGGATCGTGTTGCTCTAGATTGCGCGCTGCCTCCCGCATCTGAGAGACTGCCTGCTCAAGAGAGTTCAAAGAAGACTGGGTCCGACTTATTCCGGCCTGCTGCGACCATTTGCGGGCCAGCGATTCGGCTGCGTGGCGCAGGGCTTCCTGCTCACGCCGGAGTTCTTCCAAATGGCGCCTTTGCTGGTCTTCAGTCAGGCGGTCTTGGCGACGGGTGGCATCCAATTGGGCTCGGTTCAGCCGTTCTTGCCGCTGGGCCAGCTGGCGCAGCCGCTTGAGAGCCTCCTCCTGCTCGGCACGGCCTCTTGCTGATGCAGTGCGGGGCATCTCATAACGGTTTTCAAGACGGCCCATCTCCATTTCGAACAACTCACGCAGATCCTCGCGCTCACTCATGGACCCGCTGCCTGTCCCGCCAGTGGTGTGCTGAGAAGCCATTTGGATTGCCGTTCGCCGGTTCTGAGCGTTTGCCTTGAGAATGGCCTGCAAAGCTGCCTGTTCGGGGCCCAAGGCTTCTTCCAACTGCTCGGAAAACAGCTTTTCCGCAGCTGCCTGCATATGCTCTACCGCTTCGCGCAGATGGGTGACGGCCCGATCATAACTTTCATCTGCAAAGGAAAACCTCTCGTTTAGCCGAGCGAGCGACATTTGCGTGCGTTGGGCAATGCTTTGCTGAGACTCGGCCACGATTCTTACATCTTCTGTGAAGGTCTCCCCCGGAATATTTTTCTTTCGGTTCAACAGCTTCCAGGTAGCGGCAATAATGTTTTTCTGGTTCTCAAGCAAAGCGCTCGGCTGTTGCTGCTGGCCAAACTGTCCACCGCCTCCGCCCTGACCGGAACTGCGCAGAAATTCTTCGTCGGTGCTGATGACTTCCAGGAAATAGATATCGGATAGAACCTCGGAAGGGCTGTCGCTGTTATTGTCCTCAGCCGTCAGGAAATAAGCGATAAAATCTCCAGGCGACACCTGCAGATCTTCCAGGTAGATTATTGTTCTTCTGTCCACAGCCGAAGGGGCGGCAGTTGATTCAGCATTGAGAAAATTGACCTTGTGCTCGAAGGTGCCGGCAACGTTGTAGTTCAAAGCGAGTTTGGTGATACCAAAATCATCTCTGGCCGAGACGTCGATACTGACTTCTTCCAGAGCCATTACCTTGAGATCCCTGCCAGGCATGTTAACCGATATCTCTGGAGGAAGATCCGGAGTGGCACGGATCAGGTATTCCATCGGGTTTTCGATATGTCTGCCCTGCTGATCAAAGGCGTCAACAATATATGTACCGTCTTTTGCCACAATAAATTCGCCGGTGGCAACATTATCCGCATGGCTTAAATCGACGGTCGTGCCATCCTCAAATTTCAGCATACTTTTCTGTATGGGGCCATTGAAGGTTATCCGCAACTGAACCTCGGTTCCTGCAGGCGCGATGATGTCGCCGCCATTTTTTTCTGCTTTGTCTTCTATGCCGGTGTATTCCGGATAGAGGTAATGTATATCGATGGTTTCAACTCTGGTCAGATCATAGACTTTGATGCTGTATTCTCTGGATCTGGCAGCACCGCTGTTGACATAGTAGGAGATGTCAGTGGTAACTTCGGGCAGATAATAGAGGTGGTCGGAGGTCGTTTCGTCGATCCGCATGGGAACTCGCTTCCATTCCGATGCATTTTCACGAAGGTGAAGATAGACATTTTTCGCGGTGCCATTTTCTATGGCCGCCGCGATGGCCACATCGTTGCCGCGCCGTATGAGAATATCCCCCGGGGAAATCCTGAAGCTTTCAGAGGTCATTACATCTGCAGCCGGGATCGACCAGGGCCAGGCCACCTGCCGCGCCGCTCCTGAAAATCGTGTCGAATTCCAGAGCGCTCCGGCCAGTAAACAGACAAGGGCAAGGACTGCTGCTGCTGCATACCAAGCCGGCCGGCTGCTCGTCACCTGCTGAACATTGCCGCTGTGAACATGGGTGAGCGTATCTAGCCATAGCGATTCCGCCAGCTGGGAAGCCGAATCCGTTCCCTGCTTTTCATACAACTCCATGGAGGTAATAAGGCGTTGTTCAAGACTCGGTATGCGCTCATCAATGTAGTGTGCCAGACGCCGATCATCACTGCCGAAACGGTGCACCGCTCGAGCATACTGCCAACACAACAGTCCAATCGTGCCCCCCAAAAGAAAGAAGAGAAGCATGTTGGCGAAGCTCGGAAGAGGCACGGTCATTTTCAGAATAACGAAAAAGATGAACACGGCAGCCAGAATTGCCAGACTCCAGCTGATATGCTGAACATGCAGAATCAGGCTGCGGCGCTGCCTTACTTTTCTGATGGTCTGGCGCAGTTCCTCTATGGTTGTTGGCGAATTCATTTTGATCTCATAAAGTCCCATAGTTCGAGCCTTTTGCAAAACTAAGATTGTCGTTCAAAATCAAACCATGCGAGAAATTTTACCTCAGGCATATGATTGATATTCCGAGGATAAAATTTTGAGCATAACGCAGAGTTTGGGCGCAAAGATCGTTTTGCAAATGGCTCGTTCATTACCAATAGGTACCCACTGAGAAGCGCATCAGCGGTACGTGCGGTTTGCTAAAAAGATTTCAACAATACCCAGCCCAAGAACCCCGAGCAGAATCCACCACCATGATTGCTGAGATTTTTCCAGTTGAACCTTCAACGGTGAGATCTGCTCTGCAGAAGATGCTTCTTTCTGTATTTCAGAATTGGTCATCCTTGTTTCAATGTCAGCCACGCCAATGGTTGTAAGGTCAGACTCTTGAGCGGCTGCATTCACTGCAAAACTGCTCGAATATTTTCCCGATCGTACCTCGTAGAAGCCCGGTTGATCGGTTGACTGATAAAATGTGGGACCCGCGGGTGTGTGGCGCAGGAGGGTAGCTTCGCCCTGCGGCGCTATAATCCGTGCTGCTCCCCCTGGTGCAACAGGGAAGGGCACGAACTCTCCAACCTGGTAAACACTCTTGCGCATCTGGCTGCCGGCCAGAAAGCGCATGGCTTCATGCAGCAGAGGCAGATACATCACCTGACGAGGGAAATTGTTCCACTCAGGGTCTAGGGAGGAGGCAAAGAAAAGCACACGCCCATTTCCCGCGTTGCCCGCAACCAGGGCCGCAGCGCCGTTTTCGAATCTGAGGACCACGTCGCTGTCCGCAACAGGC
>JARRLH010000049.1:0-12013 GCA_037387205.1 Desulfofustis sp.
ATTCAGGCCTGCAGCATGACCCGGACCAGGATAATTTATATACCTGATATAAAACGCTTTTTTCCCCTGTCGCCCGGGTGACGCAAGCCAGACTGTTTCCTCTTCTTGAGAATTTAGAAATGTTGCGCAGAATTTGCTTGACAGGCTACTGATGTGTGATGTATCAGATACCTTAGGAAGGTAAATTATCCGGTGGAATGATGCTGACCCGATTCCCTTCTGCAAAAGAACCAAACTACAATCAAAACAGTGGAGGTTGAAAATGGCTGCGATGAAAATGACCACCGAAGAGGCATTTATAAAAGTTCTGCAAATGCATGGTATAGACAACGCTTTTGGTATTATCGGGTCGGCGATGATGCCGATCTCTGATCTGTTTCCCCAGGCCGGGATCACCTTTTGGGACTGCGCGCACGAATGTAACGCGGGGATGATGGCCGACGGCTTCAGCCGGGCTTCCGGTAAGATGTCCATGATGGTCGCCCAGAACGGACCAGGTATTACTAATTTTGTAACCCCTGTCAAGACGGCGTATTGGAACCATACTCCTTTGCTTCTGGTAACACCGCAGGCAGCAAATAAAACGATAGGCCAGGGCGGGTTCCAGGAAGTCGAGCAGATGGCTGTATTCAAGGATATGGTCGCCTATCAGGAAGAAGTGCGCGATCCGTCGAGGATAGCAGAGGTCCTGAACCGGGTTATCATGAAAGCGAAACGAGCCTCTGCCCCGGCTCAGATCAATGTTCCGCGTGATATATGGACCCAGGTAATTGACATCCAGCTCCCGGCAGTAGTCGAATTCGAGAGGCCTTCAGGCGGCGAGGAAGCAATTGCCCGGGCGGCGGAAGTACTGGCCAGTGCCTCTTTCCCTGTTATCCTGAACGGCGCCGGCGTTGTTCTCGGTGATGCGGTCAAGGAGACCATTGCCCTGGCCGAAAAACTCGATGCTCCGGTATGCTGCGGCTATCAGCACAATGATGCCTTTCCAGGCAGTCACCCGCTCTACGCCGGACCGCTTGGGTACAACGGTTCAAAAGCGGCAATGGATCTGATCGCCAAGGCGGATGTGGTTCTGGCTCTGGGCACGCGCTTGAATCCTTTCTCCACGCTACCGAGTTACGGCCATATAAATTACTGGCCTGAAAATGCAGAAATTATCCAGGTTGAAATTAATCCCGACCGCATAGGGCTGACCAAACCGGTAACGGTAGGCATAGTCGGCGACGCCAAAAAAGTTGCAGCCTCCATCCTCGAGCAGTTGCCCGGGAATGCCGGAGATACTGGCCGTGAAGAGCGCAAGGCATTGATCGCCAAGACCAAGTCAGCCTGGGTCGCCGAACTGGCTTCGATGGATCATGAAGAAGATGATCCCGGAACAACCTGGAATGAGCGCGCCCGCGATCGTGAGCCGGGCAAAATATCGTCTCGTATGGCCTGGCGTGCTATCATGGAAGTTCTGCCCAAAGATGCCATCATCTCATCTGACATCGGTAATGCCTGTGCCATTGGCAATGCCTACCCAACTTTTGAGAAAACCAGGAAATATCTGGCTCCCGGTCTGTTTGGCCCCTGCGGTTATGGCTTCCCTGCTATCTGCGGCGCTAAAGTGGCCCGGCCCGATGTCCCGGTTGTCGGATTCGCCGGAGATGGAGCTTTTGGTATTTCAATGAACGAAATGACCGCCTGCGGCCGGGACAACTGGCCGGCGATCACCATGGTGATCTTTCGCAATTACCAGTGGGGTGCGGAGAAACGCAACACCACCTTGTGGTTTGACGACAATTTCGTCGGCACTGAACTCGATACCCAGGTTTCCTATGCCGACATCGCCAAGGCCTGCGGCGTTAATGGTGTTCAGGCAACCACAATGGAGGAGGTAAGCGAAGCTCTGAAGACGGCCGTCAAGGCCCAGATGGAAGAAGGTAAAACCACCTTCATCGAAATTCTGCTCAATCAGGAACTGGGAGAGCCCTTCCGTCGTGACGCCATGAAAGCACCGGTGAAAGTTGCGGGCATTGATGCGGCTGATATGCGGGCCCAGAAAGTTTAGGCTGCGGTCTGGGGACATCAGATTGAATACTGTAAGCTGAGGAGAAGGTGAACGGCCTGTACATCATAATCTGATCTCTAAAGCATGTAGCGGCATCACTTGAAGGCGGTAATAATAGCACTATAACAGTGGCAAATTGGAGGAAGATACTCATGAAAACAGACAACGTGCTGGAATATGACACCGAGGAAATGGTTGCCGCGGACAAGAACTGCCTCTGGCATCACCTGAAGCCGCACAAGCTTTTTCAGATGCAGGAGCAAATGGTGATTGTCGAGGGCAAGGGACTGATGGTCACTGACATTAGAGGTAACGAATACCTCGACGTTACCTCCGGTGGCGTGTGGAGCGTCATGGTCGGCTACGGCCGGGACTCGATTGCCGAGGCGGTCTGCGCCCAGATGAAAAAAATGCCCTATTTCGCAGGTGCTTACGGAACAATCCCAGCGATCAAGTTTGCCCAGAAACTGTTAGAAAAACTACCGCGCCATGACAAAGTTTATTTTTCCAATTCCGGATCTGAAGCCAACGAAAAAGCCTTCAAGCTTGTTCGGCAGGCCTCACGGATCAGCCCGGAGCGCAAGGGCAAATATAAGATTATGTACCGGGATCGTGATTATCATGGCTGCACCTTTGGCGCGATGAGCTCGACTGGGCAGGCCCAGCGCAAAGAGGATTATGGGCCCTTTCTGGATGGGTTCGTGGAGTTTCCTCACTGTTGCTGCTACCGCTGTCCCTACGACAAGACCTATGGCGAATGCAATATCGAATGCGCCCGCAAAGTTGAAGATATCATTCTCGAGGAGGGACCGGAGACCGTCGGCGGCCTCATCGTGGAGCCTATTACAGCCGGTGGCGGGATTTTGAAACCGGTGCCCGAGTATTTTCCGATACTTCAGGAAATATGCAAAAAATACGACGTCTGGCTGATCATTGACGAGGTTGTCTGCGGCTTCGGCAGGACCGGTAAATTCTGGGGACATGAGCATTTCGACGTTGACCCGGACATCATAACCATGGCGAAGGGGCTGGCCAGTTCGTACGAGGCCCTTTCGGCAACGGTGGTCAAACAAAAAATCTACGACCTGTTTCTCTGTGATCCGTCGGACCCCGAAACACGGCTCAACTATTTCAGGGATATCAGTACCTATGGCGGCTGCACCGCCCCGATGACCGCTGCCTTGGAGAGCACCAGGATCATAGAAGATGAAGACCTTGTCGAGAACAGCAGGGTGGTGGGCGAGTACCTGCTGGAGAAACTAAAGGGTCTGGAGCACTTTGACAGCGTTGGCGATGTCAGGGGCCAGGGGCTGTTCGCCGGCATCGAATTCGTCACGGACAAGGCCACCAAGGAGCCGGTCACCGAAGCCCAGATGGCGGCACTTATGGCCAACCTCCTCGCCCAGGGGGTAATTGCCGGGAGAACAAACTCGAGCTTTCACGGACTCAACAACGTCATGAACTTTGCCCCGTGTCTCATCATTACCAAAGATCAGGTTGATACGGTAGTCTCAGCGGTGAGTGCCGCTATCGAGAAAACATTCAAATAAGCAGGAGGCATAATAATGATTGTCGGCATATTAAAAGAAATCAAAGTCGCAGAAAAGCGTGTAAGCATGACACCTGCCGGGGTCATCTCCATGATCAGCAACGGCCATGAGGTGCTCGTGGAAAAAGCTGCAGGTGAAGGTGCCGGATATCCTGATGCAGAATACATTGCCGCGGGAGCCGCTAGCGTTGACACGCCTGCCGAGATCTTTCAGAAATCGGATATGGTCATGCACGTCAAGGAACCGCAGCCGTCCGAATACGATATGATCAGAGAAGGCCAGATAGTCTTCACCTATCTGCACCTGGCCGCAGATGAACAGCAGACCCACGCTCTCGTCAAGAGCAAGTCAGTGGCAATTGCTTATGAGACCATTGAAAAGGACAACGGTTCCCTGCCGCTGCTGGTGCCGATGAGCGAGGTTGCCGGTCGCATGGCAGCCCAGGAAGCCGCCAAATATATTGAAATGCCCCAGGGAGGAAGGGGGATCCTGCTCGGCGGGGTGACCGGTGTTGCCCCCGGCACCGTTGTGGTAATCGGCGGCGGCGTCGTCGGGATCAATGCCGCCAAGATGGCCTGTGGGCTCGGTGCCAAGGTGTACGTGCTCGACACCAACCTGCAGAGACTCGCCTATCTTGACGATGTGATGCCGGCAAACTGCTTTCCGGTTATGTCCAATCCAACCGTTCTGAGGGAACTGGTTAAAGAGGCCGATGTGGTTATCGGAGCAGTGCTGGTTGCGGGGGCCAAAGCTCCCAAACTGCTCACCCGGGATATGCTCAAAGAAATGAAGAAGGGTTCGGTGATCGTTGATGTTGCCATCGACCAGGGGGGCTGCTTTGAAACCTCTAGACCGACAACCCACGACGACCCGACCTACGAGGTTGATGGGGTTATTCATTACTGCGTTGCTAATATGCCTGGCGCGGTTGCCCGGACATCCGCGCGGGCGCTGACCAATGCAACCCTGCCCTACGCAATAGAAATAGCCAACAAGGGCTGGAAAAAAGCGATGCAGGAAAACAAGGAGATTAAGCTCGGCGCCAATGTGGTCAACGGCAAGATTACCTATAAAGCCGTCGCCGATGCCTTCGATCTCCCGTACACTCCCATCGAGACCTTTCTGTAGCACGAGGCTTTATCAGAACAAAAAGGACCAGTGAGATGGATGAAAAACTGGAGTTTTCATCTTTAAGCGAACAGGTATACTCCTACCTGAGAAGGCAGATGAACCAGGGGCATCTGGTCCCTGGTTCAACCATCCATATAGGAGATATTGCCAAGCAGCTGGGTATCAGCAAAACCCCCCTGAGGGATGCCTTGATTCACCTGGAGCTCGAAGGGTTTGTGGAGATTCTTCCAAGAAGAGGCGTTCGGGTAAAAAAACTGCAGATCGAAGATGTTAAAAATGCCTACGACGCCATCGGACTGGTGGAGGCATTTATTGTTTCGAACTGCATCGACAAAATCACCCCACGCCATATCGACAGGCTGGAAGAACTGAACGAAACGATCATCTCGGACATCAAAAAAGGTGATTTCTCAAAACTCTTTTCAACCAATCTGAAGTTTCACAACGTTTATCTGGAGATCTCGGACAACGAACCCCTGAAAAAATTCATCCTGCCCATAAAGCATCGCCTCTACGATTTTCCCCGGCAGAACTATATTAGCGAGTGGGAGTTGAGAAACTGTGAAGAACACGGACAAGTTATCGCTTGCCTGAAACAGGGTGACGGGGATGGTGCGGGGAGAATTCTCCAGGACGTGCACTGGTCGTTTGCAGTCCAGAAGGATTTTATCTACTCCTTCTATGGGGTTGATAAATAACCGGGCAGCTATCTATTCGCAGCATTTTCTCCGGTAGTTTTTTACGTTTTATTCGTTACAGGAATCTCCCTCGCAGTTCTATAACTGAGTTAAGGGAGCTTCTTCCAGCTGAGCCTGATAGCATGCAAGCAGAAATTCTGGGGAGCGGAAGTATCAGCTCCATCAAGAATATAGCCGCTGGCCTCAATGCACGGAAAATTCTACTTGTCACGGGGAAGCACTCCTTCACTTCAAGCGGAGCCGAGGCGGCCCTGTATCGACACCTGGCACAGCTGGACATCGAGCGCTTCAGTGAGTTTGAGGTCAATCCGCGGCTGGAGGATGTGGGTCGAGGCGTCAACCTCCTGCGTTCCTTCCGGCCTGATCTCGTCGTTGCAGTCGGCGGCGGCAGCGTCATTGACATGGGTAAGCTGGTCACGATCCTGTCGGCCCAACCCGATGAAGACTATACAGCAATTGTAGAAAAATCGAGCATCACCGCCAAGGGCGTTCCGCTTGCAGCCATCCCCACCACATCAGGAACAGGCAGTGAGGCAACTCATTTTGCCGTGGTGTACATTCACGGCCGGAAGTTCTCGGTTGCGCACCGCTATATGCTGCCCGATTTCGTGATTGTCGATGCCGAATTGACTTACAACACGGGACCTTATCAAAGTGCGGTCAGCGGCATGGACGCATTATGCCAGGGAGTTGAATCATACTGGTCGATTCATTCGACCACACGAAGCAGGTACTTTGGTTCAAAAGCAATCAAGTCCATTCTTGCCTCCCTTGAAAATTCCGTGCTCACAGGCAGCAAGGCGGCAAGGCGGGAAATGGCGCTTGGCGCTCATTATGCGGGCCAGGCAATAAATATTACCAAGACGACCGCTCCACATGCACTCTCCTACAGTTTGACGAGCCATTACGGAATTCCGCACGGCCATGCAGTGGCCCTGATACTGGGCAGGTTTTTCGCTATTAATGAAGAAAATCGAGAGCACTCGATAGATAGGCGCGGATCGGTCTACTTCGGTCAGATCATGGATGATTTGTACACCATGTTCGGCTGCAAAAACGCAGCTGCCTGCACTGACTGCTGGTATCGCCTGATGGAATCGATCGGCCTGAAAACAGAATTTGCCAGTTTTGGAATCAAGGATGCCGGGGATTATGCCTTGATAATCGGCGGGGTTAACCTCGAGCGGCTGAACAATCATCCGGTGCCGCTTACCCGCGGACGATTAGCCATGTTGTTCGATTAGCAGCTCAGAGATGGTGATTCTGGAGAGAGGGAAATTTGTCGCTTGAAAGTCAAAGGCGAGTCCGCGCTTCCCTTGGAGGAAGTACAGACCCGCCTAGTGTCGAAACAGCCCGATAAAAATCAATTAACGTTCACGGCTGTTTACAGCTCACCAATGTCCATCAGAAACTGTTTCCACAGTTCGACACCCTTGGCGTTGCGTTCGGATTTTTCCGCGACTTTCGGCCAGATATCGGTGATCGCCTTTTCACGCATGCGCTTGAGCTCGTCCTCGGACATGTAGATGACCTCGCCGCCGGCCTTCTTCAGTATTTCCAGGGCTTCCTCGACGCCTTCAGCATGCATACGGCTGGTTTCGAAGTAGGAAGACATGAACACTTCGTTGATGCGGTCGCGCTGCCACTGGTTCAATGCTTTCCATTTATCCAAATTGACGTAAATCTCCTGGTGCTGGGCCGGACACCAGCCGGGCTGAATGGCATATTTGATGACTTCATGAAAGGCCATGTCGTCGATGCCGCCGGTATCCCAGTAGGTACCGTCGATGGTGCCCAGCTTGATGGCGGTGTAGATGTCACCGGCACCCATGGCTACAGGAGCGCCGCCCATAGACTCATGGAAAAGGGCATGGGGCCCGCCGGCACGCATCTTCTTGCCGGCCAGGTCTTCCATCTTGTTAACCGGGAAATTGGTGAACATGGCGTTAGGACCCTGATCGGTCCAGCCCACCCACTGCAGATTGCGGTCGTTGGCCGCGGCCTGCACCAGATCGCCAATTCGATATTTCGGGTCGCCCCACATGGCCGCCCAGGCATCACGCCAGTTGTTGGCTCCCATGGCCAGGCCGAAGGCCAACATGCCTTCGGGCATGTCACCGCCATACACGGTGGCCCAACCGGCATAGACGTCGATCATCCCGGCACTGGTTGCTCCAAAGGCCTCAGAACCGCTGGTAATCGCCCCGGCAGGCTGGAGTTCAATCTTTATGGTACCCTCGGTAGCTTCCTCGACCATCTTGATCCAGGGCACGATGCCATTGGCCCAGCCGGCATCCGATGAATCAAAACACGGCTGGAATACCCATTTGGTGACCTTGTCCGGCTTTCCATAGGCTTCTTGGGCGCTCGCGCTCATCGGTTGCACCAGCATGCTGCAGGCAAGCACTGCTGCAGCCAATCCATACGACAGTTTCTTCATAGTCTCTACCTCCTGGTATTGCTGTTTGTTCTTGGTGAGAAAGCCATGGTATCCAGCGTTTGGGTCCCTCTGCTTTCTCTGTGGTCTGGAAGCGGGGAAAAATCCCGTTTCCACATTCAATTTCAGGGTTTTGGCGGGCGCTTACCCGGATTTATCAATGTATTGATATCATTGCCTAATTTTTTTATCACCACAAGCGTGATAATGACCGCAGTGATCGGAATCAGCGTTTTGATCGGGTAGATCGGAATAGGGATCGCGTCCGGCGTTACCTGTTTGAGCATAATCGACATCTTCGCCGCTTGATAGCCTTTCCAGATCAGAACTGACAGGAAAAGAAAGGTCAGCGAACTGGTGCAAATGTCGCAGATCGCTTTCATCCGTGGTGAGAAGTTTGCGTAAAACAAATCAAGCTTCACAAAGGCGTCGGCGTTGAGCGCATAAACGCCGCCGGTGCAGGCCATCAGCACCAGGGCCGCCTGAACGGTCGGGGCAATCCACAGCGACGGTGAGTTCAGGACATAGCGCAGGAAGACATCGGTCACCCCGGCTAAAGTGCAGTAGAGAATCAGAACCCAGCCGATTCTTCCCAACACTGCCGAAATCAAGTCGATCGCCTTTTCGTATCTCTGCCACAAACTCATATTACTCTCCAACCGATGGTTAATGTGAGCATACAATAAGCGTTTTCATTACTTTTGTCCCCCTGAACGTATCAATTCATCAGGCTTGGCAGCCAGGTGCCGATCTGCGGGAACATAAAGATCAGGGCGAGGCCAAGCAACTGCAGGAGAATAAATGGTCCAACCGACCGGTAGATATCCCCCATGGTCACGTCAGGAGGCATCACACTCTTGATCCAGAACAGCACGAAACCAAACGGCGGAGTGAGGTAGGCGACCTGGATGTTGACGATGAACAACACGCCGAACCACAGCTTGTCCACTCCCAGTTCATTAAGGATCGGCACGTAGAGAGGGGTGCAGAGCATGATGATGGCCCAGTCGTCCATGACCATGCCGAGCAGCAGCACGATGAACATCATCATTAGTATGATGCCGGTTTCCCCGCCCGGCATGCCGAGGACCATCGTCGTGACCAGCTCCTGGCAGCCCAGCGAGTTGAAGATGTTCAGGTAGATGTTGGCGCCGATCAGGATCCAAAACCCCATGCCGCTGAGCTTGATGGTGGTCTCCAGCGCGTTCTTCAGTACCTTCCAGGTGAGTTTGCGGTAAATGATATTGATCAGCAGGGCACCGGTAGCGCCGAAGGCGGCGGCTTCCGACGGCGTCGCAATCCCGCCCCAGATGGCGCCAAGCACCATGAAGATCAAGACCAGAAAGGGCCAGATGTTCAACAGCGCCCGCATCTTTTCCCCGACGGAAAACTGCTCGTCGTCCGGTATGGCCGGGCCGATGTGGGGTTGCAGTTTGCAGCGGATACCGATGTAGGTGATGTAAAAGAAAGCCAGCATCAGGCCCGGCAGCACGCCGCCCAGAAAGAGGCCGCCGATCGAAACTTTGGCCAGCAGTCCATAGAAGATAAAAGGCACACTGGGGGGAATAAGCGCTCCAAGCGCCCCCCCGGAGCCGATGGAGCCGATGGCGATCGCTTTTTTATACTTGTATTTCATCATCGACGGGTAGGCGATCTGGCCCATGGTAATGGTCGCCGGTGGGGTAATGCCGGTGATTGCCGCGAAGATCGTGCACACCACCACTGTTCCCATGGCCAGGCCGCCGTGGATGTGGCCGATGAGTTTATAGACTGCATCGTAGGCGGCCTCGGCAATGCCGGAGAAGCGGATCAGGCTGCCCATGAACAAAAAGAGCGGCACGGTGACGAGCACCTGGTTCCAGGGCGTGTAAAAGAAGGCGCTGGGGATAGCCAGCAGGGATCGGGGCTCATAAATCGCGGCGAAGATGACGGCGGTGCCGCCCAGGCCAAGTGCAACAGGCAGGCCGAGGAACAATCCCAGAAACAGGGTCACAAAATAAAGGAAGGTGATCAGCTCAATACTCACGTCTTCTCCTCAGTTCGTCCTTCAGTGTCCGGGCCCGCGAGAGGTGTGCTCGAGCCCGTGGGTCAAGGTATAGGCATATGACTTCTTGCTTGGAGAAAATGTAGGAAACCACACCCGTGCGATTTCCGCTATAACAGATTTTGTCCCCCGGCAATTTTTGAAAACCCCCTCCCGTCTAATTCTCACCCCGTTTAATTGCGCTCACAATCTCCCTCGTTTCCGGCGGGCACTTACGAAGCGACGCAGCTCCGCACCGCGGCCTTTTCTTTCGCTACCACGCCCTCTTCTGCCGCAGCGCTGCTGTAATGGCCCGTCGGAGGCGCAACCCGGATGGTGGCAATCTTGTTCTGGACAAAAAAGTCAATCCCGTCTTTGCCCTGGACTTTATTTGTTCCGAGGTGGGAGTCTTTGATCCCGCCAAAGGGCAGATAAGGATGGGGAGCGCAGACGCCGACATTAACACCGACCATACCGGCATTGGCTTCCGAGATGAACTTTTCGGTGTAATACTGGTTCTGGGTAAAAATACAAGCCCCGTTGCCAAAAGGTTGAGCCCGAATGATGTCGAGGACATCGTCGAGATCCCGGATTTTCATCACGGATACAACCGGGCCGAAGATTTCTTCCTTGGCGATGGTGCGGCACGGCGTAACACCCTCGAAAATGGTTGGCGCCACGAAATAGCCGTTCTTATTTTTCTCGGGCAGTTCAGGATTACGGCCGTCCAGGACCAGGTTGGATCCTTCCTTGATGCCGATTTCTATGTATTCTTCGATCTTCTTTTTCGCTGCAGCAGAGATAACCGGACCCATGTAGACATCCGGGTCAAGGGCATCGCCGGTCACGATCCCTTTGCCTGCTTCGATCATTCTCTCCAGAAGAGAATCGTAGATTTCGGGCACGGCCGCAACAATCGACCCCGCCAGGCAGCGCTGGCCTGCTGAGCCGAAACAGGAATGGATGAAATTGTCTATAAAGACGTCCGGCTGCAGATCTTCCATGGCGACGAGGATATTTTTCGCCCCGCCGAGCAGCATGCTTCGTTTGCCACCGCGTCCGCAGGCCTCAGCCATCTTTTTTGCAGTGGGGGTCGAACCGACCAGGCAGACTCCGCTCATCTTGGGATTCTCGTACCAAGTGCCTGGAATGGTGCGGTTCCCATGGATAATATTTACGACGCCTTGGGGAAGACCGATGGTATTGAAGATATCACCAATTTTCTGCATGAAGAGCGGTGACTGGGTCGAGGGTTTATAGATGAAAGTGTTGCCGACTGCAATGGCAAAGGGAACGAACCAGGCGAACACCAGGGCTGGAAAATTAAAAGGGGACACCCCCCCAAACACGCCCAGGGGCTCCTTGACCACCCGGCCGTTGATATTGGCCGAGATCCCCTGGAGGTTTTCACCCTGCAGCAGGGTGGGAACCGAGCAGGTGGTCTCGATTATCTCAATGATCCGCCGGATCTCGCCCCGGGCCTCGCTGATATGTTTTGCCTGATCGACGGCGATGGCAACGGCCAGATCTTCTTCCTGGTCTATGATCGTCTGCCTGAGATCGAAAATGTAGGACATCCGCTTGGACAGGGGCAATTTTCTCCAGGAATCATAGGCCGAATAGGCCGAGTCTATGGACTCGATTGAAGATTTTTCAGAAGACAGCGGCACTTCGCCTATCTGCTCGCCCGTGGAGGGGTTGTAAAGAGGTACCATCTCGACGTCACTCTCTTCCACCCATTCGCCGTGAATAAAATTTCGAATTTTGAAGTTTTGCTCGTGTGATGACATAGTATAAACTCCTGTGCTTGGTTTTTATGAAAGAGATAAAGCCTGAGAAATTACCCGATGCGTTCCCCCTGGAGCCGTGTCCCGAAAAAGCTGGGTCTGGGAATAGACGAGCTGCTGATCCCTAATATATCAGACATCAGGTCTATGTCAAGCGTCTTTTCCCTGCCGCTTTTCGTCGTCCTTTGTGATTTGATAATATCCTGAATTTAAACAGGTAATTTATCTCAATGAGGAAGAATGAGCATCCCGCTTATGGAAAAACCCACATCATGATAAGAGGATGCTCCCATTGCGGCAGGATGGTAACAGTACAGCAGACACACACTGTTGCACC
>JARRLH010000050.1:0-16337 GCA_037387205.1 Desulfofustis sp.
ACCGCATGGGCCGGTGGGGCACACCTTCCTGGAACAGATATGCGCACCCTATATGACCTACACCTGGCTGGTCATGGCTTTTCTGTTCTTCGTGGCCAAGCTGACCGTGAGCAATCTTGAAATGGTACCGGGCAAAGGTCAGAATTTCTGGGAAATCGTTATCGGCGGTTTGGACAATTTTTTTGCCGAGAATATGGGCAGAAAACTGACCGATCAGTTCTTTCCCATGCTCACCACATTCGGGCTCTACATCGCCGTGGCTAACCTGATTGGCCTGATCCCCGGCTTCATGTCGCCGACATCCAGTTTAAACACCACGCTGGCGCTGACCATCATCGTCTGGGTGAGTCATCATTTCATCGGTATCCGTGAACATGGACTCAGTTATTACAAGCACTTCATGGGGCCCATGTGGTGGCTGGTACCGCTGATGCTGCCCATCGAAATCATCAGTAACCTGGCCCGTCTGATCTCACTCTCTATTCGTTTGTTTGGCAACATCATGGCCAAAGAGACTCTGCTTGGCATTCTTTTCATGCTGGCAGGTGCCTTTTTCGCGCCGCTGCCGATCATGCTGCTGGGCGTGCTGGTCTCTCTGGTCCAGGCGATGGTGTTTGTCCTGCTGGCCGTGGTCTATTTCGGTCAGGCCCAGGAACATGCGCATTGATAATCAGGCATAGCTGTCTTTGTTTGATCGTTTACAGATAGAAAGGAAGAAGGCCAAATTAAACTAACTTTGACAAGGAGAAAACAAAATGGAAGGTAATCTGCAATTAGCATTGATCTGTCTCGGCGCTGGACTCTCCATCGGTCTTGCCGCAATTGGCGCCGGTATCGGTATCGGCCTGGTCGGTCAGGGCGCCACCACCGGTCTGGCCCGTAATCCAGAAGTTCAGCCGAAACTGATGGTGTTCATGATTCTCGGTATGGCTTTGGCCGAGTCAGTCGCTATTTACGGACTTGTTATTTCGCTGATCCTGCTTTACGCTAATCCACTGATGTAGCAAGAGTCTCGAATTTCGCACCCGGCAGGGTGCAGTAAAGGGCCGCAGAGAATTCTGCGGCCCTTTCTTTTTGTCATCACTGACTTATGATTAGATTGGTGTTTCTTGTATTCAAGTAAGCACTGACACTGGTGGAAACTTACGCGGTGATACATTTACTCATCACGGATGTCCCCATACTATCGTTACCTTAGTTTTCGATCATGACAGGAGCGGACCTGCTCATAGAGCCCCGGCGGGGAAGAAAGGAGAAGATGCTGCCGGCGCGGGCGCTGCTGGTCGCCAACCCGTCGGAGGCTGACTATGCCCTGGACAGTTTCAGCCCCCATGTCGGCGAGCGCAGGACTCTCTACCAGACCACCCTGCTGGTTGACGACCAGAAGACTCTGGTTCTCGCCGGACCCGCCCTCGGCGCAGCGGCTGCGGTTCTGGTGCTGGAAAAGCTTATCGTCCTTGGCGTCCGGGAAGTCTGGCTGGTAAGCTGCTGCGGGTCGCTTGACCCCTCATGGTCGATCGGTGATATTGTCCTGGCCGACTCGGCAGTGTGTGGCGAAGGAGTGTCAGGCTATTATTCAGCAGAGAAACTTTCGCTTCCGGGGACTGCGGCAACCTGCAATCTCGAGGAGTTTGCCAGCCGCCACTGGGGTGGCTGGCGCCGGGGCGCCATCTGGTCGACCGATGCCCCGTATCGGGAACGAAGGTCCGAGTTACTGAGCCTACAGGAAAAATATGGCGTGCTCGGCATCGATATGGAATTCAGTGCCCTGTGCACGGTCGCGGCCTTTCGAGGCATCAGCCTCGGCGCGCTTTTCGTGGTGTCTGATATGCTCTGGACAAAGAACTGGAAGCCCGGATTCGGATCAACTGAGTTTGACAAATCGAGCCGCGAGTTGATTGACAAAATAATCTCCCATGGTCGGGCCAAGGAACAGAAGAAATGAATCGGAGCTTTCATCTGGTCAGTCTCGGCTGTCCGAAAAATCTCGTTGACAGCGAAGTGGTGTACGGGCTCTTGGAAGAGGGTGGCTGGCAGGGAGTAGAGCACCCTGCAGAGGCTGCCGTACTGCTGATCAATACCTGCGGCTTTATCCAGCCGGCGGTGGAGGAGAGTATCGAGGAAATCCTCCGGCTGGCAGCCTACAAGTCATCCGATCCCGATAAAAAGCTGGTCGTCATCGGCTGCCTGGTGCAGCGCTACCGGGAAAAGCTCGAAGCGGAACTGGAAGAGGTCGATCTATTCGTCGGTACCGAGGGTGTGGTGCAGATGGCAACCCTGCTGGATCGTCTCATCGGCGGAAAGCAGAGTGAGTCATTGATTATTGCCGATCCGTACCTGATGACTTCAGCTCTGCCGCGCAGGCGGTCCACGCCATTTTTCAGAGCCTGGCTGAAAATTACCGAGGGCTGCGACAATCGCTGTTCCTATTGCCTGATTCCATCGATTCGGGGCAGGCTCAGAAGCCGGTCCGAGGAAGATCTGGTGGAGGAGGCCAGGGCACTGACGGCCGGTGGGGTCAGAGAACTGTCGCTGGTGGCCCAGGACCTGACCGCCTACGGCACCGACCTTTATGGTGAACGGCGGCTCGAGTCACTGGTTGTCAGGCTGCTCGATGAAACTTCAGTAGACTGGATTCGGCTGCTCTATCTTTATCCATCTACGGTAAGTCATGAGCTGCTCGATATCATAGGCGGCAACTCCAGAGTGGTTCCCTATCTCGACATCCCTGTGCAGCATGTCAGCACGAGAATTCTCAGGGCGATGAACCGGCGCTACAGTGGCGAGGAGGTGGTCGATCTCGTTGCCGAGATAAGAAGAAGAATACCCAACGCGGCGCTGCGCACCACCTTGCTGCTCGGCTTTCCCGGCGAAACTGAAGAAGATGTCAGGGTGGTGGAATCCTTTCTGCGCGAACACGAACTCGATCATGTCGGTGTGTTTGGCTACGCCAACGAGGAGGGCAGCGCGGCGCAAAAACTCAGCGCCCAGGTCGAAGAAGAGGAAACGCAGGCCCGACTTGAACGCATCCTCGCTCTCCAGTCGGAAATTTCCCAACGTCGGCTGAAGCGCTTTGTCAACACGGTTGAACCGGTTCTCATAGAAGGGGTGAGCCGGGAATCGGACTTGCTGCTGGAAGGCCGAACCAGATATCAGGCGCCCGATATCGATGGCTGCGTATTGATTAACGAGGGGGAGACGCGCTCCGGTCAGATTGTCGCGGTGGAAATCACCGAAGCGCAAACCTATGACCTGGTAGGCAGGATAGTATGAGGAGGCGAAAAGCGGGGCCGCGAGAGTGGAACTGCTACGCTTTTTTTCTATTCACCTGCTCGCGTAAATCTTTACCCACTTTGAAAAATGGAAGTTTTTTGGGACTGACTTTTATTTTCCTGCCGGTTTTGGGATTGCGTCCCTCGTAGGAGCCGTACTGTTTGATGACGAAACTTCCGAATCCCCTGATTTCAATACTTTCACCACGAGCAAGGGCTTCCGTCATGGTGTCGATCACCGTATTGGTAATCGCTGCAGCTTCTCGATGAGGAATCCCGATGTCCTGAGCCAAAGCCTCAATCAATTCCGATTTGTTCATGTGGATACTCCTGTCTGCAATGGTCTATGCCTTATCAGGGTTTTCTGCACCCAAACGCCCCACTCGATCAAAACTAAATCAAGAATAAATTCAAATGGTTGTAATTGCAAGCGCAAAGCTGTTTTTTCTGCAAAAATAACAGACATTTAGCAGCTCAACCAATTTCCGACAGACTTGTAGTGATTGCGTAACTATCTAAATTTAATCAGCTAATTAGGGTTTTGTAAAGAAAAAAGCTACAACAGAACTTTTTTCATATCTTCTGGTGTAAGGAAACGATAGGCACCGCTTTTCAGGGAACCGAGCTGGAGTTTGCCGTAAGCTGTTCTCTTGAGGTTGATTACCGGGTGGCCGATTGCTTCGAACATTCTTCGCACCTGACGCTTGCGGCCTTCATGGATGGAGATCTCCAGACGGCAGGCCGAACCCTGTTTTTTCACCTGGGATATTTTTGCCGGCCAGGTCTTTTTACCCTCGATTTCGATACCCTGTTCCAGTTTTCTGATTTTCCCCTGGCTGACAATCCCCTTGACCACCACTTCGTAGGTCTTGGTGCTCTCGTGGCTCGGGTGCAGGATTTTGTGGGCCAGCGCGCCGTCGTCGGTGAGCAGCAAGGCGCCCTCGCTATCGATATCAAGGCGGCCCACCGGAAACAACCTGGTGTCGAGATCTTTGAGCAGAGAGGTGACTATGGGCCGGCCCTGGGGATCGGACATGGTGGTGACATAGCCCTTGGGTTTGTTCAGCAGTATATAGGTCCACTTGGCCTTAGGCTGTATGAGTCTTCCCTGATAGCGGACCTCCTGCCGCTTCGGATCGATTTTGCAGCCCATCTCGGTAATGGTTCTGCCATCGACACTGACCGCTCCACGGCTGATCAGCTGCTCTGCTTTTCTGCGCGAGGCCACCCCGCACTCAGCGAGAAATTTCTGCAGTCGGATGCAACCTCAGCGTCGTTCTGGTAAGGCCCCGCCGGCAGCACGGTCGCCGTGATGTCCATCGTCGTCCTGCATGGAAACGGTGGCCTCCCCACTGTCGTCCACCAGAAGCACCACCTGCCAATCCTGGAGTTCGGGGGAGGAGGCCAGTCTGGCCGGCAGCCCCTCATCCTCTTCGTAGGGGGTCCCCTGCACCACCAGGGTCCCGGGGAGAAAAGCGACTGGCTTGTCGCAGCCGGAAGGCAGGCTGCCGCTGAAGGAGGCGGGCAGGGTCCTGAGCTTGCCGGGCCCCAGGCCCATGAGCATGGCCTTGGAACCCTTATTAACCGAGGGACCGGTGTAATCGAGGGTATCTTGGGAGACATTGGCGAAGACGAACAGATCACGCTCCCAGTTGACCCGTTCGAGGACATGGGTCCAGAGCGCCTTGAAATCGGTGATATCGACTGTGCCGTCGGTGATGATCAGAAATTTGGTCAGCGACAGCTGACCCTCACCCAAAATTCTCAACCCGGCAGCAAAGGCCTCCCGGGGATAGCGATCGGCAACCCGCGCTGCAGCAAGACAATGGAACCCGGTTTCGCCATAGGTCTTGAGTTCTCTGACCCCTTTCATCACCAGTGGAAACAGAGGTGAGAGCAGATCCTGGAGGTAGTCGCCGATGAAAAAATCCTCCTGCCGCGGTCTGCCCACCACGGTAGCCGGATAGATGGCATCGCTGCGGTGGTAGAGGTGGGAAACTTGAAAGATCGGGTAGTCGTGTTCCAGTGAATTATAGCCATAATGGTCCCCAAAGGGACCCTCGGGATGGCGCAGCCCCGGGGGCACCATGCCTTTGACGGCGAATTCGGCATGCGCTACCAGGCGATGTCCGCCGCGGGGGTCCTGGACCATGGGCAGTTTGGAGCCCAGCAGCAGGGACGTGAGCATCAATTCGGGAATATCCTCGGGCAGAGGGGCGATGGCCGACAGCATCAGGGCAGGCGGTCCGCCTATGTAGAGGGTGAGCGGCAAGGGTTCGTTGCGTTTCTCCGCCTCGAAATAGTGATAGCCGCCGCCCTTATGAATCTGCCAGTGAATTCCGGTGGTAGTGTCGCTGTGCCTCTGAATCCGGTACATGCCCAGGTTGTGGCTGCCGTTCACCGGGTGCTCGGTATAAACCAGTGGCAGGGTGACAAAAGGTCCGCCGTCGCTGTGCCAGGAGGTAAGCATTGGCAGACTGCTCAATCTGGCGGGTTGCTGGCAGTTTTCCAGAATCGGGGCGCTCCTGATGTTCTTTAGGCCAATCTTGGTGGCGTCCAGGAAGAGTTTACGGTTCTGCCATAATTTTGCCGGTGTGGGGGGCATGATCGTTTCCGCCAGATTGACGATATCTCTGACGAACTCTTGAGGCTTGCTGCCAAATGCCAGGTCCAGTCTCCTGGCAGTACCGAAGAGATTGGTTACTACCGGAAAGGCGGAGTTTTTGACCGTGGTGAACAGGAGCGCAGGGCCCTGCTTGTAAATCACTCGGCGGTGGATCTCAGCGATCTCCAGAAAGGGGTCAACTTCTTCCTCGATGACCAGCAGGTCGTTTTCATCTCTAAGCAGATCAAGAAAACCTCTCAAATCATACAGGTGGGTCTTGTTCATTGGTCATCCAGATTAGGTTGGGGGTGCTGCTCATTGAGGAAGAGCGAATGATACTCGGGCGCGGAGAGATGTTTTCTCATCAGGCTGCTGATCAAGTCGATCAATTCCTCGATTTCCCGGGGTGAGAGTCGTGACGAAAGTGTCTGGGCCAGCTCAATCCGCCCCAGCAATCGCAGGTAGGCGGCACACGATTGCCGGTCGAGTTCAGGACTGAGCCCAAAACAGATGGCCCCAGGATCTGGGGGAGAGGAGGAATAGTCGCTCATATCTCAGTGAGCAGATGATAGTGCACTTTTCTGGTTCGGGGGCCATCAAATTCGCAGAAAAAGATTTTTTGCCAGGTACCGAGGGTGAATTCGCCGTTGTCGATGGCGATGCTGAGCGAGGAGCCCATCAGGCTGGCCATGATGTGGGCCGGTGAATTGCCTTCCATATGCTTGAAAGGATGAGCCAGCGGCACCATTTTCCGAAAACCGTCAACTATGTCGACCCTGACGGCAGGATCGGCTCCCTCATTGATTGTCAGTCCGGCGGTGGTGTGCGGGTTGAACAGCAGGCAGACACCCTGGTCGATGGCACAGTTCTTGAGTTCTCTGGACAGCAACTCGGTAATATCGACAAGTTCCATGGTTTTAGATGTTTTCACCACTACATAACCGCTCTTCATAGTCGTTTCTCCGCAAGTTGTCTGGTTGGTGGGATGCGCATACTATAGAGACTGGAGTCTGGGGCGTCAATGCAGGGCGGCCTGGATTCCCTGGACGCCGAGTCGTTAAAGAAGCGTTCAAATTGCTATTTGCAGTGAATTGTTCTATGGTGACCTTCGCAGATTATCCCCTGAGCATCGACTGGTGAGTCTGCAGCGGTAGTGGCGCGGGATTGCGGACAAGGCAGCCACCGATCTCAAGCCAATCGTCAGCGGCTGTCTTGACAGATTCGGGATAGAAACGATAGTTAGTTCAGTTGAAGCAGGCAGTGTCTCCCCGTATGAGTTATTCACCGTTAGGTTGATACGCCCTATTTAGTGAAAAATATTATAGCATGAACCATTTGCAAAACGATCTTTTCGCCCAAACTCTGCGTTATGCTCAAAATTTTATCCTCGGAATATCAATCATATGCCTGTGGTGAAATTTCTCGCATGGTTTGATTTTGAACGACAATCTTAGTTTTGCAAAAGGCTCGCATTAAAGTGGTTTCCCCGGCAGGGAACACGAGTGATATGAAAGCGTCGGAACAACAGTCGATAACTTCGGTATGGATGTTCAGCCGTGAGTACGGCCGTCTCGCCGGCGCCGGTGGGGTGAAAGACGTGGTTTCCCAGTTGGCCACGTCCCTGGCCCGCTGGAACAACAGGAAAGTCAGCGTGGTGCTGCCCTGCTACGGATTCATGGAGCCCGAACTCCTCGGTTTTACCAGGCTGCGGGATCCCCTTTATCCTGACAGATTCCTGGAATTCGATGTGGCCATGGATTATGCCGACCTGGAGCGCAGGGAGAGAGTCGGGGTCTGGCACGGGGTTCAGGACAGAGTTCATATCTATCTGCTGGAGGCCCAGCGCTTTCTCGAGAAACAGGGGGTGTACACCTATACCAGGGAGGAATCCCGGCGCGAGCCCTGGAAAGTCATGGGGCAGGGGCACCTGGACTATTTTGCCATGAATGTTCTGCTGCAGAAGTCCGGTCTTGATTTGCTCATGCTGCTGGATGAGAAACCGCAGATCATCCATTGCCACGACGGTCATACCGCCATTGTTCCAGCCCTCATCAGGGAGTGCAGCGGTTATCGGAATTATTTCCGTGACTCTGCCCCGCTGGTGACCATTCATAATGCCGGAGTGGGCTACCACCAGGAGGTTTCCGATCTGCCCTTTGTGCAGGCCATCACCGGTCTGCCCCGGCGGGTGATTCAGAATTCTTTGCTCGAGCACAGTTTCGATCCGTTTCTCGCCGCGGCGCCGTATGCCGCCATCAGCACGGTAAGTGAGAACTATGCCCATGAGCTGCAGCAGACGGATGCCGACTACTTGACCGGTTGGCTCGGTCATCGACTTCTCGACAGCGGTGTCGTCATCGTCGGTATCACCAATGGTATCGACGACGAGGCATTCAACCCGGCAGATCCTCAGAAAATGGACCTAGCCGCCGGCTTCAAAGTGGGCGGAACGGCTGAGGAGCTGAGCGGAAAAGAGCTCTGTAAAGAGGCGCTGCTGGCCGAGCTCAGCCAGCCGCCTGGTGACGATGAGGAGCGCATCGGTTTTCTGAGTGAGGATTCTGCCCGACCGCTGTTTAGCTTTATCGGCCGGCTCAGCGAACAGAAAGGCGTCGATATTCTGATCGAAGCTGTGCAACTCTTCCTGGACGACGAGGTCGAGGCTTCGGTGGTGTGCCTGGGCAGCGGCTCGGAGAAGCTTGAACAGTCACTGGCGGCGGTGGCCCGGGACTCGCGTTATCAGGGTCAGCTCTGTTTTCTGCGGGCCTACAACCCACAGCTGGCCAACCAGATTTACGCCGCCGGGGATTTTTTTGTTATTCCGTCACGCTACGAACCGTGCGGTCTGACCGACTACATAGCCCAGTTGTTCGGGAATCTGCCGATTGTCCATCATATAGGCGGCCTGGTAAAAGTGGTGGATGGAGTGACCGGCTTCGCCTACCGGGAGAACAGCCCGGAAAACCTGTGCGAGGCGCTGCATCGGGCGCTCGCTGCGTTTTCAGATAGACCGCGGATCAGGGAAATGCAGGCGGCGGCGCTGGAGAAAATACAAGACCAGCATACCTGGAAACGGGTCATGCAGGACTATGTGCAACTTTATAAAACATGCAGGGCGGATAAAAAATTATGAGCCGGTTCCCCTGCCATGCCAGATGGGAACTCCCGTTCAGAATATAAGACAAAAGGAGAAAGACAATGACAGTACGCATAGGCATCAACGGTTTTGGCCGCATCGGCCGAAATATTTTCAGAGCCATCGGTGAGGACCAGGCCTTTGCCGATATCGAGGTCGTGGGCATAAACGACCTCACTGATAACGCAACCCTCGCCCACCTGCTCAAATACGACTCGGTCATGGGAACCGCCAGGGTCGAAGTGAGCAGCGATGACAACGGCATCGTTGTCGACGGCAAGGCTATTGCCGTCTCCAGTCACAAGAATCCTGCCGATATCAGGTGGGGAGATCTCGGGGTCGATTACGTGGCCGAGTGTACCGGAATCTTTCGTGACGCTGATTCGGCAGGGGCCCACATTGACGGTGGAGCCAAGAAAGTAGTTATCTCGGCCCCGGCCAAGGGAAATGTGAAGACTTTTGTCATGGGGGTGAACGAGGACGAGTATGATCCGACCACCCACCACATCGTCTCCAATGCTTCCTGCACGACCAATTGTCTGGCTCCGATGGCCAAGGTAATTCTTGATAATTTTGGCATTGAGAGGGGACTGATGACCACCGTGCATGCCTATACCGGGGATCAGCGGCTGCTCGATTTTCCCCACTCCGATCTGCGCAGGGCGCGGGCCGCGGCGTTATCGATGATCCCAACCAAGACTGGTGCCGCTGCCGCAGTCTCATTGGTCATTCCGGAGCTGAAAGGAAAATTCGACGGTCTGGCGGTGCGGGTGCCGACTCCCACCGTTTCGGTGGTCGATGCGGTTATGGAGGTTGAAAAAGAGACCACCGTTGCCGAGGTAAACCAGGCCCTGAGCGAGGCGGCAAACCGTTATCTCGGCTATACCGAACTGCCGCTGGTGTCAATTGATTTTCAGGGTGATCCGCGCTCCTCCATCGTTGACGGCCAGTGCACCAAGGTCATCGGCAAAACGGTCAAGGTCATGAGCTGGTACGATAATGAGTGGGGCTATTCCAACCGGATGCTCGATTTGATTCTGCATATGGAATCGCGCCAACCGGTATAGCCTTAATGGTAACCTGCCTCATCCTGTCCGCCGGGACGGGAACCGGGCTAGGGATAGGCGCTTCTTCACACTGAGCTCAGATGAATACGGTCAGCCAGCGCAGCATCGAGTCGGACGCTCTCAAGGCAAATCTTCTTGAGACGGCTGAACATGTGGAAATCCGTCCGGATCTGATGAGGCTGCTGGAGGTGGTGGAAAAGTACCGGGGTATCCACACCCGGCTCGAAAACCTCCTCTACGAAATCTGCCATCCCTACCGTAACTGGAACATCATCCTGCCGCTGCTCAGGAGTTTTGTGCTGAAAAATTTCCAGCACTACATCAAGACCGGCTGCGGGCCCGAAGCCTTCTCCCTCTTTTCCGGTCTCTTTTTCGAGGCCGCCCGAGATTCGCTCAAGAACAGCGGGCTGCTCTCCCGTATTTTCGAGGCTCACTGGGACTGGATAGACAAGCTCACCAGCCAGCTCAATGGTAACGACCTGGCTGCTTTCGAGCAGCAAATCAACGACACTTTCGACCGTTTCATCGAGCTGGGAACAGGGGATGAAGAGGTGTTGATTCATCTGATCCACGGCCGCCAATCGGTCAAGCGGGTAATCACCAGGCTCCGCTCTCAGATCGAACGACTGGCGATCGATTGGGACTATCAATCGCCCGCCCGCCTGCTCCGGCTGGTTCTGCAGATAAATTATGACTACTGGCTCCAGGAGGATGATCCCTTATCCTGGATTGCCCAGCACAATCCTTCCGGACTCTCGGGTCTGCCGGGCGGGGATACCTTCGCCAGGATCTCCCATCAAGCGCTGCAGGAGCATCGCCGTGAACTCGAGCTCATCGGTGGAGAAGCTGATTCAGCATCCGCCCTCTCCAGCCTGCTGGCGTTGCCCTCACACCTAGAAATAGTGCGGATCTACAAGGAAATTCCCGGTTATCTCGGCCAGATCGCCGACCCGGCTCTGACCGCACCTCCGACAGAGGGTGAATCCGCCCATCCTGCGGAAAACCTGAAGCTGCTCTTCATGTTCAAGATCATGGACACCAAGGGGCTTCATCTCATCCACGAGGAGACGCTGCGGGAAATCAACTCCAGCCTGGTTATCCTGGTGCGGCGGCAGAGCTTTGAAGAAATAGAGGAATTTCTGCTGACCACTTTCGAGCTGCTCAAGGCGAACGTGCGCAAGTACCCCCACACTTCGCTGCAATGTATCCAGGTTTTGGGCGGCGAAGTATTCAAACGGGGCAACAGCAGGATGGTGGAGGCCTTTCTCTGGGGGGTCGTGCGCTTCGGTTTTCAACCCGCCAATGTATCCGGCGTCGACGAGGATTGGCAGCCGATCATCAACCCCGCCCACCTGAACAATATCAGGGTTTGGCTGAACCTGATCATGCAGGAGCCGAAATGGTGCGGGACACTCTTTTCGGCCCTGATAATACATCTGAAACTGACCGGCACCTGCGTCAAGGACACCGATCTTTTTCAGCGAGACATCACCGAGCTGCTGAACCAGCCCATCGAACCGATCTACAACCTGACCAAACAGTTTACCAAACTGATGCCCGTCTTTTTCAACGAGATCGGGGCCGAAGGCGAGCTCCGCGATGTCTCCACCGAGCTCGACGAGATTCACCGGCGCAAGGACGTGCTCATCCATTTTCTGAGGAAGCAGAGTCACGTCGAGAGTTCGAACCTGATCGTCGACTTCATCCGGGCCATCTTCATGTTCTGGAAAACCAGGGATAAACGACAGCTGGGCCCCTTTATTCCCGCCGAAGTGTTTACCCAGATTGGTGATACCGGCGTTTTCGTGGACCATCAGAACCTGCTGGTCAACCGGGTCTTCGAGCGGTTCGAGTTGTTCCAGATCGACGACGTCTTTCAGGTCGGTCAGAAGATGCTCACCTCTTTCGTTGATGAGCAGCAGGATTGCAAGCCCCAGGAACGACGCCGTTTCCTGTTGCTGGTCAGGATGTTCAGGCTGATTCATAAAAAATACAATCTGGGCTTCCAGGAGCTGCGCTCCGAACTCAAACAGGCAGCAGCCGAAGGCTTTCCGGAGATGGAGCCTCTGCTGGACAAAATCGACGCCAGAGACACCTTCGGCATCCTCGAAGCAACGCTGGACGCCCTGGAGAATCTCAAGGAAATCATCCTCTCCGACGAGCACTTCGAGGCCCGTGAGGATATCTATTACAAACGGCACATCGCGGTCGACATTCCGTCAGTCTACGGTCGCTACCGGGAAAAGAAATTCGACAGCCTGTCGCTTACCTTTCGGCTGGAGAATCTGGCCAACATCTATTTGGAGCTACTGCCGGCCACGGTAAATCTATCCTTTATCACCAAGGCGACGTTTTACTCGATCACCAGGTGCCTTAAAGTCTATCGCAGGGCCCTGCAGATCGAGGGCATCGCCTCCCGAAAACTTGACACCTACCTGGCCCTGCTGGTCAGCTCTCTCAAAATCAGACGTTTTTCCTACACTCAGTACCTCGATATTTTCCGCGGTCTGTCGGAGGGCGTAAAAGACGTTATTTATGCCTACTACACCAATATTCATCAGAAGAACCTGTCGCTGATCATCCCCCAGATCGGCGGCAACAATCTGCTGCCGCGCTACAAGACGCTGTGGAACGAGTCGGAGATGGGCAACACCGTCCACTCGATTTCCGAGGGCTTTTTAAGAGACCTCATTGCCTCGGCGTTCGGGCTCCAGCATCTGGACAATTTCATTCTGCGGATCATTCAAACCCTCGAGAGTCAACGGGAAGTGCTGGATGAGAGAACGCTCGATCTGCTGATGACCTACAACCCCGAGAACGCGATCTCGCTGCTTGACCGGGTCAATCCCTATACCCACGACCTCATCCATCTCGGCAATAAAGGGTTCAACCTGATAACCCTGACGGAGGAACATAAGCAGATACCGCCTGCCTTCGTCATCACCACCGAGGTGTTCCGCTGCCGCGAGGTAATTTTCGGATTCTCCAAGGCCAGGCAGGAATTCATGCAGCAGATCAGAAAAGCTTTGACCGATATCGAGGAGCAGACCGGCAAGGTGTTCGGTTCTTACGAGAAGCCGCTGCTGCTCTCGGTACGCAGCGGCAGTGCCATCTCCATGCCGGGAATGATGGCCACGGTCCACAACGTCGGCCAGAATGAAGATCTGGTGCAGGAATTCATCAACGCCCACGGCAACGAATATTTTGCCTGGGACAACTATCGACGTTTTCTGCAGTCCTGGGCCATGATTTCCGGGGTCGAGAGGGAAGATTTTCAGGAATTGATGGACGAGGCCAAGGCGCGCCACCAGGTCGTCCTTAAGCGCCAGTTCACCGCTGCGCAGATGAAAGAGCTGGCCCTGAATTACCAGAAGCTGGTGCGGCGGCGGGGACTCGGCATTCCCGACGATCCCTGGCTCCAGTTGATCGGCGCCATCGAGATGGTGCTGGACTCGTGGGACAACCAGAAATCCATCGATTACCGTCGGATCATGGATGTTTCTCCATCCTGGGGCACGGCGGTCATTGTCCAGGCCATGGTATTCGGCAACCGCAGTGAAGGCTCCGGTTCCGGCGTGCTGTTCACGGCCCATCCGTATCGTAAAGTACAGCGGGTGGCTCTCTGGGGTGATTACGCCTACCAGGATCAGGGAGAGGATATTGTCTCCGGACTGGTGACCTCCTATCCGATTTCCATCGAACAGGCAGGGATCGACGGCCGCTCCCGGGATGAAACCCTGGAAATCAGATTCCCCGAGATTTACCAGCAGCTTCTTTCCATTTCCAGGGAACTGGTCTATGACAAACGCTGGAGCCCCCAGGAAATCGAGTTCACCTTCGAAGGCCCCGATTCCGAGGATCTTTACATTCTGCAGACCCGTGACATGATTACCATCAAGCAGAAAGAGCTCCTCAACGTGTTTGTGGAATCACCGGACCTGGATCAATCGACGCTTGCCAAGGGTATTGGCGTGTCAGGCTCGGCACTGGCGGGCAAAGCGGTGTTTACCAGTGAGGACATCGCCCTGCTGCGGGCCAGAGAGCCGGAGACGCCGCTCATCCTGATCCGCCAGGACACCGTTCCCGAAGACATCACCATCATTTCGTTGACCGATGGGCTGCTTACCTCCCGCGGCGGCCAGACCTCGCACGCCTCGGTGGTGGCGGTGCGGTTGGAGAAGACCTGTGTGGTCGGCTGCAAACAGCTTCGCGTCTATGAGAGCCACGCCGAGGTAAACGGCCACCGGATCGAGTTTGGCGACGAGGTCTCGATCGATGGTCGCAACGGGCTCCTGCTCAGGGGCAGTCATCCTGTCAGGGAAGAAATGCATATTCTGCCGATTTAGGCCATGGAATTCAGTTGCATACCAATCTCTGGAAAACGACGGTTACGGTGGCCGGGTACTCAGCGGGGCGGCGCTTTCTGAAAATCTCATCAGCAGTGACTGATGATACGCAGGCAACATGAAAAACTAAATTCAAGTAAGAGGAAGATATGAAAAAGCAGAAACTATTGAAAGGTTCCCCCTTGTTTGCGCTAGCCAGGACCAAGGCGCGGCGGCTCGATATCGAAACCAAGGGGCTGAAAATGGCGGAACTGATCCAGGCGGTGCAGCTCAAAGAGGGGCACCAGGATTGTTTCACCAGACAGGAAACCTGCGCTGAACGGGACTGCTGCTGGCAGCTATCCTGCGGTGCGAAAATGGTAAACGACTAGTTTTGCTGCCTGCTCTCGGGTATGCCCAGGGCTTTGAGGATCAGGCCCATGGGACACTTTTTTGAAAAACCGAACTGCAGCAGGTTGAGCCCCACGAAGGCAGTGAATAACAGCCAGTATTTACTATGAAAAATCGGGCTGGCCTCAACACCCAAAGCGAGGCTTGCGAGAATGAAAGAGCCGGCGATTGCGTGAATCCAGTCATTAATGATCATGGTACTACTCGGATGGTTGAGTTTATCTGTTAGGTAATCGGTTCACTTGCAGTTTAAAGGTCGGGACAGAAAAGATGCCGCATCTTCTGGATTAGTTCAAGGATGCGCTGATCGGTAATTCTGTTGTAAATGAAATTGGCGTCTTTACGGAAGTCAATAATGCCCTGACTTCTGAGAATGTTCAAGTGTTGGGAGACGTTTGCGTTGGTGGTCTTCACCTGCTCCCTAATGTCTCCCACCGACATCTCTTCTTCCTGAAGCAGGCAGAGAATTTTGAGCCGGATCGGGTGGGACATCGACTTGAGCAGTTTGGATATGACCTCGATCTGTTCATCTTTCATGTCTTCTTTCAAGTCTTCTTGCATGACGGCTCCCTCTTAGCCTGGTTCCCATCCGGAAACGGCCCTTTTAGCAGATATCTAGTTGTGCTCGAAATCTTAACCTCGGACTCACTTCTGCCTGCGGCAGAATTTCTCGCACGCCATTATCTTGAAGCAAAAGTACTGGTTTCCCAAGGAAAACTATCTCAGTTATTTCAGCGTTTAATTTAATTTTCAAGTAATAAACTGTAAAGAACTTTTTGGTCAACCCCAAGGCTTCTTCTTCAACTATTTGTATTTATTAATAATATATATTTGTTGAGCGTGCTTGATAACGTGGTTTTTGGAGTGACGGTGGAAAAGGATAAGAATTCTTGCTTATATCAGATATATTGATATTATAGTTAAAATTGATTTGGAAATTGTTCGGGGTCATTTTGAATTTTACCGTTTGCACTGTCCAGCAGCCAGATTTCAGGTGGAGACTTCAATGAGTGAAGTTGACGAAAAAATAACCAGTCTGTTAAGCGAGGACCGATATTTCGAGCCGCCGAGCGAAGGCAGCCAGCACGCCTGGATAAATGATATAGCCCAGTATCAAAGTACCTACGACCGTTCCATCGAGGATCTGGAGGGCTACTGGCAGGAGCGGGCCGAAGAGCTGGTGAGCTGGTATACTCCCTGGCGGTCGGTGCTTGACGCCGATCTTTATAAACCGGAAATCCGCTGGTTTGACGGGGCCACTCTCAATGTTTCCTATAATTGCCTGGATCGCCATGTCGAACATGGAAAAGGTGAAAAAATCGCCTTGATCTGGCAAGGGGAGCCCGAAGATGAAGTCCGTACCTATACCTACCGGCAGCTGCTCGACGAGGTCTGCCGATGCGCCAATGTGCTGAAGAAAAAAGGGGTGCAAAAAGGCGACCGGGTGGCGGTCTATCTGCCGATGATTCCGGAGCTGGTAATCAGCCTGCTTGCCTGCGCAAGAATTGGAGCGATACACTCGGT
>JARRLH010000051.1:0-11932 GCA_037387205.1 Desulfofustis sp.
TCATTGCCAAGAGCTTCTGCCACCGCCTGAGCTTCATCCACGGAACTCGTTGTTTCGGCGAGCCAGAAGTCAACATAAGGTTCGAGTGCCTCAACAAGTATGTTCAGGATTTCCGGAGCCCGCTCAGGAATGAATAGATCGGGCCGGTACGATCCAAAAAGCGGCGGCAGTGACCCGGCAACCGTGGTTCCCCGCTTCGCTGCCACTTCCCGGGCAATCTGACCGGCGACAGCGGCCAGGTCTGCTCCGCTGGCAAAAAAGCGTTTCTCACCCAAATGAAAGGGAACAACGGCATAATTGCTGGTTGTGAGGATATCACACCCCGCCGCCGCAAAAGATTCGTGCGCTTTCCTCACCAGCGCAGGAGCCTCCATCAGCGCTAAGGCGGACCACTCCGGTTGTCGAAACGGAGCGCCCAGCCTCAGGAGTTCCCGCCCCATTCCCCCGTCGAGAAGGGTGATGCGTGCTGGTTGGCTGCCCTCTTTCATGTCACGTCGCTACAGTTCCTGCCGATTTAAAAGCCTTACAGTAGAGCCTTTTGCAAAACTAAGATTGTCGTTCAAAATCAAACCATGCGAGAAATTTTATTACAGGCATATGATTGATATTCCGAGGATAAAATTTTGAGCATAACGCAAAGTTTGGGCGAAAAGATCGTTTTGCAAATGGCTCAGTAGTATAGTTGGTAATGATGATCATTATGCATTAAATGAATAAAATTGGCCGCTTGTTAAAGTGAGCGTAGCACAAATGTGGAGGAAGGCAATTTATGGAATTCATCCCAAAAATAAAACCTCCTGCTGAAACAGGAGCCCCCTATCCCTTGTATTTCCTTATCAAGGATCAGCAAATAGTAGTTGGGTACCGCCACGACCACTATTGGATTCCCTCAGAAATCGATATCCTGTCATATAATCTCGAGGTTGAACAATCTCACTTCATCGGCACCTGGAATGATCGTTTTTGCTACGCCCTGGAGTTTCCTGCCCACCTCTCGCCGGCCGACTCTTTAACATCGATTTCTTTGCGGGATGCTCTCAGCCAATTTTCCTCCAGTGAAATCCGGGCAATCAGTCTCGCCAAGCAAATTCTCACCTGGGACAGAAATTTTCGTTTCTGCGGCCGCTGCGGACAACCAACAATCGAACTGGCCGATGAAAGGGCAAAGCTATGCGCCAGCTGCGGGTTAACGAACTATCCGCGATTATCCCCCTCAATTATTGTGTCCGTGATCAGAGAAGATCGTATTCTGCTCGCCCGCTCGAACCGTTTCCCGGCAGGCATGTATTCCGTTCTCGCGGGTTTTGTTGAGCCAGGTGAAAGCCTTGAAGAATGTATCCGCAGAGAAGTTCTGGAAGAAGTGGGCGTTGAAGTGAAGAATATGCACTATTTCGGAAGTCAGAACTGGCCATTCCCTCACTCGCTGATGATCGGTTTTACCGCCGCCCATTCAACCGGTGAGATCAGTATCGATAACGACGAAATTGTTGATGCCCAGTGGTTTGAGGCGAGGAATTTACCAAAACTTCCCGGCAGCTATTCAATAGCCCGACATCTGATAGATCACTTCTGCAATAGCTCACTATCTGCCGCCTGATGAAAGCAGTTACTGTGTCTCAATCATCCTCAATCTCCTCGAGAGATCTCTGTTAGGCGGGCTCTTATATTATCTCAGAATGACCGAAATTCTTTTAATTTTCAGTAAAAAAGATCCAAAGGTGCGGTTCGATGAAGCCCTGAGCGAACAATGATGCACCCGTTGAGATTAGGTGAGAAGCAATTGGTAATAGTGAAGATTTCCAGAGAACATTTTTTATGCTCTGGTACACTTAGGAGTCAAGTGAGCAGGCAGCGCTGAGGTCTGAGACCAGTGTGGATCAGCGGGGAAATCAGGAAATGGTTTTACACGGCGGATTGGCAGCAGAAATCTTATTTACGGAGCGGTTGGGAGCGTGTTCATGTTAAGCTCTTGTCTTGGTAGCGGTGGATAGACAGTAGAAATCACTTCAAGACAGAGTCGTAGAGCCGGGCGGGAGGAAAATGTGAAGATTCGGGAAATTCGAGCCATTGGCCTTCGTGGCGCAACACCTGAAGGAGGGTGGAGTGACGAATTGGAACGAGATGACTGCGTACATACATTGATTGGTGTCATCACTGATGAGGGGTTGACCGGTTTCGGCAGTGTTTTTACCAATGATGATCTGGTTAACAGTGCATTATCGGTGCTGGAGCCCCTCTATCTGGGAGAAAGTGGCCTGGAACCGGAGCGTGTTTCCGAAAAACTGCATCAGAATATGTTCTGGCTCGGGAGAGGCGGGACAATAACACATACTATCAGCGGTATTGATATTGCCCTGTGGGATCTGCTGGGCAAAGCCACCGGTCAACCTGTCGGCCGTTTACTGGGAGGTCGCTACCGTGACCGTGTCAGGCCGTATGCCTCGGTACTGATGCGAGCGCCAACCGCGCTGGCGGAGTATCTTCAGCAATTGAAAGAGCAGGGTTTCAGGGCATTTAAAATCGGCTGGGGACCGTTTGGGCGCCAAAGCCACGCCCTGGACGAGGAGATTGTAAAGGCTGCCCGAGACGCGATCGGGCCAGATGTGTTGTTGATGGTTGATGCCGGAGGCAGTGACGCCGGCTGGAATAATGGCTATAAATGGGCTTTACGCACCGCCCGCATGCTTGCCGATTATGACGTGGCCTGGTTTGAAGAACCCTTGCAGCCCGATGCGCTGCAGGACTACATCCTTCTGAGGCAGAACGCCCCCGTACCGATTGCAGGCGGAGAAGTTTTTACTCGCCGTCAATCATTTCAGCCCTGGCTGCAAGCCGGTGCGTTCGACATCGTCCAGCCCGACGTTACCAAGGTCGGCGGTATCAGTGAAGAACGACGTATTGGTTGGATGGCCGAGGAAAATGGTATCCGTTTCATCCCTCACGGCTGGAATACCGCCGTTGGCCTCGCTGCTGATTTGCAGCTGGCCTCGGCGTTTGCAGGTACCGACTTGGTTGAGTATCTCACCGGATCTCCCTATGTGGATGAGATTGCCGCTGAATCTTGGGTGCTCGATGAGGACGGCATGTTGCCCATTCCCGACAGGCCAGGATTGGGACTGACGCTGGACATGGAAGTGGTGGAAAAATACAGTTCTGGGGAGCCGTTTCTGAAGTAGCCGGGAATAAATTCATGTGTACCGAGAGGAGATACAATGACCTTTTCCCTGGATGATAAGATTGAAAAACATACTCGCTACTGGAGAAGAGAGGATACGGAAAGACCGCTCATATCGGTAACAATTGCCGAGGATTTTTTCTTCAGCCGCCACTACAGCAGTGCCCGGGACCTGCTTGAGCCAGGTAAACTGATAACTCCGGGCATGCTTGATGTGGCATCTTTCATGGCCGACTATGAGCGCATGTACAATGAATCATTGCGGGTTGAGCAGGATGGTTTCTGGGTCGGCACCCCTTACACAGGAATCCCCTGGATGGAAGCAATGCTCGGCTGCGAAGTAGTGGCGATGGAAGCCAGTTTCGTGTCCAAACCGACTGGGGCAGCCATCGAGAATCTGGAACCGGTGGAATTGACCCGGCAAAATGAGTGGCTGGCAAAGTACCTTGAATTTACCACACACCTCGTTGCCTTATCCGCTGACAGGTTTCCTGTTGGCATGCCCATAATGAGAGGCCCTTCAGACATGTTGGGTAGTCTTTTAGGGCAGCAGGAAATGGTATTGGCACTGATGCAGCATCCCGAAAAATCCGCCAGAGCTTTGCACAATGTCACTGAATGCTTCATGAAAGTGATAAAAGCACAAGAGAATCTCTGCAAGGATTTTCATGGCGGCCGGTCAATGGGATTCTATAATGTCTGGTGTCCAGGAAAATGCATCTGGTATCAGGAGGATTTATCCGCCTTGTTGTCGCCTTCACTGTTCCGGCAGATGCTGCGCCCCTGCGGTGAATATATCTGCAGGGAGTACGACTATACGGCCATTCACCTGCATCCTTCGTCGTTCTTTATAGTCGATGAATTACTGCAGATGAAGCAGCTTAGAGTAATTGAGATTAATAAAGATATCGGTGGGCCATCTATTGCGGAGATGATGGGGTTGTTTAAAAAGATAGTAGAAAGAAAAAACATTATTATCTGGGGTGACCTAAACGAAGAGGACCTGGAGCACATACAAAACCAGTTGCCCTCCAGAGGTGTATATATCCACCTTGTAGCCGAAAGCGTTGATCGGGCGAATCAGTTGATCGGTTGTCTTCGTTGAAAAGCTCATGCAGTGACTGATCTCGTATCCGGGAAATGGCGATTAACGCTTGAGAGACCCAGCATAAAAATCACTAACAAATTGATTTTTAATGAAAAATATTTCCTTTTTATTTCTTAATCTTATATCGTTTTTTCACAATCGACTATCGAGAGTCTGACTCGAATCAAATCATCTGTTCGGCAGGAATCCTGGATCTACAAAAGCCAGGTAACTTTTTTACTGGTGAAGCGGCGGAGCTACTTTCTGATCATCCTGGAACAGACTTCCCCAGAGCTGCCTGTTCGGTTTTATAGCGCTCATAGTGGGAGAAAGCGTTGAGCACGAGTCCGTGCTCGATCCGTCCGTCCCTGATATAGCGGTCGATGTCCTGCTCCAGAACGCGGAACCAGCTGATCTCCTCCATGTCGTCCGGGTGTGGTTCCGCCGTCCTTACTGCATCTTCGACCAAAACCGTATAACAATAGTTGCCCTGTATCGCCGGGTTCGGGCAGACTCTGCCGATGAGTGTGGCCTTCTTCCCACCAAACCCGGTCTCCTCGAGCAGCTCACGGCACCCGGCCTCGACCGGATCTTCGCCCGGGTCGATCATACCTCCGGGGATTTCCAGTTCCATTCGTTTGGTGCCATAGCGGAACTGGCGGATCAGCAGGATATCGCTCTCGGGTGTCCGGGCGATGATGTTCACCCAGTCTGGAAAATCGAAGAAGTAAAAATTCTTGCGTTTCATTGAGGTCCGGGACTGCAGCGGACCTTTTCTGATCGTACCGATCGGAGTTTTCAGAACTTCGTGGTCCGGCTCGATTCGCCATTGTGTCGTTATCTCTTTAGACGTGGGTGTCAAAATCAACTCCTCTCACGTAGATGCGGTGAAACGCATTCTTGTATCATTTTTACGGAACGGCGCTGCCAATGTGATCTGCCACGATAAACGAGCATCGGGCAGGTTGAAATCAATGACCATTCGGTTTCCAGGACTCATGGGATAGGCTCTTCCGGGGCTGAGCAGGGCGCTACTAGACGACCATCAGCGCAGGGAACGCCACCGCTAGGCGAGAGGTAATCAGTTGTCGAGCAGGGTGCGAAGCATCTGGGCCGAGCGATCGGAAAGCACGTTTTTCCACGAACCGTTTTCCTCCGCCAGCATCGCCTTGGTGTTCTTGAACGGCGAGTCTATAACGCCGAACACGTTCTTGAAACTCTCCATCTCTGATGCCGAGAAGGCGGCGGCGGAATCGAAGTCCCGTTCCGCATCATTGCTTTGGCCGAGCTCTGAATAGGCCAGTCCGCGGATCAGGCGGGCGATGACCCGGTCGCTGTTGCGGCTGAGCGATTGGGTGAGATCGAGGATGGCCGCTTGATATTGGCCCAGCGCCGCCCTGGCGACGCCTCTGAAGTAGTAGGCCCGCTCGCTGTCCCCGTCCGCCTCCAGCACGCTGGAGAAATCACGCTCCGCCTCCTCAAACCTGCGCAGCGCCATGAGGGCGGCGCCACGGCTCAAACAGGTATCGACGATATCACTGCCCTGCTCTTCCGCCTGGTTGAAGGATTCGATGCTCTTGTCAAGCTGGCCGGACGCGAACAGGAGCTTTGCTTCTCGCAACTTTTGCTGGTGGTTCACTGTAGATCTCCAGAATTCTTGATTTCGTGGCAGCTGGTCCGAAATAACAATAGGTACTTCTGAGCATTTTGCCCAGTCCGCTTCAGACCGATGCAATGATCGTTCACCTGGCAAAGAGACGTAAAATGTGATGGCAATCGGTTGCTGAACTAGCTGATTCTGAGAAACACTATGGTGATATCATCATTTATGGGTGCGGCCTTAACGAAAGATTGGATCTCGCCGATTATACGATTAACCGCTTTTTCCGACTCCAGTTTAGTAACACCCTGTAATAGTTCGTAAACCCGCTGTTTGCCAAACGGTTCTCCAGCTTCGTTGGTGGCTTCAAAGATGCCGTCACTGCAGAGTAGAATAGCCTGAGGGTCCTCGGAAAGCAGGAGTTCGTTGCAGGTGAATTTATAGTCGAGATCCACGCCTAAGGCGACGCCCTCTCCTCGCAGCTCCGAATATTCATTTGTTCGGCAGTTGATCACAAAGGCCGGATCGTGCCCCGCCCGGACCCAGCGTAACGACTTCGCCTTCCGGTCAATTTCGAGATAGAACAAAGTGACGAAACTGCCTGAGGCGACGGTGTCTTGATACAGCAGCCTGTTTACATTGTCCATCATCTCTTCAATGGTTCCGGATTGCTGAAAACTGCTTCGCACCAGGGCGCGAACAGTAGTCATCAACAGGGCGGCCCCGACGCCGTGTCCGACGACATCACCCACCACGATACCGATCTTGTCGTTCCTCTGACCGAATTCAAGGATATCAAAATAGTCTCCACCGGTCTCATCGCAGTAAATAGCCGCTCCGCTTATATCAATTCCATTAACTTTGAGACCTTTTTGGGGCAGCAAGCTCTGCTGAACTTCCCGCGCCAGGTCTATGTTTTTCTTGAGCTCAAGGCGCTGTTTGAGCTGACCGGACATTTTGTTGAAATTTTCTGTCAACTCACCGATTTCATCGCGAGTTATTACTTCGAGGGGTGGGCCGAAATTACCACTTGCCAGGTCGTTTGACGCACGAGAGACCTGCTTGATGCCCTCGGTGACCCGACTCATCGACATCCGCATGAATATTAAAATCAGCCCTATACAGAGAGCAAGTGATATTATGTAGTAGCGAAGCAAAGTAATTATTGGTTCCAAAACTTTTTTGCCGGGAGCGGTGACGACCAGAGTCCAGGGAACTTGATCCAGACGATAAAAGCCGCTTATCTCCTCCGGGGGGATGCCGGGACCTAAAACGGTACCCGAGTTTTTACTTTCAATCGCCCGAATAGTGGCTTGCTCGAGATCATTTACTGTGCCATACCTGCGCATGGGATAGTTGTCTTCAAGGTCGGTTTTATCCCCAGTGGTAATCAGCACATTATGCGAACCATCCAGCAGGTATGCTTTGTTGGTCGTCCACCAGGGAGCATTCACTATATGATCCAAAAGATCATCAAAGGATATTATCACTTCAATGGTGCCAACAATTTCATCATCCATTCCTTTAAATTCGGAAATCAATGAGATGGTGCGATTCTTGACCCGCTCGTCGTATCTAGGCGAACCGATATCAAATCGGCGTAATTGAAATCTTTGCTTTCCATGGTCCGGCAAAACCTCATAATCTGCCGCCCATGGGCCTTTTGTGGCAGCGCGTTCCGGCCAGTCAACGATGACATCATCGACAATATCAAACTCCCCGATTTGATCAGCGATTGTATTGATCAATTGGCGATTTACCAAGGAGTTGTCGTCATTTTGCAGCAGCATCAACAGTTTTTTCGGTTCAATTAATTGAGCTTCTATCAGGTCAGCCGATCTTCCCAGTTTCGAAATAATGGTCTCTCCCCACTGATCAATGAGAACATTTCTGGCCAACAGAAAACCAATGAGCGACAGCGTAATGAGCAATATGAATGTGGGCAGTATCGCGTAGAGAAGCGTCCTTTGCTGCAAGGACTTCGGTTGAATCCTCATAAAATTGAGCAACCCTTTTAACTCTTGTTTATGGTTAGTATTTCGGCAGGACAATCTAAAGACCTCGTCGCCACTGACTTGTTCCTCCCGATAAAAATTTACTGTCATATAGTAAGCATCGATTCACCTTCCCTCCACCGGGTGAGCTGTAATTCGAGTGACAACCTTGAGTCTCCGATCGAAGAGTAGGCCAGCATATATACTTGTCATGGAAGAGGAAGAGGCCCTGCTCCTGGCGAGGTCTCCAGAGATTGTGAGAGTGCTTATAATTACTCAGAAATAGTGGACTGCTGTACACCTCTAGTGATTTACAAGAGATTGACAGCCTTTCTTGATTAGAGCTAGCTGCTTGAGTTCACTGACATTTATTATAAAAGAAAAGATCAGAAGCTAAGGATTATCAATGCGAAAAGAAAACAAGCTGCTCAAATTTCTTCGATCGTCTTTATCGCTGCGCATTGTGCTGTGGGTTTTCTTCAGCGTGATTGTAATTGAGGCCATTATCCTGATCCCTTCTCTAAAGAAACGAGAGAATGAACTCTTGTCTCATATGAAAGAAATCACCACAGTAGAGTTATCTCTGATACTGCGACTTACGGACTCTTCGACAACAGTTGAGGGACTCGCTGAAAAGATCAAGCTTCTGCAATCATACCTTAAAATCCATGGGGGAGTGCTCTATAAGCGTGATGGCGACGTTATCGGAGCTTTTGGAGAGAAACCCTGGCTAAGCTTAGCTGAAGTCAAAAAAGACAAGAATGCCCACCGGTTCGATCGCGATTTATCCCGCTACGATTTTGCTGTCATGGCCGAGAACCGGAAGGGCAAATACATCTTTATTGCCCGGCTGGACTCATCTGGCGTCACGAATGAATTATATGCGTTTTTCTGGCGCATCGCAGGGCTGGTTTTTCTCATTTCCATCTTCGTCACGGCCGGGGCGTGGATAGCCCTGAAACCGATTGTTGTTTCCCCCATTCTGAGACTCAGAAGTGATTTGATTAAAGCCGGAGATGCCATCAGCAATGACCGTCAGCCGCCGCCCTTTTACTCAACCACGGTAAAACGCCGTGACGAGTTGGGTGATGTTATTGCGGCGTTCAATCAAATGTTTGGGCAAATTAGCGAGGCAATCAGACGTCGCAAGGAAGCGGAAAAAGAACGGCACATAAGCTATCAGCAGATAGAAGCCTTCTCTGCCATTTTAAACGCCGAATTGGAAAAGGGCCGGCAGATCCAGAGAAACTTTTTCCCCGACAGGTCTCCGCTGATTCCAGGTTGGGAAATCTCAACCTATTTCAAAGAAGCGCGGCAATTATCAGGTGACTTCTATGACGTATTCGAGCTGCCCAGCGGTCGTCTGGCTTTCGTGGTTGCCGATGTCTGCGATAAGGGCGTGGGCGCAGCGCTCTTTATGGCTCTTTTCCGCAGCTTGATAAGAGTGTTCTCAGAATATGCGGATTCGGAGAATGAACACGATCAAGCCGTCCCGGCGGCAGGTGGCCGGGGCACCCTCATCTCGGAAAACCCGTCGACAAACCAGACCCCTCCAAGTGCCTTACGAGCTGTTCAACTGACAAACGAATATGTGGCGCTGAATCACGGCGAACTGGTTATGTTTGCGACCCTTTGTTTTGGCTTTCTTGACCCGGGTACAGGATCACTCAGCTATATCAACGCCGGTCATGAACCTCTTGTTGTTCTCAAGTCCTCCGGTGGGGTCAAGACTCTGCTTAAACCGACGGGGCCGGCCATCGGCATTGACCCTCACCTCCGTTTCGGGTTCGAGCACATAGTGCTCGAACCGGGCACCCTGCTGCTGGGCTACACCGATGGTGTTCCGGATGCGATAAACTCAGAGGGCGAATTTTATAGCGCTGAAAAACTGTTCTCACTTCTTGAAAAACCGGTAAGTTCAGCAACCGCCCTCACCAACAGAATCGTCGAAGCAGTTGAGAGCCATATTGGCGAAGCCGAACAACATGATGACATAACATTGATGGCCATCTGCAGGAAGCAAGCAGAAGAATAGCACAGCTGAGTGTTGGCTTTCCAGGCCGGGCATGGCGTCGACGCTGCTTCTACTTTTTTCTTCGTTCGTCTGTTTTGACGGTGTTCTCACTTTTCGCTATACTGGTGTATCGACGCTTCCGATTGGGACATCTGCAACAGTATCCTATTAACAGTCAACAGCTAGTAGATTTGAATGGACAATTTGATTACTGGACTGGGGAGTACGATGGCGATTTTCGCCATATTCATCGGCTCCCTGATCATGGCAACGCTTACCCAGACCTTTTCTGAGAATTTTTATCCGGAATTAAAGGAGAAAAGGGATTTCCTTTTTTGGGTATGGCTCTTTGCCTGGATAGCTCTTTTCACCGTTTTATGGACCGCCATTAAAGGCGCCCTTCACATTTAGAGGACGCGGGCGGACTGCCTAAAATTGTGCCGCCTGTGCCCCGATCGCGATGGAAAATTCTCCTCCGCCACCAATGACACCGCCCCACCTGCCGCAGTTAGTCCGGCCTAATGGTCTCAATGGCCGCCTGACCGCGAATTCGAGCTCCGCCTGACAGTGGTGACTATCCATTTCTGAACTCTTTAGTTCACATAACCGCTGCCAATGGCAGAAAAAGGAAGATGCAAATCGAGTTCTGGCACGTGTTTGGCAATCCAGGCAACAAAGGTGTTACTGTTGGGCCCGGGAAAGGCAGAATAGGAGTTTTTCCAGGGGTAATCTTCTGCGGCCTGGCTAATTGCATCTATCAGTTCATCCCCTCCTTCTCCCATATATTTTTTTAAGATACGAGGTTTTGCTCCGTACCAAAACCGATCAGGAATATCCCGGGCGACTCTCATAACCGGCTGATTATGACGGCCTCGCCAGCCGACCACGTCATACACTGTATAAAATTCCTCGCCAGTCCGCTTGGTGGCAACCCAGGTATGGATGGCAAACCAGCCGCGCCATCCCCAGGCAGCGGCGCCGTAAACCAGTATTACTGCTTCCTCGGTGATTAATGGATCAGGTGCGGTCCCGGATGACTCACGGCTCGCAGTGCGCCAATCCTTATTAGATGAACAGCTGGCCGATAATAGACCCATTAAGACAATGCCCACGATTAGCTTCCATAGCTTCATAATCTGAGACAACCCCATACTCGGCGGTTTTACATTGGTCGTTGGAAAAGAAGAGGTTTACATCCTGCCATGGCGAAGGATCGACACCAGGAGCCAGAAACCCATTATTCCGGCGAGAAGAAAGCCAATCAAACCGATAATGGGTATGTCATGCCACTTCGGCGGAATCCCTGAGAGGATTATCAGAGATGAGCCTATTACGAGTGAGGCCAGCACAATGGCAAAGGAAATCCTGTTAGACACCTGATCAAGTACCGCTCTCAGCTTTGCCAAGCCGCGATGCTCAAATTCAAGTTTTATCCTGCCCTGTCGAAGCTGAGATAAAATAGATCGGACTTCTTCCGGCAAATCCCGCAGCAGGTCAATATATTCTGAAGTTGTCAGGCCAGCCTCTTCTGCTATCCTATGAAGACGAAGCCTGTCTGATTTGACTTTCTTCATAAATGGCTGGGTCAGCTTGATCAGCTCCAGGTCGGGGTCGAGAATACGGCCAACTCCTTCAACGGTGGTCATCGCCTTCATCATCAGATAAAAATTAGGTTTAAAATAAACCCGATGCCGGGAGACCAATTCAAGCAGATCCTGCAGAATCTTTCCTGCTTCCAGCTCTTTCAGGGGCAGATAGAGATATCTGTCCAGCATTTCAGAGAGATCAAGGCTCAAGGCATCTTTATCGATATCTCCATGGTGGTTCGTTACCTTGAGAACGCTTTCCGTCACTTTACGCTCGTTTCGAGCAACCATATAGAGCACTAAGTCCGTAAAGTCTTCACGGTCTTGACGACTCAAACGGCCCATATTACCGAAATCAAGGTAGCTGATAACTTGATCCGGAATTCTTCAATCGTTTGCTGGATGTGGATCGGAATGAAAAAATCCATGTAAGAATATATGGTACTTAATCAAATTTGGTCCGCGTTAAGCCTGTA
>JARRLH010000052.1:0-11931 GCA_037387205.1 Desulfofustis sp.
GGCTGCCTTCGCGGCTCAGGTTGCCCGCTTCGAACAAATTCCTCACTGTCCGCCCGGTCTTGTCGAGCAGCAGCGCGTTGAGGTGGTGCAAGGCTTTATAATCGAAAGGATCATAAGGCTCGAAAAAATCAATATCGGTCGCCGGGTCGACGATGCCCGCCATCTTGTAAGCATCCCTTGCGGCCATGGCGACATAGTCCGGGTAACAGAGGTCCCGGGTGCACCAATAGGCGGTTTCGAGACGAAAACCGACGCCCTCGACAAAGACCGGAGCTTTCTTCAGCGTGCGGGCCAGGCGCTCGTTGACCATGATGATGGCAACGGCGGCGTCCGAGGTCGGGCTTATATCCAGGCGCTTGACAGGCCAGGAGAGCACAGGTGAATTGAGCACATCATCGGCGCTCAGATCCATGGCGACTTGAGAGGCTGGGTGATGCAGCGCGTTGCGCTTGATCATCGCCGAAACCTCAGCCAGGTCTCGCTCGCTGTACCCATACACGTGCATGAACCGAGCCATCTCCAGGGCGAAGATATGGATCAGGGTCAACTCGAGCGGTTGTTCGGTAACGCGGTCGAAGATGGTCAGAAAGGCACCGGCAGGATGCGGGGTGCAGGGAGACATCTTTTCTTCGGCAACGACCAGGCAGCTGTTGTACTTGCCTGAGGCCACGTGCATCCAGCCGTGAATCGGGCTCATTACCCCGGTGGCGCCGCCGATGAAGTGGCGCATATACGGCTTGTTGGAACCACCGGCCCCGGCGATCAGGTGCTCGCCCTTCATGTGGATACCGTCAAAAGCGTCAGGGGCAGTGCCAAGGGTTACGGCATCTATGTCGTCGATATCGAGGCCCGCGTCTTCCAGGGCCATGCGGACTGCCTGGGCGGCCAATTCACCCGGCGCCTCTTGGGCCCGGCGCATGAATTTAGTCATACCCACGCCAATAACTGCTACGCGATTACTCATAGCGCCCTCCTCTCCTTGTCTAATATGGCCACGACGCAGGAATCGGTGGGGATCCCTCGCCAGGCCTGCACCATTAAGCGCTCGGCGTTTATCTGGCATCTGCCGGCTTCACCTCGCAGCTGCGTGAATGCCTCGTAGAGGCGGGCACCGCCTGTAGCTTCAAACATGTCGCCGCCACCCAGGGCACCGCCATCCGGGTTGACCACAGGATTGCGGTTGCCGTTGACGCCGATGGCCTCCATATGCATCAGCTGTCGATGTGCATAGGTGTCGGAGACAAAGAAGGCATCGATTTCTTCCGCCGGGTTGTTGATGCCCGACTCTTTGCAGGCTCGCTCGGCGGCTATGGCCGTGCCGATCGAAAAGCTGTGATCGCGGCGTTCGAGGATGGAAGTACCCGACCCCCAGCCGATGCCCGAGATAAAGGCAGGCTTTTTCGAGTACCTGTCTGCGGCCTCGTCGGTACCCAGCACTGCGATGACCGCACCATCGGCATAGCGGGCGCACATCAACTCGGTCAGAGGCAGGGACACCGGACGAGAGTCAAGAACGTCATCAACGGAGAAATTGTCGCCGTAGGGAGCGTTCGAGTTGGCGAGCGCGGCTCCACGATTTTTTACCACGACTTCGGCCACCTCTTCGATCGCGTATCCCGTTTCACTAAGAAAAGAATTGAGTTCCAGCCCCGCCAGCCACTGAGGCGACAGGCCGAAACGGTTGAAGACCGGGTCGAAGGCAAAGCGAACCATCTCATCCTTGGTTAACACGTTCGAGGCCTTACTGTAGGACTCGACGACCAGGATATCGAACCGTCCGGTCTCGATCTGCATGGCTGCGGAGGCAACCGCATGCATGAAATCACCCGGGATGGTGTACACTGGTTTGCGCACCATGCCAAGCTGATCGGGAACATACTCATCAGCTATCGAATAGCCGGAGGGAAAGTCTTCTTCTGCAGATACGGCACCGTCTATCTGATCTATCGTGACGCCCGCATCCCGGTAAGCCATTTTGGCAGCTTTGGCAATCATCTCTCGATACGACAAACCCGTCGACGTAGGAGTGAAGCCGCAGATGCCCATTCCTAACAATGCAACGCCCATAGCACCTTCCTTTCGTCCGGTGTTCCCCAATTCATCATACCCGGGAAATTCCCCCTCCGAGTACAGCGCCCCGGAAAAGCCGCTCGTGGATTTATTGGTACAGAGTCACTCCGTGGACAAGACACAGCGTCCTAAATATTCTATATAAGTAAACATTAATCTATGCAAATAATTAGTTCATGTCAATTCCAATTTTATGCTTCCCACTGAGCCTTTTGCAAAACTAAGATTGTCGTTCAAAATCAAACCATGCGAGAAATTTTACCACAGGCATATGATCGATATTCCGAGGATAAAATTTCGAGCATAACGCAGAGTTTGGGCGCAAAGATCGTTTTGCAAATAGCTCACAAGTCAGGATTACAGAGAGGGCACACGTTTTTCCCTGTCAATATTCAAAATTACATTCATCAGGGTTTTACTTTTTTCTTTGCCCAGTTGAGCAGCAGATAATTCCCTAAATTTAGTTTCTGATTGCGCATTGGTTAAGGGGTTGCAGACACTGCCCGAGGCATCCTTAACTTCATGATCAAACACGTGCCCGTTAAATAATTTTACCTCGATGGAGCAGCCCCAGTGATCCGGGTATCTGTTGGTGAATTTTTCCGCTTCCTCCACCTTTATCCGGGCTGCGATTTTCATCAATTTGTCATCATTTATTCTCTTCTCAGAAAACTGTTTGAGTTCGACTTTTCCTTTCACAAGAGCCGAAGCCACCACGTAGGGAGTGCTGAATTTAGCCTCAGTCGAGGTGTGGGGATAATTGGGGGTTCCGCATTGTTTTACCCCTATATCGTATGTGCTGACCAGGATGGACTCAACATCTTCTGCCGAGACATCATGCTTGCTGCGCAGATGCAGGATCGCGTCTATCGCACAATGAGTGCTTCTGCAGCAGGGATAGGGTTTCTTGTCCATCTCGAGCAGTTCATACCTGGTACCCAGATCCCTGCATATCTCTGTGATATCGAAAGAGTCGGAGGTGGCCTGGTAGAGGCCGCCGTCTTTGGCGTCCAGAATATGCTCGGGTCCGGTCATACCGCTCTTGGCCATCAAGGCCGCGACAAAGCCGTTAACTGCTGCTCTGGCGGGGTGCAGTTTTTTACAGCTTGCCCCATCTTCCAAGAAGGCCCACAACCCTGAGGACTGAGTGCCGGCCATTCCCAGGGCACTGGTTGTCTGCTCTTCATTCAGTTTCATAAGCTTGGCACAAGAGGCGGCCGCGCCAAAGGTCCCCGCTGTACCGGTAACATGCCAGCCCTTTTGCCTATGGCTTGCCACTCCGAATCCTTTTCCTATTCTGACCATGACTTCGTAACCGGCTATGACCGCTTCAAGCAACTCCTTTCCTGCAGCCCCAGTGGATTCTGCCAGCGTCCAGGCTGCCGGAAGAACGACCGCACCAATATGCGTTTTAGACCGGGTATGGACATCGTCCAGTTCCAGCGCGTGTCCCATAATCCCGTTTACAAGTATTGCCTGAAACACTGAAGATTTACGGTTGTGTCCCCAGATGGAGGCGAAGTTGCCCGCATCGTCTCCTGAAAAGCTTTGCACCTGCCGGACTATGTCCGGAATTTCCTCATACCCGGCAGCCCCTACTGCCGCACCAATCGAATCGAGTACACAGTATTTGGCCGCAGAAACGACATTCTCCGGAATGTCCTCTAAACATATTCCCTGAAGATAAGCGGCGAGCTCTCTTAACTCACTCACACCAACCCCCAAGACCGAAACGGTTCCCGATGAGGCGGCAGGTCAGGTTTCCGGATCGGAGTCGAATTATGTAAGATCTCATCTTTCCCTCTGGTGATGTGCTCGAGTTCGGCTGCTTCATAGTCCGTTAACATGCGCATGTCATCGCTCTCCGACCTGTTTTATAAGGTTCAGCGCTGAGCCCGCTTTAAACCACTCTACCTGTGACTCATTAAAGGAGTGGTCCAGCCGCAGATTGTCCCGGGTACCATCGCGGTGCTTGACGATACAGGTCAGTGGCTGCCCTGGAGTGAGGCGGGCCAGGAAATTATTAAGCGTTTGGGCTATTTCCGGATGCGCCGCACTGGCGCCGATGCCGGCCGAAAATACCGAGGTTTTCTGGACTTCGGGCGGCAGCGGCGTGATATGTGCCAGGCCGGGGACCGGAAGGAGCTCGATCAGCTCAGCTGCATCGTACGGGGTGGAATTGCTGTGCATGACGGTAAATCGTTCAGCCTACATGCCGCTGCTCAAATCTTGCAGCGAGACGGCGGTCGATTAAGAATTGACATTACTTCTGAGCTACTCTAAACTGTCGACAGTTGACGGTTGACAACCACTACAGTACCATAAGATTCCACCACGTCAATTTCTATTAATGAGTGAATTCAATACCAGAATTATCAAGAAGGTTCAGGCCCAGTCACTCACCAGCGTGATCTACGATCAGCTTGAGGATATGATCCTTACAGGCAGGCTGAAGCCGGGAGAGCGGATCAATGAGAGCAAGCTTTCCGCTCAACTCGAGGTCAGCCGTGCCCCGATCAGGGAGGCCTGCCGGCAGCTTGAGAAACACGGCATGGTCCAGATTTTCTCGCGCCGGGGAACCTTTGTCGCCAATATCGCAGTGAGCGAGGTCAAAGAATTATATGATATTCGTGCTTCGCTTGATGCTCTTGCCGCTGAAAAGGCTGCGGTGCACGCCACCCCTGAAGATCTCGATGAGTTCCGAAACATTTTGAAAAACATGCACGAAGCGATAGAAGCAGATGACGCGAAAAAATATTTTGAAGCGAACATCGTCTTTCATCGCACGATCGTGCGGATTTCCCGAAATAGAAACCTTGAATCCCTGATCGAAGGAATATACAACAAAGCCTCACTGTGCCGTAAAACCAACCTGCTGCTGTCGGAGCGAATGTCGATTTCCTACCGGCAGCACAAGTACATCTTCAAGGCCATAGAGGCGGGCAATCCGATGGAAGCCTCCACCCAGATGAAGCATCACGTAATAGAGGCGCGCGATGCCTTGCTGAACACTCTGGATTCGGCGGATATCGACGGGGATGATCTGGTCCGGGAGTTGGCGCCCAGATAAGGGTCCGCAGACGCGTCGCTCTCAGACGGAAGGGAAGTACCTTTAGCCATAGTTTCACAGAACCATCTACTCATAGCACGTGAAGGGAGGAGCAATGGGACAGGCAGAACATACCAAGGTGACGCAGGAGGCGGCGGATTTCGCCAGAAACCTTTCTTTCGATGCTCTTCCCGCGGAGGCGGTAAGAATTGGCAAGCGCTGCGTTCTCGACGGGCTTGGGTTGATGCTTGCCGGTTCATACGAAAAATGCACACAGATTGTCACCCGTTTCAGTGCGGGGGTCGGCCAGTTGCGCGGGGCAACCGTCCTGGGTAAGAATCCGATCACTGTCGCCGCGCCGTTTGCAGCTCTGGCAAATGGCACCGCCGGTCATGCGATGGACTGGGACGACAGCCAATTATCGAAATCGCCCGGTCGGATGTACGGGCTTTTGACCCACCCCACTATACCACCGCTTGCGGCCTCCCTGGCGCTGTCCGAAGAGCTGGGGTCGGTTGATGGAAAAACTTTCCTGACTGCCTTTCTGGCTGGATTTGAAGTTGAATGCAAAATAGCCGAGGCGATTAACCCCGATCACTATATCAAGGGCTTTCACACGAGCGGCACGGTGGGCACTTTTGGCGCAGCGACGGCAGCCGCCAAACTTCTGGGCCTCAGTAGCGATGAAATTCTTCACACGCTCGGGATCACCTCGAGCATGACCTCAGGAATTCGCACAAATTTCGGCACCATGACCAAACCGCTGCATGTCGGCCGGGCGGCAAGCAATGGAATAACCGCGGCAATGCTGGCGCAGAGCGGTTTTGAGGCAAACATGGAGGCGCTTGACGGTCCCTGGGGCTTCTTCAGTGTCTTCGGCAGAGGCTTTGATGTCGAGAATATTGCCGGCTGCATCGGCAATCCGCATACGATCGTCGACCCGGGCGTAAGCATTAAGCCCTACCCGTGCGGTGTATTGACGCACCCCTCCATGGATACCATGCTCTCCATCGTAATCGAGCACGACCTCAAAGCGGAAGACATCAAGGAGGCGATACTCTTTGCCGGATCAAACATTTTAAAACCCATCAGGTACAAGATTGCCCATGACGAATTGGAAGCAAAGTTCTGCATGCCGTTCCTTCTCGCGGCGATCATCCTGTCGAGAAAGGCCGGCGTGCATGAATTCACCGATGAGTTTGTCAACGCCGACAGTACCCAGCGGTTGATGCGCCGCATTCGCACGGAGTTCGATGCCGACATAGAAGCCAGAGGCTGGGACAAGATCCGTTCAAGGGTTGAGGTTGTGCTGCACGATGGCCGCAGGATTGCCAAGGAGGCCGATGAAAATTACCGGGGAGGTCCGGACAACCCGCTGACCGATAAGGAACTGCGGAACAAATTTACCGACTGTACCGAACGTCTACTCGATAAAGCCGCCCGGGAAAATATTTATACCATAATAGACAATCTGCAAGATCTTGAAAATATCACCGAGCTGATTCAGGCAACGTTGCCTGCGGCATGACTAGTTGGAAGGGAAAACCTGTCGATCACACCAGCAGGCTTTATTCTGACTACTCAATAACATCAAGGAGTAATCAAAGGGAGGTGTCTCATGAGAACAATGGTACCGTTTAACCGTCTGAAAATCCTGGTCTTCGCTTCGGTTATTCTCGGCTTGAGCGCAGGGTTCTGCCTGGCCGCAGATGAAAAGTTTCCCTCAGATACAATCAAGGTGGTCATTCACACCACCTATGGCGGCGGGACCGATATCACGGCCCGCATGATGACCATGCGCAGCCGTCGGACACTTGGTGTCGATATGCAAGTCATGTCCAAAAGCGGCGGATCCGGGGCAAAAGCCCACCAATTTGTACAGTCTCAGCCCAAGGACGGCTACACCATGCTGGCGCTGACGCAGAGTCATCTGTATACGATTGCCAGAGGCAAGTCCGTCTTGAAAATTGACGACCTGGTCGGGGTGGCCCGGGCCATGGACGACCCGACCTTTATCACGGTCAATGCCAAGAGTGACTACAACACCATCGAAGACCTGATCGCCGCTTCCAAGGAGAAACCACTCAGCTGGGGTGTCTCGGTCCTCGGCAGCACCGAACATATCGGGCTGGCGCAGTTAGCAGAAGCGGCAGGGTTCGAGTACAAGGCCGTTCCGTTTGAAAGCGGGGGACAAATGGTGAACGCCCTGATGTCCGGGGCGATCGATGCAACCTTGCCCAATGTCAGTGAGGCCCGCCAACAGATTATGGACGGTGCCCTGAAAGCGCTGGTAGTCATGGCACCGAAGCGTTTGGGCGGCTACCCTGATATTCCCACGACGTATGAGAAAGGATACGAAGTTGACTGCTCTACTACCCGGGGGTATGCAGTCCTGAAAGGTACTCCCGAGGATCGAATCAAAATTCTGTCCGATGGTCTGGTCGAGGGAATGAGCCACTCAGTCTTTGCCAATTATCTCGCTTCTGCCGGGCTGACGGTCGAGGAGAGTGTGGCGGGAAGCGAAGTGTGGGATGCCCAGATCAAGAAAGAGTACGCCAAAGCCGTCGAAGCTGTAGAAAAACTCGGGTTCAAGTAAGTACTGGCGCGAACCCAAAATTCTAGGACCTCACAGTGAAGAACACTATAACTGAGCGTCCTGATACGGATAAGAGGGGGGGCGGCACGCGCCCTCCTCTCGGCGTTGACTGGACAGACTTCATTCTGGCGGTAATCATTCTTGCAGTCTGCGGGTTTCTCTTCTTCATCACGACCCGTTTTGAGGAAGCTTCGGAACAGATGTCGCAGAATATTCCGCCCGAGTGGTTTCCGCAGATCATCCTGATTTTTATCACGGTTCTGACACTTGCCATTCCCTTTGAACATTACTTCAAGGGGAGAAAGGTGGCGGGCAAGGAGCGGGAGGTCAAGGTCAAACCGATTTCCATCCTCTCTGCCCTGCTGCTCTGCCTTATCATATTTCTGATGCCATGGCTGGGCACATTTGCGACCATGCTATTGATCTGTCTGCTGCTGCCCCTGCTTTGGGGGGAGCGGCGCATTAGCGTTCTACTGCCATTTGCCATTATTTTCCCCGGGGCGGTGACCCTTTTATTTACCAAGGTTCTCGGCGTTTATTTCGAGGCCGGCATCTGGTCGAAACTATTTTAACAGAGGGTCACTAATGGACGCTGCACTACAGGGATTCGCCTTGATCTTGGATCCATTCAACATCTTCCTCATTTTCATCGCCGTGTTGATCGGTGTGTGCGTTGGGGCCCTGCCGGGCTTGAGCTCACCCATGGCCGTTGCCCTGCTCCTGCCCTACAGTCTGTCCCTGGAGCCGATCCCCGCTATTTCAATGATGGCCGCTCTCTATTGTGCCGGAACGTTCGGCGGTTCGATCACGGCAATTCTGATCAATGCCCCGGGCGCCCCTCCGGCAGTAGCCACTGCCTTTGACGGCTATCCGATGGCCAAGCGCGGGGAAGCAGGCAGGGCGCTGGGGCTTGCCGCGGTCAGCAGTGTTACGGGTGGGATCTTCAGCCTGCTCATTTTTCTTTTCCTGGCGCCGATGCTGGCTGAAGTAGCATTAAAATTCAGGCCCCAGGAATATTTCGCCCTGGCCGTTTTTGCCCTCTCCATGCTGGCTTCCATCAGCGGCACTTCATCCATCCGCAACCTGATCTCCGGTGCCGCCGGAGTGCTCATTGGCACCGTCGGCATTCACATTACCACCGGCGTCGAGCGGTTCACCTTTAACTCTCCGGAACTCACCGAAGGAATCAATTTTATTCCTGTTCTTATCGGTCTCTTCGCCGTGGGAGAATTGCTCAACCAGTCGCAGGCGCTCGACAAAACTCTCGAGCGCATAACTTCGGTGGTGGTGAAGCTTCCTTCCGTAAAAGAGTTCGTCAAAATGAAGTGGACGATAATACGTTCCAGCGTGCTCGGGACTTTTATCGGCATCCTGCCCGCCGAGGGAGCCACGGTGGCTGCCCTGATGGGATACAATGAGGCCAAGCGCTTCTCCAAGAATAAGGAAGATTTCGGCAAGGGGGCCCCGGAAGGCATCGTCGGTCCCGAGGCCGCCAACAATGCCGCTACCGGAGGCGCCATGGTGCCGACTCTGGCACTCGGCATACCCGGGAGTGCAACCACCGCGCTTATCCTTGCCGCCCTGATCATGCATGGTTTTCGTCCCGGACCTTATCTGGTAAGGGAAACGCCTCACATCGTATACGCCATTTTCGGCGCCATGATCATCGCCAATTTCATGTTCCTGATCATCGGCCTGACCGGAGCCAAGATTTTTTCGCGGATCACTCTGATTCCTAGACAGATTCTCTGGCCGGCAGTATTTGTCTTCTCCATGGTGGGCTCCTACGCCTTCGCCTCGTCGCTCTTCGATGTCTGGACCATGCTGATTGCCGGCATTATCGGTTTTCTGATGAAACGATACGGCTTTGGCGCCGCCCCGCTGGTCATGGGCCTGATTTTGGGCAAGCTGGTCGAGCAGAACCTGTCCCGGGCAATGATAATCTACGATAACGACTGGCTGAGGTTTTTTGAAAGCCCGATTGTGGATGCGTTCCTGGTTTTAACGGCGGTGAGCCTGTTCTGGCCGTTAATCAGCAAACTCTGGAAGCGCAGCTGAAATCAATTGCTTACGTACCCCCGAAGCACGGTTGACTGGCCCCGCCATGGTCAGGGCATAAGAGTCTTGCGGCTGCTGCTCAAGCGCTGCTCCGGAAGAGGAGATTTCTGATGTCCGACTATCGAATAGGCATACTGCAGGGGGATGATATCGGCCTCGAGATTGTGCCGGTGGCGGTATCGGTGCTGCAGGCGGCGATCAGTAAATACCCTGATGTCGCCATCGACTGGGTGGATCTGCCGGTCGGCATGCCCTCCTATCAGCGGTCGGGCGAAACACTGCCTCAACAGACGCTTGATACGCTCTATACCCTGGACGGCTGGATTCTGGGACCAATTGGACACATGGTGTACCCGAAAGATGATCCCCAAGCCGTTAATCCGCATCCCATTATTCGCAGGAATTATGATCTGGTCAGCAATATCAGGCCGACCAGGTCGTACCCTTCCATTCCGTCGCTTCATCAGGACGTTGATCTCGTCATTGTCCGGGACAATAACTGGGATTCCAGCCTGACCGGAACATGTTCGCGGGCAAGGCCGAGTTTATGCCTACACCTGATATGGCCCTTTCCCTGCGGGTGATTACCCGCCGGAATTCAGAATTCGTGGCACGGACAGGATTCGAGCTCGCCCGCCAGCGGGACAACAAGAAAAAGGTTACCGCAATCCACAAGAACACCGTGTTCAAACTTGGCTGCGGCCTTTTTGTTGAGGCGTGTGCTGAAGTCGCTGGAGAATATCCGGACATAACCTTTGAGACGCGCGTGGTAGATACCTTTGCGATGAACCTGGTCATGCACCCGCAGGACTTCGATGTCATAGTCAGCACCAACATGTTTGGCGATATACTGACGGACGAAGCCGCCGGTCTCGTCGGCGGACTGGGAATGGCACCGGGGCTCAATGTCGGACCGAAGTACGCCATGGCCCAGGCCACCCACGGCTCCGCACCAGATATCGCAGGGCGGCACATCGCCAATCCATACGCAATGAGCGTATCTGCCCAGATGTTGCTCATGTGGCTCGGTGAGAAGAAAAGGGATCAAGCCGCAATAAGAGCGGCGCAGGATATAGAAGCCGGTATCACCGAGGTCCTGTCCCGGATGGAAACCGTGACCCCGGATCTGCAGGGAAACGCTTCAACCGAAGAAATGGGCGAGGCGGTCTGCCGGGCGATCCTGGCTGTCTGAATTACCCTGGCCTTGCCAACCGCACAGGGGAGGACTGTCACTGTGGAGCAATCGGTCAGTGAAACGGCGGTGCAGAGTTCAGAAGTTGACAATGATGAGCTTTTTGTTGTGCTATGCTAAGTCCGAGATATATTCTCTGGTCTGATTACCCACTATTACATAGGGAGATGCACAGATGAAAGGTATCCTGGTATCCAGGTTGGGAGCATCCGATGTCCTGGAATACAAAGATCTTCCCGAGCCGGTTCCGGAAGCCGGCCAGGTATTGATCGAAGTGAGAGGGGCGAGTGTTAATTTCGCTGATATCAAGGCCCGTTCGGGGGGCTATCACCTGGCTAAAAAGCCACCTTTCATTCCCGGCCTGGACATCGCCGGAGTGGTCCTTGAAGTGGGCAGCGACGTGAAAAGAATACGTCAGGGCGACCATGTGATCGCCTTTCCCGCCTCCGGTTCGTATGCGGAAAAGGCGGTTGCCAGTCAGGCCCTCACCTTTGTTGTTCCCCGGAGGCTCGATCTTGTCAAAGCGGCAGCGGCAGCACTTGTGACCGGTACGGTGACCCACATGCTCAAACATATTGCCCACCTGGAAAAACAGGAAAGTCTTCTTGTCCATACCGCCGCCGGCGGGGTAGGCTCAACCGCGCTGCAGGTAGCCAGGGCTCTAGGGGTGACAGAGGTTTACGGTTCTGTCGGCAGCCCCTGGAAAGAGGAGCACGCGAGGAAGATGGGCGCGGTCGGCGTGGTTGACTACACTTCGGCTACTTACGGCGACGACATTAATCGATTGACGGATGGCAGGGGGGTTGACGTCATTCTCAACCCGCTCGGCGGGGCCACCGTCGAACGGGACCTCGAGTGTCTGGCTCCCTTCGGGAGGCTGATCACTTTCGGTGAACTGGTTGATGGGCCCAGCACGATACCTCAAGGCGAGCTGTACAAGGGCAACCGGTCCATCCACGGCTCGAG
>JARRLH010000053.1:0-17181 GCA_037387205.1 Desulfofustis sp.
CAGGCACGGGCACTCCTGGATTCGATCCCGCCTGACTTAACGGGGACTTTGAGAGATATGGTTCTTTCTCCCGAATCAGCTATGTTTGCGCTATTGTCCGCCCACATGATCATCTTCTGGCTCAGCCAGGACTCCAACGTGACTCCACCGGTCTGTCTGGCTGCATTTACTGCAGCAGCAATCGCTGAGACTCCGCCGATGGCAACCGGTCTGAGGTCCTGGAAAATCGCCAAAGGGCTCTATATCATACCGCTGCTCTTTGCCTATACTCCGCTGCTTGGCGGCAGCTGGCCCCAAATTTTAACTGTCTTCATATTCGCCCTGGCCGGACTCTATGCCTTCACCTGTGCGCTGCAGGGTCATATGGAAAACCAGATCAGTCTGGCCGTCCGAGGGTTGCTCCTGCTCCTCGCTGTGGCTCTCTTGAAGCCGTCGACCCCGGTCTTCCAGGCTGCGGCCCTCGGGTGTTTAGTGCTCCTGCTGGTAGTAAACCTGAGGAAAAAAAGCGGCCCTGGCTAGCCGTCTGCAATTAAAAATCGGGCGATCCGGGCAAGTATGTCTTCCCGTACCCCGTCGCCTTCCATGAACAGCTCGTGACGGGCATCTTCGTATTGCTTGCAGGAACAATTGCCTGATATGGTGCAGAATGTGCGTACCACTGCGGTTTTGATCACCTGGTCCCGGCCTGCGGTGAGGGTAAGCAGGGGGCCACGCAGACGAGCCGCGCCGTCGTTCATTTCTGCCATCGCTTTGTAGGCCTCGTGCAGCCAGCGCAGGGTAGGTCCGCCCAGAGGCGCAAAATCAAGCACGTTGGTGAGAAACCGATTGTAGCCAAAACGTGTTTCATCCGAAGTGAAGAGGTTGTCGCTGAACTTCAGATCCGTCTGGTAGGGACCGGTAGTCGGCACATAGCGTTCTCCGTATCCCGCCCGGCAAGCGGCCGCGACCAGAGGCCTGATGAGGAACTGGGGCACAGTGGTGCCGGTTCTGATCGCACACATCGGCGATCCAAGCACCATCTTGTTGATCAGTTCAGGGTGACGCAGCGCTAAAAGCGTGGCCACGGTGCCGCCCATCGAATGGCTGATTATCGACACAGATGTGCCTCCTGTAAGATGGTTCAGCGCTTCAATGACTCTTTTGAGATCTTCCACATAGGTCAGGAAGCTATCGATATGGCCCTTCTGGCGATCGTCCAGAAGTCTGTCGGAATTTCCCTGTCCGCAGTGGTCATAGAGAACGGTGGATATGCCTCTTGCCTGCAGATCCCTGGAGAATTCCAGATATTTTTCTATGAATTCGGTCCTGCCGCTGACCACGATGGCAGATACCTTAGCAGAAGGCGCACTGGGCAGGGCCACACGCAGCGTGCCGCCGCCTGAGGATCTTATCCTCTTCTCGACGAAGTGCGCCCTATACCAGTCCTGCAGCTCCCGGTAGCGTTGCCGGTACTGCTGCGGTCCAAGCATTCTATCTGTTGTCCCTTCTTCCGCTTTCATAACCGTTGTGTGCTGCTCTTGACCGCCGTCTCAGATACAGCCATCAAATAGGTTGCCTCGACACCACCCACTTGCTACAATCCAGCTAGGTCGAGAGATTAACTGGAGATCGTGCAAAGTCAGCATAATTGGTTCGTTTTTTCCAACTGCAAGGCGTCCCGCAGTGCAGTTTCATCATCACGTTCCCTTGAGGGAGGGAAGCATGGGTCAAAATCGTTCCCGCAGAACTGTAGGTACAGACAGGAAATCACCGAGCACGCTGGTCAGAGCCAGGGGAATCGATGAACTTGCCCAACGGCTGCTGCAGGTTGAAACGGAGCTCAATTCCAACATCCCGACTACCCTGTGGATCAGTGATCTGCACGGTGAAGGCGATCGCTTCAAATCGATTCTGCGGGGTCGTTTCGGCGTATTATACCAGACCTGCCGGGAAGCGCTGCCCAACACTTTTACCGCCGACAAGGTGCAATACCTGGTGAAAATCATCAGACAGCAGCACTACATTACCGATATTTCGATCCGTATGGGTACCCAGGATGTGATACTCTGCCTGGTCCAGATCCTCAAATATAAACTCACCAACGCCCGCTATAATATCGACGAAATACTCATGCCTGAGTTTCGCGACACCATCTCCAGACTCCTCTCTGGTCTGGGGGTTCCTAATCCAATTTTCGAGGAGGAGATCATCTCTTCAAGCCGCATTGTTGATTACGTCTTTGGCAATCACGACATCCTGTGGATGGGGGCGGCGTCGGGAAACAGATCTCTGATTGCCGAAGCGATGCGTATTACCTTCCGCTACGACCATTTCGAATTCTTGGAACGCCTTGATTTCGATATCTCGGTGCTCGAGTCATTTGCCACCGCCACCTACCCTGCTGAGCGGGTTACCGGCAATTTCAAGGCCAGAACCGAGAAGGGCCGATCCATGGAAAAGGCGCTGGCCGTAATCCAGTTCAAGCTTGAAGAAAAGACCATTAACGAATATGCCGATTACCAGATGAATTCGAGGCTCTGGCTCGACAAGCTTGCTCACATGCTGAAAAATCACCAGACAGAAGGTCTCAACGACACCTACTTCCCGACCATCGATTTTTCCGATCCCAGACAGCTGAGCAAAGAAGAGCGGGAAGTTATCGATGACCTGGTCAGCCAGTTTATCACCAACCGCAAACTCAAGCGGCTGCTCGGCTACCTGTTCAGTACCGGCAAAACCTATTCGATCTACAACGATATTTTGAATATTCACGCCCTGGTGCCTTCCACCAGCGAAGGCGAATTCGATGAATTCCTCGGCCGCAGCGGAAAGCATCTGCTCAATTTCATCCAGACCACCATCGAACGGGTGGGCAACAACTACCTGGAGGGCAAACCCCAGGATCCCCGTGATCAGGCCCTCTTCTTTTATCTCTGGTGCGGCCCGAAATCACCCTTTTTCGGCAAGCATGCGATGAAAACTTTCGAACGCTATTTCCTGGTCGACAAGGCGACCCATGTGGAACGTTCACTTTACTGGCTGCAGAACCTTGAGAACCCCCAATTCAAGGCTACTCTGCTCAATGAGTTTGGCGTCAAGAGGGTCGTCTATGGGCATACGCCTATTGATTATCTCAAGGGCAAACACATGGCCAGCGACGATGGAGTGGCCATAAACGTCGACGGCGGATTCGCGGCGGCCTACTACAACCGCGGCCACTCATTGGTCCAGACACCCTACCAATTGTACGGCATCATTCTGCCGACCCCCGATGAAATCAAAGAAGCGGAACAAAAACTTGAGTCGGCGCCGCTCGATATCGAACTCATTGATGAGTTTCTACATCCCAAAAAAGTCAAAGACTCCCAGGAAGGTAAGAAACTGAAAACCGAGCGCGACCGCCTCATGAAAAAGATAACCATGTTCGAAGCAGAGATGGCTTAGCGGGATTGGTAAAGGTTCCGCCGGCCCCGTGCATGATCGGACCTGCTTTAGCGGATCAGGAATAAAATGGACACCAACTACGGAATGGAAATTGTCAGGGCAACGGAGATCGCTGCCCTCACCGCGGCCAGGAACCAGGGACTGGGTGACTATATCGACATCCTCAACACCGCCCGAGAGGCAATCGCAAAAACCCTGAACCGATTAAAGATCGACGGCAGCCTCATCAACGACCGCTTTGAGAACCGCGAAGATATAGTTGATATGCCTAAGGAAATTGGCCAGGGCGGCCCTACCATGGATGTGATGGCCATTGCCCTGGAGGCCCATCATTCGGCAGCAACCGGCGGCAACAATGCCACCTCTTACGCGGTTATTGCCCCGAAAGGGGTGGTGCAGACGGTTCCCAACCTGCCCATGTACAAAATCGTCGTCGGTCCCGAGGTCGGCAACGTCATCAATATCGACCAGCCGCCGGCCATCAATGTCAAACGAACAGCACGGGCTTTGGGCAAATACACCGAAAACGTGACCGTCTGCATACTCAATCAGGCCAGGCACACCCAACTTATCAAGGAAGTCCGACAAACCGGTGCCCGGATCAAGCTCATCGAAGAGGGTGAAATCTCCGGCTGCCTGTCTGCCATAATCGGGGAAAAAACAGATATCTACATGGGCTATGGCTATGCCCCTGAAAGCACCCTGGTGGCTGCCGCCATCAACTGCCTTGGGGGATATTTCGAAGGCAAGATTTTTTACGAGAACAATCGCGACAAGGAAATGGCCGAAGCCCACAACATTAACGATTTCGACAAAATATTCAGAACCCACGACCTGATCCGCTCAAAAGAGGTAGCCGTGGCCGCCACCGGCGTCACCGATGGAGAATTTTTAGAGGGCGTGCGTTTCACTTCCAGCGGCGCGGTGACCAACTCTTTTGTGGCCAGGGCCGAGACCAAAACCTATCGAAAACTTGAAACCTGGCATTTCTTTGACTATAAGCCTGTATTTTAGAGAGGCTTTTAATTCTGCTGCTTGATATTTTGCTACAGGAGACCAACTCCCATGAACAACACACTGTTGAAAATTATCACCGTTTTACTGACGATCTTGCTAGTTCTGCCATCTGTGGCAGGCGCCCGGCCATCCGCTTCGGCAAAATTCTCGACCACTCGGGAGGAAAATCCTAACGCTGTTGAGAATAGATTAATTTTACCTTACGCGTTTCCTTCAGAATCTATGGGAACCACTGTGGGCGTTGGCGGTTTCACCAAAGGGTATTTCCAAGATCAATTACTTTTCGCAGGATCCGTTTTCGGCAGCTTTGATGATGCCAAAGGGGTAGTCGGTGGTATGTGGGATTACCTCCTGCCCTTTTCCAAGAGACTCTATTTCAGTGCCTTCGGTGCCATCTCTTATTTCCCACGCAACCGTGCCTACACCCAGGTTCCGCGGCTGTCCTCCAATTTTGCTCCTACCGTTGCCGGCTCAAACGGTTCTGATAAGGACGATTATATTGAAGATGACGGCAACGATAACTGGTATGAACTTAAGCTCGAATTCGTAGTGCCCATCGGCAGCATGAGAAATGATCACAAAGGACGCTACAAACTGAAAAAAGGTATCTTGCAGTCCGGTGCCACCGGTGGCGATAAATGGAATCCGCTTGAGACGGGTATGTCAGTACTATTGCTTGGCCAGTCCGGCAGATATCAGAACTTCAAAACCGATACAGTCAACTACTCGGGCGATACCTATCCCTGGGAGATCGGCTACCTCTACAACAACACCGACTTTCCCACCAACCCGAGCTACGGCAGCCTGCAGTATCTTGCCTACAGCAGGAGTTTCAGTGAAGGGAATACCGGACAATGGGATTTTCTCGAGTTCGAGGCCAGCAAGTTTTTCAACCTGGGTGACTCGAGATTCTCACGGCAGCGGGTGGTGGCCCTGAACTTTTGGACCGGCAGTTCCCTGTCCTGGAGCGAGACCGTCAATGAAAATGGCGATGTCGTTGTCGAAAACAAACCTCCGTATCTCGACGGTGCCCGTCTAGGCGGTTGGTATCGAATGAAAGGATATCCCAACAACCGGTTCAATGATCGGTCGGTTATTTACGGCTCCGCAGAGTACCGCTACACCCTGGACTGGAATCCGGTTGCCGGGATCAACTGGCTGCGCTGGCTCCACCTTGACTGGTTTCAACTCGTACCCTTTGTCGAAGCAGGAAGAGTTGCACCCGACTTCGACCTGGGCGAGTTGTTTTCAGATCTGAAATTTGATGCCGGACTCGGGATTCGTGCCTTGACGGCGGGTGCAGTCGTACGCTTCGATATGGCGGTATCAGAAGAAGGAACCAATTTCTGGGTAATGTTTCAGCAGCCGTTTTAACAATTACCCATTGCCGTATAACTGCTGTTCTAGCTGATGGCATAGTCCAGTCCATCGAAGCCCGCGGGGCTGATCGCCGAGGCGATTGCCCACAGCCGGCCTCGCCTCACGGTTGATCTTTTGTGCCTGATTGGCTGATTCACCTTCAGCCAGCCTGGCATAAATCGAAATCCGGCCTGGATATTGAGCGGCTGAGTTCTTACAATCTTTGATTATCGATCGGCCGAACCTTTTGCAATTTCTCACTACAGATCACCATATGGTACTGGCTATGCGCCTGGCAATGTTGTTCGCAATCTTTTCTTTCGCCCTTACCTGGCAGTTAAGTGAAACCGCTTGCGCCGGCCAGGTAATTGACCGCATTAAGAACAACGGCGAGCTGGTACTTGGTACCCCCGGAGACTTTCCCCCGTTCAGCGTGACATCGGACCAGGGTGATCTGATCGGCTTCGATATTTCCCTGGCCAGGGAACTGTCCAAGTCGATGAACGTAAATCTGCGCATCGTCCGGCTGCCCTTCCATGAGCTTATTCCAAATCTGAAGGCGGGTAAGGTGGATATGATCATGTCTGGCCTCAGCATCACGCCAAGGCGAAACATGGACATTGCCTTTGTCGGTCCCTACGGCAATTCTGGGCAGGCCTTTGTTGGTCGCAACGAGATTGTCGACTCCCTCGAGGAACCCCTGGATCTTAACAGGGAAGGAATGAAGATCGCCGTACTTCAGGACACCACTGCTGAAATGACGGTTCGGGCGGTACTCCCCAAAACTGAGGCAATCTTTACCCGGAGCCTGGATCAGGCGCTCATCATGCTGCTCAATAATGAAATAGACGGGATTATCTCCGATTATCCCTTCTGCAAGGTTGCCGAGTTTCGTTATAAAGAGCGCGGTTTCAGCGTCTATGACAAAATTCTCAGCTATGAACAGCTGGGGATCGGCGTACCGGCAGGCGACCCGCTGTTCATCAACCTGCTGACCAATTATTTGAACCTGCTTGTCGGCTCGGGTGCCCTCAAGGCAATGCAGGAGTTCTGGTTTAAAAGCAGCGACTGGATCCTCAACCTGCCTGATTTAACTGTTCTCAAAGATTTCTGATTACAATGGCCGAACGGCATACACCAACCCCGGGTTCCTCTTCCAACTCTTCAATTGAGAAGACTTTCAAACAGGTGGTTACCCCCATAGAGGAATTTCTCCACCAGGAAACCTCGTCGGGGATTTTGCTGATGATCTGCGTGGCTGCTGCGCTGGTCATCGCCAACAGCCCGTTCTACCCGATCTACGACGCCATTCTTCACACTAAATTCACTATCGGTACCCAGAAGTATTATATCTCTCAATCCATCCAGCACTGGATCAATGATGGACTGATGGCCCTGTTCTTTTTTGTAATTGGCCTCGAGGTAAAAAGAGAAATACTGATCGGTGAGCTGTCCAACCTGAAACAAGCTATTCTGCCCATAGGAGCGGCTCTAGGCGGCATGGTCGTGCCTGCCGGGTTTTATCTGGCTGTAAACCCGTCGGGCCCGGCGGCCAATGGCTGGGGCATACCGATGGCCACCGATATAGCTTTTGCGGTCGGCATCGTTGCCCTGCTCGGCTCCCGGGTTCCCAAGCCGCTGGTGGCGATGTTGCTTGCTCTGGCGATCGTCGACGATATCGGAGCGATCCTTGTAATCGCGCTGTTCTATACCGACACCGTCCATATGGGCGCCCTTCTTTTTTCGGGGTTTTGCTTTTTGCTCTTGGTCGGTACCAATCTGGCCGGAGTGAGAAGCCCATTACCCTACGGCGTGATCGGTTTTATTTTCTGGCTGGCGATGTTGAAATCGGGAATTCATGCGACGCTTGTCGGTGTGCTTACCGCCTTTACCGTTCCGGCGCGCTCCTCTCTCAGCGGCCACATGTTCAGCCAGGCAATGACTGATCTGCTTAAAAAATTCCAGGATCAGATTGACGAGTCTTCAGATTCGAGAATGCTCAATGTGTTGCGAAACAGCAAGAAACAGGCCCTTCTGCAATCCATAGAGAACGGGGTTCACCGGATGGAAAGCCCGCTCCAGCGCATGGAACATGTGCTGCATGGCTGGGTATCGTTCACCATAGTCCCTTTATTTGCGCTCGCCAATGCCGGGATCCCCATAGACTTCGGCAGGCTTGGAGAAATCCTTCTGCAGCCGGTCACCATCGGCGTGATCGCCGGGCTTTTGCTGGGCAAAGTCGTCGGTATTTATTGCTTTTCCTGGGTGATTGTAAAATTAAAACTGGGCAATCTCCCACAGGGGGTTACCCTGTCGCAGATTTTCGGCATCGGCCTGCTGGCGGGCATAGGTTTCACCATGTCGATCTTCATCGGGACACTCGCCTTCGAGTCTCAGCCCGAGGCCCTGCTCAACGCCAAAATAGGTATTCTGTTCGCCTCTCTGAGCGCCGGCATTCTGGGTTATATCTGGCTCTACAAAGCCACTTCCAGGTAATCTGAAAACTCTTCTCAGATGACCTTTGCAGGGCAGCGGACAATCGTTGTATAAACAGCGTCTGGCCGAGGACCATTTTTTATGGGTCCCGCAAGTAGCTGAATTATCATTATATATTACACCACACAACCTAATTTCAACTAATTAGCGTTCCACTTTTTTTATGCACAATCGGTGTTGATCGTGGTATTTTCAAGCATCGTTCTGGAAATTCCTTCCCCCGAATTTTTCAAAGCACTCTGGGAGTAAAATTTCATGAAAAGCGTTGTCCATTTTCTACTGTGCTCCACGCTTGTGCTTATTTCAGGTTGCGGGCCCATCACTTCCAAGCAGGCAAGCAGGCAGGAAAGCACCCAGCTCACGGCCGAGCAGATTTTCCAAATCGTCTCTGACAATTCACTGATCATGTCGGCCTATGACTTCAGCGGGACGGTCTATTTCGACCAAAGCGGACTGCTGTCAGCAGTCGACAACGAAAAAATGAGCGACGTGGGCAGGTGGGATTTAACCGAAAACAACCAGCTCTGTTTGAAATTCAGAGTCTGGTACTACGGTGATATCAAGTGCTATACGGTGTTCGACAATCAGCAGGCGGACAAGCTCACTTTCTTCACCACCAATGGGGCTGCCTACTACACGGCACAAATGGTGCAGGGCGATCCGCAGTCTCTGGCGGCCCAGATCAATAAGACCAGTCCTCCGCGCTCGGTACGCGGCCAAATTGCCTCACAGCAAGGCGAATCTTCTGCGCCTCCTGTCGACAGCGCTCCATCCCGGGCCAGGGAGGTTGAAATAAAAGCCTCGCCGGCAAACGACACCGGCCTCACTGCCAAGCGCCTCGCCGGAGACTGTCCCGGGTGCAATATGGCAGGGATGGATCTCAAAGAAGCCTCGCTGATTAAAGCCAATCTAGGAGACGCTGATTTAAGCGGTGCCGACCTGCGCTACGCCAACCTCAGAAGAGCGAACCTGAACGGCGCAAATCTCAGGGACGCACGCCTCAATCATGCGAATCTGCCGGGGGCCGATCTGAGCAATGCCGACCTAAGAGGAGCCGACTTCAGCGGGGCGAATCTGCTGCTGGCCAACTTCACCGATGCCGATGTGAGCGGAGCAATTTTCACCAATGCAAATCTCGAAAAAACCATAGGACTCCCAGACCAACCATGAGTGCAGGATTTGTTCATCTACACGTCCATACCCAGCACAGTCTGCTGGACGGGGCCATTCAACTCCCCAAATTACTGAATAAATGTACAGAATACGAGATGGAGGCCGTGGCCGTGACCGATCACGGCGCCATGTACGGCGCTCTCGAATTCTATGACAAGGCCAAAAAAGCAGGCATCAAGCCCATCGTCGGCTGCGAATTTTACGTAGCCCCAAACAGTCGGGCAGAAAAGGTGTCGGGAGAGGCGGGCCCCGCCTTTCACCTTATCCTGCTGGCCATGAATTACCAGGGCTACAGAAACCTGCTGAAGCTGTCGTCGATTGCCCAGTTTGAAGGATTCTACTATCGTCCGCGCATCGACAAGGAACTCCTGGAGCAATACAGCAATGATCTCATCGCCACAAGCGCCTGCCTCCACGGCGAAGTTCCCTGGCTCATTTCTCACAATCGCTTTGCCGAGGCCCGGGAAAAAGCCATCGAAATGAAAGAGCTGTTCGGCGATCGATACTACTTCGAACTTCAGGAAAACGGCATCGAGGAACAGCAGACGGTCAACCAGGGCCTTATACGGTTGAGCCGTGAACTGGGGATAAAACTGCTGGCCACCAACGATTGCCATTACCTGAACAAGGAAGAGGCCCAGGCCCACGATGTACTGCTCTGTATTCAGACCGGCAAGACGGTAAACGATCCGAAACGGTTCAAATTCGCCTCCGACGACTTCTATTTCAAGTCACCCGAGGAGATGAAAAAAACCTTCGATTACTGTCCGGAAGCCCTGGCCAACACCCTTGAGGTGGCCGAGCGCTGCAATCTTGAAATCGAACTGGGCCAATTCCATTTTCCCAACTTCCCCCTGCCCGAGGGAGAGACGCTTGAAACGATGTTTGCCAAGACCTGTCGCCATGGTCTTCAACAGCGCTTTAGTGCAATGAGGAAAAAATCTCCACCGAGCCCGGAGACGGAAGCACTGTACCGGGATCGTCTCAAAAAGGAGATCGATGTCATCATCGAAATGGGGTTCCCGGGGTACTTCCTGATCGTCGCAGACTTCATCAACTGGGCCAAGGACCAGAAGATTCCGGTCGGCCCAGGACGCGGCTCTGGAGCCGGGAGCCTGGCGGCCTACGCGATGGGTATCACCGATATCGACCCCATTCCCTACGGCCTTATTTTCGAACGTTTTCTCAATATAGAGCGTAAATCCATGCCCGATTTCGATATCGATTTCTGCCAGGAACGACGGGGCGAGGTGCTTGATTACGTGCGCGACAAATACGGCGGCAGTGAACATGTGGCCCAGATCATCACGTACGGCTCGATGAAGGCGAGAGGCGTAATCAGAGACGTGGGACGGGCCCTGGATATAGCCTTCGGCGAGGTCGATAAGATAGCCAAGCTGATTCCGGAGGAACTCGGCATGACCATCGAAAAAGCCATCGCCCAGGAACCCAAACTCACCGAAGCCGCCGACCTCGACCCCAGAGTGGCTGAGCTGCTGCGGATCTCCCGCACCCTCGAGGGACTGGCCAGGCACACTTCCACCCATGCCGCGGGAGTGGTGGTTTCCCCCCGCCCCATCACCGAGTATCTGCCTGTCTGCAAGGGCAAGGACGGGGAAACGATCACCCAGTACGACATGAAACACACCGAGATGACCGGACTCATCAAGTTCGATTTTCTCGGTCTGAAGACCTTGACGGTAATCAAGAAAGCGCTTGATCACATCAAGAGTGACTGCGGCAAGGAGCTCGACATTTCGACCATTGACATGGACGATCTGAAAACCTTCAAGCTGCTCTGCAATGGCAATTCGCTCGGCATTTTCCAGCTTGAGAGCAGCGGCATGAGAGAATTGCTGGTTGACATGGCGCCGGAACAGTTCACCGATCTCATCGCCCTGGTCGCCCTCTATCGCCCAGGCCCGCTGGAATCGGGCATGGTCAAGGATTTCGTCAACACCAAGCACGGCCGCCAGGAAGCCAATTACTCGTTGCCCCAGCTCAAACCGATCCTGGAAGAAACCTATGGCGTCATCGTCTACCAGGAACAGGTGATGAAGATCGCCAACGTGCTGGCCAATTACAGTCTTGGTGATGCGGACATCCTCAGAAGGGCCATGGGTAAAAAAATACCGGAGGTGATGAACCAGGAGAAGGAAAAGTTCATGGCCGGGGCCCGCAACAACCACATAGATGAAAAAAAGGCCGAGGACATCTTCGAACTGATGGCCAAATTCGCAGGCTACGGATTCAATAAATCACACTCCGCCGCCTATGCCCTTATCGCCTATCAGACTGCCTATCTAAAAGCCCACTACCCGGCCCAGTTCATGACTGCCCTGCTGTCCTGCGACATGAACAATACCGATAAGGTTGTCCTCTACATCAACGAATGTCGTGAGCACCACATCGAGGTGCTGCCTCCCGACATCAACGAGAGCGTCCAGGACTTCAGCGTGCACGATGATAAAATCCGCTTTGGTCTGGCGGCCGTCAAAAACGTCGGCGAGGCGGCTCTCATCAACATTATCAAGGAACGCGAGGAGAACGGCCCCTTCTCTTCATTGGTCGATTTTTGCAACCGCGTCCATTCCAGCAGCGTCAACAACAGGGTTATCGAAAGCCTGATCAAATCCGGCTCGTTCGACTCGCTCGGCTGTAAACGATCCCAACTGCTTACCATACTGCCCCAGGCGATGGATCAGGCCAAAGCCCACCAGCGTGATCAGATGAGCGGCCAGATGTCAATATTCAACGTGGCACCGGCCACGGCCGACACCCGGGTTGCCGAGATCATTCTTCCTGATATCGATGAATGGGATGAGCTCGAGAAGCTCAAATACGAAAAAGAGACCGTCGGTTTCTATATCACCGGCCATCCACTCGATGCACCACTCGAAGAGCTCAGAACGATTACCGATTCGGACATCACCAACCTCCAATTGTTCAACGACGGCCAGCCGGTGAGGATCGGCGGACTCATCCGTACCGTCAAGCAGCACAAGAATAAACAGGGGAAACCGATGGCCTTCGTCATCCTTGAAGACGTACTCGAGTCGGTGGAAATTCTCGTCTTTCCGGAAACCTACGCCAATTGCTATAAACTGCTCGACAGTACGGAACCGGTGGTCGTCCGCGGAACGGTGCAGAAGAGTGATCAGGGTATCAAGGTAGTAGCGGAAGAAATAGATTCGCTGCCGGAGGCAAGGCAGAAATACACCCAGGCTGTGCACGCCAGGCTCGAAGCGGACACGGTCAGCAGGATCAGGCTGGAGGAGCTAAAAGAGCTGCTTTTCAACTACCACGGTTCCTGTCCTTTCTCCTTAACCCTGCACTTTGCCGGTGAGGGAGAAGTCGACGTGGAAATCGACAGAAACTTCACGGTTCGCCCTTCCAAGGATTTGAGCGTGAGTATCACCGAGCTGTTCGGCTACGATCCCCTCAAATTCGAGAAAAAAATGATAGAGCCCATACGGCGCAAAAGGAGCTTCAAGCAGCAAACCCATTGAGCTCCGCCGCTGCGGAGGCCGGCTCCCTGTCGCCCTGTCGGGACCTGGCTGCCGCCCGCTTGGCATTACAGGCCCATTACAAGCCATCTTCTCTAGAGGATAAATCTGCTTAGATCCTGATCCTCTGCTATATTCTTGAGCTGGGCACGCACATAGTCCGCTGTGATCTCTATTGCCTGCTCCCCTTTCTCAGAGGCGTCGAAAGACAGATCGTCAAGCACCCGTTCCATAATGGTGTGCAGCCGGCGAGCACCAATTTCCTCGGTATTTTCATTTACTTCGACGGCAATCCTGGCCATTTCCTCAATGGCACCAGCGGAGAAGGAGAGTGCAATTCCCTCGGTTTCCATCAAGGCAGTGTACTGTTTGGTGAGCGCATTTTCGGGTTCGGTGAGAATTCTGACAAATTCGTCCTTGCCCAGCGATTCGAGTTCTACCCGGATGGGGAAGCGGCCCTGAAGTTCTGGCACCAGATCCGAAGGTTTACTCACATAAAAAGCACCCGAGGCGATGAACAGGATATGATCGGTTTTCACCATGCCGTGCTTGGTGTTTACGGTTGCCCCCTCGACGATGGGCAGCAGGTCTCGCTGTACCCCTTCACGGGAGACATCCGGCCCGTGGGTGCCCTGGCGGCTGGCGATCTTATCGATTTCATCAAGAAAAATAATGCCCGATTCCTCGGTACGCCGCAGGGCCTCCTTGAGCACTTTGTCCCGGTCGACCAGACGTTCCATTTCCTGCTGCTTGAGTGCCTCCATTGCCTCGGGGACTTTGAGTTTTCGCTCCTTTTTCTTGCGCGGAAACATCTTGCTGAAGGCATCCTGGAGGTTGGACTGCATGTCTTCCAACCCCGCGGTCGTCATGATCTCAACCATGGGCGCAGACTTGGCCTCATCGAGGACGACTTCCAGCTTATCTCCTCCGGGACCGTTATCGGACAGCGGGCCTGGCCGATCCGGTGATGGCGGCAGCAGGAGATCGAGTATTTTATCCTCGGCATGGGCTTCGGCTATGCCTTCCACCCGCTTCTTTTCCTCTTCTTTGACCATGTTGATGGCGATTTCAACCAGGTCTCGTATCATCGACTCGACATCCCTGCCCACGTACCCCACTTCGGTGAACTTGGATGCTTCGACCTTGAGAAACGGCGATTCGGCGAGTATAGCCAGACGTCTGGCAATCTCGGTTTTACCCACTCCGGTGGGCCCGATCATGATGATGTTTTTGGGAGCAATTTCCTCCCTCAACGGCGGTTGAACCTGACGCCTGCGCCAGCGGTTTCTCAAGGCAATGGCAACGGAGCGCTTGGCATCGCTTTGGCCGACGATATACTTGTCCAGCGCGGCGACGGTCTCGCGCGGGGTCAATGACTGAATTTTTTTCATAGTGTTTCCAGAATAATTTCCTGATTGGTGTAAATGCAGATCGATCCTGCTATTTCCATGGCGGTGCGGCATATTTCTTCGGCATCAAGTTGGCTTTTCTGGACCAGGGCGAGAGCCGCGGCCTGGGCGAAAGGCCCGCCGGAGCCAATGGCCAGGACACCCGTATCGGGTTCAATGACGTCACCGGTTCCCGAAATAAGCAGGCTGTGATCTTTATCCACGGCGATAAGCATGGCCTCGAGCCTCCTGAGCATGCGATCCGTTCGCCAGTCCTTGGCAAGTTCCACCGCTGAGCGCATGAGATTGCCGTTGTACTGCTCCAGTTTAGCCTCGAATTTATCAAACAGCGTGAACGCATCGGCGGTGGCGCCGGCGAAACCGCAGACAACCTGATCATGGTAAAGTCTGCGCACCTTTCTGGCATTGTGCTTGATGACAGTATTGCCCAGCGAAACCTGCCCGTCTCCGGCGACGACAACCTGGTCGTGGTGTCGTACAGAGAGAATTGTGGTTGATTTTATGGTCATTCGTAAAACTCCTGGTAATGTGTATCCGTCAGCCTTTGCGCCTGGCATCGCCAAGCGGGTGCGACGTATCATAGATGCGACTGATATGATCCAGAGTCAGGTGGGTATATTTCTGGGTAGTGGATAAGCTGGCGTGTCCCAGCAATTCCTGTACCGAGCGCAGGTCTGCACCCATTTCCAGGAGATGGGTGGCAAACGAATGCCGCAGGGCATGGGGAGTCACGGGAGTCTGAATGCCCGCTCTCTGGCCATAATTATCAACAAACCTTTCAACGCTTCTGGTGGTCAACCGACCACCACGGTTATTCAAAAACAGGGCCTGGTCATCAACCTCTTTTCCAGCTGCCAAGCGGGCGCCCAGGACCGCCACGCGCTCGCCCCGCTGATAGGCGGTAATAGCCTCCACGGCAGGCCTCCCCACAGGGACCAGTCGCTCCTTGTTTCCTTTGCCCCTCACCCTAAGCATTTCACCTTTCAAATCAAGATCGTCGAGGTCTGCAGCCACCAGTTCAGCAACACGTATTCCGGTTGAATAGAGCAATTCCAGAATGGCGCTGTCCCGGTGTTTGAATCGATCCGATTCATCTGGGGCCTCGAGAAGCGCAAAGACCTGATCCACAGTGAGAAAATTGGGTATGGATCTGCCGACTTTAGGACCGGGAATATTGTCGATTGGATTAGCGGTGATGAGGGATTGACGCTGCAGAAATCTGAAAAAGGAGCGCAGGGACGACAATTTTCTCGCCACGGTGGAACCACTGTTGCGACCATGCAGTCCAATAATGAATTTTCTGATATCAGCTCGGCAAAGCGATTCGATTTGCAGCGCTTCATCAAGCTGGGCGCTGAACTCCTGGAGGTCTCGTCGATATCCGGTGAGGGTATGGGGGGAGTAGCCTTTTTCGTTTTCCAGCCAGCGGCAGAACAGAGAGATAGCATCTGCTAGCTTCATCATAAATCCCGATCTTCCTGGTTGTCTCGCAATGTAGAGGCTGGAATCAGATCTTGCACTACTGTCAAATGGTGTACTATATTCAGCGACCAGTATAACCAGCAATGGTTGTTTTTCAATCCATGGAGATAATTAAGGAAGCGTTGTCTACACTGAATTATGGCTAAGAAAACATTCGAATCTGCTCTCGCGCGGCTGGAACAGATTACCCAAGAGCTGGAGAGTGGTGATCTGAGTCTGGAGGCCAGTCTAAAAAAATTCGACGAAGGCATTAAGCTGACGGAATATTGCAACGCCAGATTGAGCGAAGCGCGCACCAAGGTGGAAATCCTGCTTGAAAAAAACGGCCGCCTCAAGGCCGAACCCTTCGATCAGCCCGAGAATGGAGATTAAACAGTACCTGAGCGACAGAAAGCGGCTGCTGGAAGACAAGCTCGATTCGCTGATGCTCGCTGCGGAAGGACCGTTCAGCAGCCATATTGAGGCAATGCGCTACAGTCTCTTTGCCGGCGGAAAAAGGATTAGACCGATTCTCTGCCTGGCATCAGCCGAGGCTGTCACCAGCGACCAGACGCTGCGTGACGAGGCGCTGATCATTGGCTGCGCACTTGAGTGCATCCACACCTATTCACTGATCCATGACGATCTTCCGGCCATGGACGATGACCAACTCAGGCGGGGTAAGCCAACCAATCACATGCTCCACGGCGAAGCCGGTGCGATTCTCGCCGGAGACGGTCTGCTGACTTTTGCCTTCGAGCTGCTTGCCAGGCCGGCTGCGGCCATCAGTACCACCACTCAGGTGAAAATCATTCGACTGGTCGCCGAGGCTGCCGGCCCCTTGGGCATGGTCGGCGGACAGGCACTCGATATTGCCGGTGAAAACTCCAGCTATCCATTCGAACACCTGCAGACCATCCATCGCTCCAAAACCGGAGCGTTGATTCGCTGCGCCGTGCAAGCCGGTGCGCTTGCCGGGGGCGCCCGCCATGAACAGATGGAACAACTCACCAGCTACGGAGAAGCGATCGGCCTGGCCTTTCAGATTGTCGACGACCTGCTCGACGCAACCTCAACAACGGAAGTGCTGGGTAAATCCGCAGGGTCCGATAAGATCAGGGGAAAAGCTACCTATCCAGCATTTTTCGGTATTGAAAAGACAAGAAATCTGGCCCGAAACGCGGTCGAGCAGGCAACCCAGGCGCTCGCCGGCTTCGATGCGCCAGCTGCCCCGCTCGTGCAGCTTGCCGAGTACATCTATGCCAGAAGCCACAGAGACAACTATCCGAGATCATTAATTTCCAGCACTTCCTGCACATTTTCATTTGCTGTTTTTT
>JARRLH010000054.1:0-11757 GCA_037387205.1 Desulfofustis sp.
GCACGAAAATCAGTACGATGAAGATCAGGTAATCGACGAGCGAAGCACAGAAATAGACGAGAAAATCAATGGCGATAAAGATGGCTCCCCGGTCTGCGGTGAACGTGCTTCTCTGATACTGGAGCAGCAGCATGCCGGTTTCGAGCAGCAGCACGGTGAGGATGATCGGGGTGGCCGAAGAGAAGTTTCGGCTCAAGAAATGGACACCCGCACTGATGGCGCCCTGTCCCGTGCCGTTAATATAATATTTTGGAATAACAAATAGATAGATAAGGCTGAACAGGACCAAAGTTACTTCAAGGAAGCCCCCGCCCCCGAAGGCGGGAATGGAGCCGGCCAACAGCGAGATCAACATGCTGGCCAGAAAAATAGGCGGCAGGTACATGCGAATGATGAGCCACAAGTAGCCGGGTACATAGGCGCGGGCGATACGGGGGATGGAGCTGTAGCGGTCTTCTATCAGTTCGAAATAGATACCGTAAATTATTGGGGTCGAGAGGATGGAAAGCAGGGTGACGACCACATTCAACGGCCAGAAGGCGGGGCTTTCCCTGAGCAGCAGCGATATCGCGCTGAGCAGTCCGACCAGGCCAATCCACCAGAGCACAATGGTGTTCATTCCGATGATCTGCAGCCCGTAATTCAGATATTGTTTCAGATTCCAGGAGTTCATAGGATGATTAGATCAGGCGGGCTCGATATCCACGCTCAAAGTCGACCGCATATTTCAGGGGGTATGATCACCTTGCCCATAGCCCAGAGAGGGCTCTCATCGTCCAAGATAAGCAGTCTGTTCATCGCCTTTGGGGCAGCTTCTCTCAGGTGGTATAGGGGGTCGAGGTGGTGTCTCCTCCCCGGCCCGTCCAGTCGGTGTGAAAATACTCGCCCCGGGGACGGTCGATGCGCTCGTAGGTATGGGCGCCGAAATAATCACGCTGGGCCTGCAGCAGGTTAGCCGGCAGGCGGCCGCAGCGCAGTCCGTCATAGTAAGCCAGGGCAGAACTCAGACAGGGGATCGAGATGCCGGCGGGCATGGCTTCAGCGACGATGGAGCGCAGGTGGGCCTGGACGTCGGTGATGGTATCGGTGAAGTAAGCGTCGAACAATAGGTTTTCAAGCCCGGGGGTGCGGTCGTAGGCGGCACCGATTTTGTCGAGAAAGGCGGAGCGAATTATACAGCCGCCCCGCCAGATCCTGGCGATCAAGGCCAGGTCGAGATGCCAGCCGAAATGGGTGGAGGCTTCCGTCAGCAGGGCAAAACCCTGGGTGTAGGAAATTATTTTGGCGCCGTACAGAGCCCGTTCCAGCGCCTTGATCACCGGGTCGGGGTCTCCCCTGAACTCGGGGCTTGGCCCACCGAGTTTTTTCGAGGCGCGAACCCGCAGATCCTTGAACGATGACAGGCAGCGGGCAAATACCGATTCACTGATCAGGGACAGCACAATCCCTTGGTCCAGGGCGGTAGCGACCGTCCACTTGCCGGTCCCCTTCTGACCGGCGGTATCGACAATTTTTTCCACCAGAGGGGTTCCGTCTTCATCCTTGTAAGTAAAAATATCGGCGGTGATCTCAATTAAATAACTGTCCAGATCACCAGTGTTCCAGCTCGAAAAGATGCGGCCGATCTGGTCGCTGTCCAGGCCGAGAAGTGCCTTCATAATCTGGTAGGACTCACAGATCAGCTGCATATCGCCATATTCGATGCCGTTGTGAACCATCTTGACAAAATGTCCTGCCCCATCGGGCCCCATCCAGCCGCAGCACGGCTCATTGTCGCCAGCTTTGGCAGCAATGGCCATGAGTATCGGTTTAACCTGCGGCCAGGCGGCGGAACTGCCGCCGGGCATGATGGACGGCCCTTTGAGGGCGCCCTCCTCGCCGCCGGACACGCCGGAGCCGATATAGTAGAGTCCTTTCTCCTCGACCTGTGTGACTCGACGGATGGTGTCCTGGTAGTTCGAGTTGCCCCCATCGATGATGATGTCGCCCGGTTCCAGCAATGGAATCAGTTGGCCGATGAAATCATCGACCACCCTCCCGGCTTTGAGCATCATCATCACTCTGCGGGGGCGCTCAAGGGCGCCTACGAATTCCTCGAGACTGTAGTATCCTTCGATGGGAAAGGGTTGGGCTCTTCCCTCGATAAAGGCTCTGGTTTTACTCGAGGTCCGATTGAAAACCGCCACCCCGAATCCCTTGGAGGCCATGTTCAGCGCCAGGTTCTCGCCCATTACCGCGAGGCCGGCAACACCTATCTGTGGTTTCTTCATGAGATGATTCCAAGTTCTGTGATTATTTCGCTGCAGATCATATCCGGCGTTTGATCGATTGACACTGTCAGCCCCCCTCGAGGCTCCTCCATCGTCTGCAGCTGGCTCTGGAGCAGCGATTCGTTCATGTACTGGTGGGTTCTGTGGGCAATTCTCTCCTGCAGCAGTTCAGGCGAGCCTTTGAGATAAACCGAAATAACCTGCTTCTGGTCGATACCGAGCCTATCCCGGTAGGACTGTTTGAGGGCAGAACAGGCCAGGATGAGGTCACGGCCTTCCTCTATCTGCTCTTCGATATGGCGGCGCAGACTGGCGAGCCAGCCAAACCGGTCGCTGTCTTCGAGTGCAACGCCCTGCCGCATCTTCTCAACATTTTCCGGAGGATGGAAATCGTCGCCGTCGGCAAATGTCCAGCCCACTCTTTCCGCCAGCAACTCTCCCACCGTGGTTTTTCCACAGCCCATGGGGCCTATGAGGACGATAATCATGATTTTTACTCTGGGGCGATGCCGAAATAATTGACCGCATTTCGGTAACAGATATCCTTGATGGTTTCTCCCACCAGCTCGAAATCGGCCGGCACCTCACCGTTTTCGATATCGCGGCCGAAAAGGTTGCAGAGGATGCGGCGGAAATATTCGTGGCGCGGGTAGCTCAGAAATGAGCGCGAATCGGTGAGCATGCCTACGAAGCGTGACAGCAGTCCCAGGTTGGACAGGGCGTTGATCTGCCGCTCCATGCCGTCTTTCTGGTCATTGAACCACCAGCCCGAGCCGAACTGCATTTTGCCGGGGACGCCTTCCCCCTGAAAATTGCCGATCATGGCGGCGAGCATTTCATTGTCCCGGGGATTGACGTTGTAGAGTATTGTTTTCGCAAGTTTTTCCTGCTCTTCAAGGCGGTCGAGAAAGCGTGCCAGAGAGGCCGCCATAGCGAAATCGCCGATAGAATCATAGCCGGTGTCCGGCCCGAGCCGGTTGAACGCCCGGGTATTCACGTTTCTGATCGCCCCAAAATGAAACTGCTGGGTCCAGCCTTTCTCGCAGTCCATCACGGCCAGCTCATGCAGCATTGCCGATTTGAATTTCACCATCTCCAGGGTTTCCAGCGTTTTGTGCTGGCGTGCCTTGACGAAGATAGCGGCCACCTCCTCCTCCGTAAAAGCTTCGCTGTAGGGGTGTTCGAGGCCATGGTCCGAGAGCCTGCAGCCCATGTCATGGAAAAACTGGTGGCGGGCGGCCAGCGCTTCCAGGAGCTGGGCATAGCTGGCAATATCGCTGCCGGTGATGACGCCGAGGGCATCGAGCCATTGATTGAAGCTGTGCAGATCCTCAACGGCCATGGCTTTGTCCGGGCGGTAGGCGGGCAGGATCTTTACGGTAAAGGCAGGATCGTCGGCGATCTGCTGGTGAAACTGCAGGTTGTCCAGCGGGTCGTCGGTGGTGCAGACGACCTTGACGTTCATCTGGGTGAGGATCCCCCTGGTCGAGAATTCATCCTCTTGAAGCAACTCGGCGCAGCGATCGTAAATTTCGTCGGCGCTGTCGCTGTCAAGCAGGATATCGGCAATCCCGAACGGCTTTTTGAGTTCGAGGTGAGTCCAGTGATAGAGAGGGTTCCTCAGGGTGCAGGGGACGGTGGCAGCCCAGGCCTTAAATTTCTCACGATCGGAGGCGGCACCGGTGATATAGCGCTCGTCAACACCGTTGGCCCTCATCGCCCGCCACTTGTAATGATCGCCGTTGAGCCAGATGGAGGTCAGATTGTCGAACTTTTTATTTTCGGCAATTTCCTGTACCGGCAAGTGGCAGTGATAATCGAAAATTGGCATGGGCGCAGCGAATTCGCGATAGAGGGTCTGCGCACTTTTGGTTTCCAGCAGGAAATCCTCGGATAAAAACGGTTTCATGGTCTCTCCACTAGAGGCTGTGCTTCACCCGGTGCAGAATTTCACCGGCTTTTTCGACGAACAGGATACCCTCCGACTCCCGATTTCTGAAATCTTCCGGGTCGATGAGTTCGGGATCCATATAGCCGAGGTTTATCTTGGCGCAGGTTTCCGGGGGAATCTGCGAGGCGATGACCACCTCGATTCGCGGCCGCTCGATGCCGTTCTGCATCGCCCCCGTGCCCCGCACATGGGTGGAGTGAGCCAGCACGCCCCGGGGGATGTCGGTAAACTTGCCGGGCTGCTCGAGAAAGTAGTCGACTATATGGTAGCCGATGCGCTCGATATCTTTTCCCCAGGTGCGTGAGACTTCGGTTATATGGGGGGCGTAAATAATGAGCCTGCCGCCGTCCGCCACTACCTGCTCGAGTTTGTACATTACTTTTCCGCCGGTCCAGATCTCGTCGTACATGGGTGGGCAGACGCCGAAGACGGTCGGGTAGGCACGCTCTTTTTCAATCACATGGACCTGTTCGGAGAGATCGGCAGCGGCTGACCAGGCCTCCTGGTAGCCGCCGGCGAAGAGGCCGTACAGCTCGGTCTGAGACTTGACCACCATGGACAAGCAGACGACCTCGGTCTCGATCAGTTCCATGGCCTTGTTTATCACTTCACGCACTGGTGTGTGCTTGATGCCGATGGTGCCTGCACAGGTCACCACGGCACCGAGCCAGTGGAAGGCATGGAGAAACTCTCCGCCGGAAATGCCGGGAAACAGATATTTGGCGCCGCCCGAATAGCCCACGACTTCGTGGGGGAATACCGGACCGCAGATCACTATCAGATCGTACTCGAAGATGGCCCGGTTAATGTCGACGGGTACCCGTTCCCTGAGTCTGCCCCCCGACAGCCGCTCGATCTCGTCCGCCTCGATCCAGCCGATCCTGGTCATGGTGTTCTCCAGATCCCAGCGATGGTTCAGAAAAGAGGAAGTGGTGAAGCGGTTTCTCTGCTTCTCGTCCAGGCCGTATAGTTCCAGGATCTTGTCTGCGGGCATGGGGGTGTGGGTGCCGAGCGCTACCATGAAGTCAAGCCTGGCTGCCGAGGCACCGGCGAGCTCGTGCACGGCCCGCACCATCGCGGACAGCGGACAGGTGCGGGTACTGTCCGGGGTGAGCACCAGTATCCGCTTCCGGCGAATCCGTTCCTCGGGCAGTACTGCACCAATGATCTCTCTGATCTCATCTGTCGAAAGCACAGTCTCGGCAGTTCCGTATCCTGATCTCATGGTTCTTCTCTGTTCCCTTTCAACTATTGTCTGTTTACCAGCACTTTCGGTGCAGGCAGCCCCGGTCCCGCATGTTGTTCAGTAATCAAACCACTGATGGTATTCATCGATCATGGCCATAAAGTTGTCATAGTTGGCGCCGACGGCGATGGTATGGGTGGTTCCCAGGATAAACCGGCCGTGTTCCTTGGCTTTGTCCATAGCCGTTCTGACTTCGCGCCGCACCTCGTCCATGCTCCCCTCGAGTATGAGTTCCACGGGGACTCCTCCCCACAGGACCAGTGTATCACCGACCCGTTTTTTTACATCTCCCAGGTCCATACCGGCCGATTGCTGAATCGACTGATAGCAGTCGTAGCCCAGTTCGACGAAGAGATCGAGAAATTGATTGACGTTGCCGCAGCAATGCTTGACCACAAACTTGGAGTGGTGTTCTTTGACATTAGCCACTCTGGCCTTGTTGGCCTCGAAAAAAAGTTCACGAAACATCTGCGGACTGATAAAACCTCCTGAATTAAATGCAAAATCAGCACCCCAGATGATTGCATCGCTTTTGGGGTGGATCATTTTCTGATCCAGCCTGTTCTGTTTTTCAACGAGGTAGCTGGTTGCCTTTTCGATAAAATCCCTGTTGGTGATCAGGGCCATCATACCCTGCTCCATGCCTCCCTGGAGGACGATGCCGATTTCCCCTCCCGAAGGTCCGACGATGAACTTGCGGCCGGCGAAATACTCGATCACGGTGTTGAGTATTTCCCACGATCGGGGATCCAGGCCCGAGGGCTCGTCACCCATTACTCCTGACTCCACCTCTTCCACCGTGGCGAGCAGTTCGTGATCCATGGTGTAGAGGGTTTTCTCGGCCAGCGGGTCTTTGATGCAAACCACGTCGCAGGTGATCTCAGAATACTTGTAGACCCTGCCATCGTGATCTTCCCAGGTCGTGGCGTCGAGCTTTCTGGGGGGAGGCCGATCGCTGGGAGCAGGCAGTGCCCAGGTTGCCATGGGAAAATTGATGATATCAAAGTCCAGTTTTTCATGAAGCTCAATGTGGTCTTTGATATAGCTCTCCATAACCTCTTCATGGCGGCCCTCCCAGAAAGCTATTTTTGATTTGGCTTTGGCCCTCAGGTAGGTGGGACGGCCTATGATTTTCTCTATCGTATCGAAATCTATGGCGAATTCACCGATGGGGACACGATCAGGAAGTTCTCCTGCAAAAACCGCGGCGACTCGTTCATTGGAGTTCATAATGCCGTTTCTCCATGAAATCTGCGATGAGGTGCATGATCAGGCTTGGTTGAACCTACGGCTCAAAGGTGAACTGGCGATGAAGCAGAAAAACGGGTCTCAACCAGATGAAAAAAGGTGTACCGTGATCGTCTAATTTCTATACTATATGAAATGAAATATCTATGATATTTTCAGCCTGTAGATCCAGGTGCAGGGCAAAGAGGCGAAAGAATAATTATCGGCATCCACTCGGCCAGAACCGAAACAGAGAGACCAGGAGAAAGAGATGGGATTCATCAAGCATGAGAAGGAAGCACGAGAGTCGATAGGGGAGAGGCGTGAACGTTATCTGGGGCATACCGACAAGCTGATGATGGTGATTATCGATTTCGATGACGGACCGACCACTGAGCCCGATCCGCCCCATTCCCACCCGCATGAACAGATGTCCTATGTGGTATCCGGCGAACTCATCGTCTATGTCGGAGATGATCAGGAGCAGCTTGGCCCCGGCGACATGTTCACCGTCCCGCCCGACGTGCCGCATACCGTACAACTCCTCTCGGAACACGTCAGGCTGGTCGACTGTTTCACCCCATTGCGGCAGGACTTTCTGAAATAGTTTCCAGGCGGATCATGTCCTGCTTTTCGACACCGGCAATACGAATCGCCTGGTGAGCTTTCCGGTCTTTTCCCTGGCCGGCTTTGTCAACGTATAACTCATTGGCAGCACCGCCGGGCTTCATAAAACTGAGCGGGCCTCGCACGAAGAGCTTGGGCACGAGTGATCGGAATTAGGCTCTGATCCGCGTCCTTGCCGTTAGTTGACCAGATTCGGCAGAGTAAGCGAAATTGCCGGCACGAAAGAGACCAGCATCAGGGCAATCAAGATGGCGATATAAAACGGCCAGATCGTTTTGACCGCTTCCTCGATTTTGACCTTGCCCACGGCGCAGCCGACAAACAGACAGGCGCCCACCGGAGGCGTGCAGAGCCCGAGGCCCAGGTTCATCAGCAGAATCATCCCGAACTGATACGGGTCGATGCCGATGGTCGTGGCGATCGGTAGAAATATCGGGGTGCAGATCAGAATAAGAGCCGCCATGTCCATGATCATACCGAGCAGCAGCAGCATGAGGTTGATCATCAGCAGGATGATGATCGGATTTTCCGAGATTCCTATGAGCATCTCAGACATCTTTGTCGGCACCTGATAAAAGGTCAACAGGTAGGCAAAGGCACCGGCACAGGCAATGAGGATCATGACCATGGCCGTGGTTCGAACCGAATTTACCACGGCAACCTTGAATTTCTCCCAGGACAGTGCACGGTAGACAATGATGGTTACCAAGAACGCATAAATGGTGCCAAAGGCCCCCGATTCGGTCACCGTGAAGATCCCGCTGAGTACGCCGCCGACTATAATTACTGCGGTGAGCAACCCGGGAAGTGCAAAAATCAAATGCTGCAGCAGAATTATAAATCCGGGAAATTTTTCTGAGGAGTAGCCGCGTTTGACGGCCACCAGATAGGCGACCGCGGCGAGACAAATGCACATCAGGACGCCGGGAATGAAGCCCGCCAGAAAGAGCTTGGTGATCGATATCCCTCCGCCGGCCGCGACCGCGTATATAATCATGTTATGGCTTGGGGGAATGATGATACCGGCAAGCGATGAGGTCACGGTGACGTTGACGGCGTAATCATCGTCATATCCCTTTTCTTTCATCACTGGAATAAGGATTGATCCCAGGGCGGAAATATCGGCGATGGCCGAACCGGAAATGCCGCCGAACAGCATCGACGAGAAGACATTAACTATGCCGAGGCCACCCCGGACCGAACCGACGGCAGAGGAGGCGAATCTGACGAGCCTCATTGCGATGCCGCCATGAAACATCAGTTCGCCGGCAAAAATGAAAAAGGGGATGGCCATCAGCGCATAAATGCTGATGCCGGATATAATTCTTTGAAAAGCGATCATCATCGGCAGGCCTTCATAAAAAAAGGCGGACACGGCAGCAACGCCAAGGGCAAACGCTACCGGCATGCCGATCACCACACAGATTGCAAACATCGCCAAGAGGATGAGAAGACCCATTTAATTACAATCTCCTGTTTACTCGGATGGTTCCCGGTCGGTGCCTTTAAAGAAATGAATCAGGTGGCCGATTGAAAATAGGAAAATAAAGATACCGCTCAAGACGACGGGTAAAGAACGTAATCCCTCGGATACATTGAGAAGCGGGATTTCGGTGGCCCATTTGAAGGCGGTCAACTTGTAGCCATACACCGTCATGATCAGTCCGAAGCCGAGCAGCAGTAGGTGAGTTGCCAGCTCAAACAGTCTCTGAACGGGTTTTGGACTAATTTCTCTAAACACCGCTACCCCGAGGTGTGTTTTTTTGTGAATACCGACCGAGGCGCCTAGAAAGCCGATATAGACGATCAGCAATAAGGAAACCTGCTCGACCCAGGTTGGCGTGGCGTTGAGGACGTAACGGCCAAACACCAGCCAGCCGAAGATCACGGTCAGCACCACCAGCATTACCCCGGTAATAACCGTGCAGATATGGCTGATCAGATCAAGTCCACGGTCATAAAGAGATTTCTCGTTCAACGGTTGTCCTGGCCCCATGTAATTGTGGTAGATGTAGTTGGATTCAAAAGAACAGAATGGGAAACGGTCATCAGAGCCGAACACTCTGATGACCGCTGTTTTTCTGTTTACGGAGTATTCTGAATAGTTTCAACCAGGGTCTTGAGGTTCGGGTTGTCCTTCAGGAATTTCTCGTATACCGGCTTCATCGCCGCCTGGAAGCCGCTCTTGTCCGGGATCTCGTTGAACTGAACGCCGCCGGCCAGGACTTTCTCTTCACTGGCCTTTTCACGCTCTTTCCAGAGCTTGCGCTGCAGCATGGCCGATTCCACGGCGGCCTCCTTGAGGATCTTCTGATCTTCAGGGCTCAACCCCTGCCAGACCTTGGCATTGACGCACAGGGTCTCGGGAATGATCAGGTGCTGTGACATGGAATAGTATTGGGCCACTTCGTAATGCCCGGTCGACTCGTACGACGGCCAGTTGTTTTCGGCGCCATCGACAACGCCGGTTTTCAGCGACTGGTACACTTCGGCAAAGGCCATCGGCGACGGGTTGCCGCCCAGAGCCGAGATCATGCCTGAATAGAGGTCGTTGTTCATGACCCTGACTTTCATGCCCGCCACGTCTTCAGGTTTCATGATCGGTTTTTTGGAGTTGTAGAAGGAACGGGCTCCGGCATCGTACCAGGCCAGCGGGACAATACCGAATTTGGTCATCCCCTCGTTGATGATGTCACCGGCCTTGCCGTCCAGGACCCGCCACATGTGATCCACATCCTTGAAGATAAAGGGCAGGGACACGACGTTGGCCTCGGGCACGATGGGGCCCAGCGGTCCCAGATTGAAGTTGCCGATCTCGATGCCGCCGATGCGCAGCTGCTCGATGGCATCCGGCTGGCTGCCGAGGGTGCCTGAATGATACATCTTGACGGTCATTTTGCCGCCGGATTTCTCCTTGAGCAATTCGGCGAATTTATCCATGGCCACCGTGTTCGGGTAGCCGGCCACGTGGATGTTCCAGCCGCGCCATTCCTTGGCCTGGACGGAAATTGAGAAACCGATGAGCAGTGCCGCTGCGGCGACTGCAAGGGTGGCTTTTGACAGAAATCTCATAATCTCCTCCTTTTTTATGAGGGCACTCCCTCAGATTGGGAATTGGAAACGGACCCCTTCAATAATGCTGGATTGAACGGCTCCGTGCAACGAAATTTACTTCTGCAAACCCGATATCTCCTCCTTTCATGTAGTTAATCTTCTGCGGCCCCAGATCTGAGCACCCAGCGGCAACAACCCCATGCCCCGGTGTGGCCCGGAACTGAATTCCGGGCAGCCGCCCTGTTGCGGACATTAATTTTAAAAAGCCTCAGTATGCAGACCTCCCTCTGCAGCGCGCGGTCGACTCGCGCACAATTAGGGTGGATGGAAGCATCAGGTGGACGGGATCCTGCCCTCTGTCATTTTCCAACCGCTCGATTATGCGCTCCACCGACAGGCGGGCAATATCTCGAATCGGCTGTTTTATTGTGGTCAACGGGGTAACAGAAACAGCCGATAGCATAATATCATCAACGCCTGCCACCGAGAGATCTTCTGGAACGTTGACACCCAGATCCCGGGCGCCGGCGTATACCCCAAAGGCGTGCATGTCGTTGATGGCGATAATTGCCGATGGGGGCTCGGGCAAACTGAGCAGATAGTGCGCACCCTGCCTGCCGAGTTCGATAAAAGAGGTGGAGCCGCTATCGCCGCCGGCTTCCTCCCAGACAAGCTGTTGATCGATACTGATATCTGATTCCTCAAGAGTTTTGTAGTAACCTTCGAGGCGGTCCAGGCGGCAGATCATGTCGGTTGGACCGGACACGAAACCGATTCTGCGGTGCCCCAGCGCCAGGAGGTGTTTGGTCAGCAGCCGGGTTGCCTGGATATTGTCGACCCCGATGCTGTCGGCAATGAACTGATCACCGCTGTGCGCCGATCGATAAAAGGAAACGAAATGCATTCCTGCCTGGTAGAGATGCTCGAGATGGTTGAACTTAACCAGCGACGAGCCGAAGATGATGCCGCGCACCCCCGAACTCCACAACATTTCCGCATAATTCCTCTCACGTTCACTGTCACGTTCGCTGTTGCCCAGCAGCACCTGGTAGCCTTTTTCCGAGGCGGCCTCTTCGACATAGCGGGCAAATGAGCCGAAAAACGGGTCTGCCACGGAAGGAACGATAAGCCCGATAAAAGGTGAGTACCCGGTTTTTAGTTGCCGGGCAGCGAAACTGGGGGAGTAGCCGAGCGTTTCGATGGCGTCCTGTATACGTTTCCGGGTAGCAGGTCGCATGCGCTGCGATCTGCCGTTCAGGAGATTGGAGACACTGCTTACGGAAACATGTGCCAGACGGGCGACGTCGGCAATGGTGGTCTTGGCCATACCGGGTTTCCCAGCTCGTATTTACGGAATTGGTGTATCGATACACTAGCCCAGT
>JARRLH010000055.1:0-20614 GCA_037387205.1 Desulfofustis sp.
ACGGCTGCTTATGGCTCGGTGCTCGAGCCGCAGTTGGAACAGCTCAGGCGGTTCCGGGACTCCTACCTGCTGACCAATGGCGCTGGTCGTAAATTTGTTGACTATTATTATACCTACTCTCCTTTGCTGGCAGCGCGTATCAGTCAGTCCGAGTTGTTGAAATTCATGGTCCGAGCGGCCCTTTTACCGTTGCTGGGAATCGCCTACTTGCTGGTCAACGGGTTATGGTATGTCCTCATAGCGTTTCTGTTGATTCCGCTCTGGTTGTGGTTCCCCAGCACCCGGATAGTATTCAGGCTGAAAGGATAACAAGATTAGTACCAGTTAATGGAAAAAAACCGGTCTGGTCAGACCGGTTTTTTTAATTTGTAGCAATGAGATGGCGTTATGTGTGGAATTTGTGGATTTACCTGGCGGGATGAGCACCTCATTCGTTCCATGGCCGAAACCCTGACCCACAGGGGGCCTGATCAGGACGGTTTTTATTGTTCAAAGCATATCTCCCTGGGGCATCGCAGGCTTTCCATCATCGACCTCAGTGAAAACGGTCGTCAGCCGATGTTCAACGAGGACGGTTCCGTGGTGGTGGTGTTTAACGGTGAAATCTACAATTTTGCTGAATTGCGTCAGGAGCTCGAGCAAAAAGGCCATGTCTTTTCAAGCCGTTCCGATACGGAAGTCATCATCCACGGATATGAAGAGTGGGGCCTCGAGTCCATCGACCGGCTCAGAGGTATGTTCGGGTATGCGCTCTATGATCTTAAACGGAAACGACTGCTAGTGGTAAGGGACCGCATAGGCATCAAGCCGATCTACTATCATCACCAGGACGGTCGGATGCGCTTTGCGTCTGAGATCAAGGCGATACTCGAGGATCCCCAGGTAGAGAGAAAAGTGAACTACCAGGCGCTCTATGACTATCTCGGCTTCGAGTTTGTTCCCGCGCCTCAGACCATGTTCGCTGATATCCACAAGTTGCCGGCCGGTCACTATCTGCTCCTGGAAAATGATCAGCTCAGGGTCGAGCAGTACTGGGATCTTTCGTTGAAGCAGGACGAATCCATCACCAGTTTTGCAGAGGCGGTGGAGAAAATGAGGGAGCACCTCGACCATGCGGTTAAATCGCATCTGGTCAGCGATGTGCCCCTGGGAGTGTTTCTCTCCGGCGGGCTCGATTCGAGCTGCATCGTCGCCCTCATGCGCCGCCACATTAGCGGTTCGTTAAAAACCTTCACCATCGGCTATGAGGATAAAAGCTTCAGCGAGCTCGACTACGCTGAAATCGTCGCTTCCCACTGCCACACCGACCATAAGGTCCTGATGCTCGACACCCTGAAGGCGGATTACGTGGAGCAGACGCTCTCTCAGGCGAGGGCGCCGATGAGAGCTTTGCCGGCTATGACCGCTTCAAGGCAAGCAGGTTGAACCGCTGGTTCGGGATCATGCCTAAACCGATCCGCAAGGATGTGATAGGCAGGCTGGTTCATCTCCTCCCCGATCAGCCCCAGAAAAAAGGGGCGATCAACATGCTCAAGCGTTTTGTCGAAGGCGCCAACCTTGACAGCGGCGGAGAACATCTGCGCTGGCAGTACTTTCTCAACCGGGGGCTTGAAGACAGCTTGTTCGACAGCTCATTCAAGACCCAGATTGATCGCGACCCTTTTCGTCAGGTCAGACAGTACAGCGACAGGTGCGATGCCGGCGACGACGCCCTCAATAGGGAAATCTATCTTGATATGCGTTTCATGATGACGGATTCCGTGTTAATGAAAGTCGATCGCATGTCCATGGCCAGTTCTCTGGAAATACGGGTTCCCCTGCTGGATCATGTGCTGGTCGAATATATGGCTTCGCTGCCGGGTGACTGGAAACTTAAAAAGCTGACGACCAAATACATATTCAGAGCGGCTTTGGAAGGGCTCCTGCCCGAGAAGGTCATATACCGGGGAAAACAGGGCTACAGTCTGCCGGTAAAACATCTGCTCAGGGGAGATTTACACGATTATATGGTAGAATTACTCAATGATTCTGTCCTGGTTCGCGAAAATATGGACCATAACTATATAACGACGCTGATCGATGAGCATTGTTCGATGAAACAGAATCACAACCATATTCTCTGGGCCCTGATCAATGTGGCCATCTGGCATAACAGGTTCTTTCATTGACCGGATAAGACTGCGTGCCCCAACTGAAATGGAAAAAACACACAAAGCGGTCACCGGTAAAGGATCTGCCCTGATCAGGTATCGTCGATTGATCGTTGGTACCGATTCCTTTGCTGCCTTCCTCTACTATGAGTTCTGCCAACTGTTTACCTTTTTCCCCGGAGCACCCGGAATGCTTCTCAGAAAACTTTTCTGGCCGAAGATGTTCCGGCGCTGCGGCAAAGGCACTGTCTTCGGTGTTGGCGTGGTCGTGCGCCAGCCCGGGAAAATAGCACTCGGTGACTCGGTGGTGGTCAGTGAATACACGGTGCTCGATGGCAGAACCGACGCAGAAGGACCTTCACTGACTCTCGGGGATCGTACCATTTTGTCCAATAATGTCATGCTGTCCTGCAAGAATGGATCGATAACCATTGGCAATGACGTCGGTATAAATGCCCAGACCGTGATCCAGTCAACCACCGGCAACGACGTGACCATCGGGGCTGACTGCGTGATTGGTCAGCGCTGTCTGGTCATCGGCGGCGGCAACTACGATATCGGCAACAGACAGGAGCTTATCAGAACGAGCCCGATTGCCAAGGACGGCGGGGTTCGCCTAGACAACAATGTCTGGCTCGGTGCCAACGTGAGCGTGCTCGGCGGCGTCACCATGGGGCAGGGGAGTGTAGCCGGCGCTGGTGCCGTGGTGAGTCGCTCCATTCCGTCGTTCTCGATCTGTATGGGTGTACCTGCCAGGGTGATCAGGGAACGAACCTGAGATGCGCAGATATCTTCTGATTGCAGTCAAGTTGGCGGTGAGCATCTCGCTGGTCGCTTTTCTCTACAGGAAAACGCCTTTGGAGGAAATTGGCCGCCTGCTGGCTCAGATTGAGGTGCGTTATCTGCTGCCCATCATTCTTCTGCTCTTTCTCAACACCGTGATCAGTGCCAGGAAATGGCAGTGTTTCCTGAAGGCCGATAATCTTCATCTCTCGCTTTGGGACTTAACCGTTTCTTATATGAGCGGCACCTTCTGCAACCTATTCCTGCCCTCGAATATTGGTGGCGACAGTTACCGGATCTACGACATCGCCCGACAGAGCAGGCAGACGGCACGATCGGCGGCGTCGGTTATCGCCGATCGACTATCCGGTTTCGTGGCATTGGTAATTCTGAGCTTTGTATCCTCGCTGGCTGTTGCCGCTGCATTCGGATCGTGGCAATTACTTGTGGTTCCGACGCTGCTGCTTTTGCTGTTCATCATAATCATGGTTGCCCTGGTAAAACAGGAGCCGGTGAGAAAGATCCTTGATGCTGCCGGAATTACAAGGATTAGCGCGATCCAACGGGTGCTGGAGAAGCTCTTTGCATCATTCACAAGTTATCAACAGGAACAGGGGGTGATCGTCAGGGTGATGCTGCTTTCCTTCCTCTTCCAGTTCTCGGTGATTACCGTTGTCTATCTGATGGCCCGGGCCCTGGGGGTGACGCTGCCGTTCTACTATTTCAGCGCTTTTGTGCCGATTATCACGCTGATGGAGGCCCTGCCCATATCGATCTACGGCATTGGCGTCAGGGATTACGGCTATGTGTATTTCTTTTCACAAGTGGGGATGGGAGACCTGCAGACGCGCTCGCTCGCTCTTTTTTTCATGGCCACCGCCGTCTGTTATTCCTTGATAGGCGGTTTATTTTTCCTGTATAACCTGTGGTCACGAAAGAGGAGGATAGAATTGCCACGTGATCACAATGGCGCCGTTTGACGGGCTTGACGCCTCTGCAGCTGAGATCCAGGAGGATTTGTGAAAATATCAGTTGTTATACCGATCTACAACGAAGAAGAAAATCTTGCCCTGCTTTACGACGAGCTTACCGGGGTCATGCAGTCGCTGGACTGCTCCTATGAAATCCTGTTTGTGGATGACGGGAGCACAGATACGTCGCTTACCATCCTGCATTCTCTTCAGGCAGCTGATTCCAGGGTCGTCGTAGTGCAGTTCCGCAGAAATTTCGGCCAGACGGCAGCGATGTCGGCCGGTTTTGATTATTCAAGCGGTGAGGTGATCATCACCATGGATGGTGATCTGCAGAACGACCCGCGTGACATACCCCGGTTCATCGACAAGATTGAGGAAGGATTTGATGTGGTAACCGGCTGGCGCCACGATCGTAAAGATGCCTTTTTGAATCGTCGGTTGCCGTCGATCATCGCCAACAAAATTATCTCCTGGACCACCGGCGTGGCCCTGCATGACTATGGCTGCACGCTCAAGGCCTTTCGCAAAGAAGTTATCAAAAATATTCGTCTGTACGGGGAGATGCACCGTTTTATCCCGGCCATCGCCAGCGGTATGGGGATTTCTTTTACCGAGATAAAGGTAAATCACCGGGCGCGACGGTTCGGTGCCTCCAAATACGGCATATCCAGGACCATCAGGGTGGTACTGGATCTGATCACCGTTAAGTTTCTGCTAAGTTATGCGACCAGGCCCATACAGATATTTGGTTTGTTAGGGGTGATCTCTGGAACGGCCGGGTTCTTTATCGCCATGGTCATGACCATTCAGCGCCAGTTTTTTGATATCCCTCTCTCAGACCGCCCCCTGCTGCTGCTGGCCATTGTGCTGATATTTGTCGGTATCCAGTTCATATCGATCGGCCTGATCGGAGAACTCCAGGCCAGAACCTATCACCCTGATGTGTAGCCGATGGCTGATGACTATATAACAGGTTTCGATATCGTTATACCCAATTGGAACGGCAGGCATATGCTCGAGATCTGCCTGCCGTCACTGTATAACCAGAGTTTTGATAATTTCACCGTTATTGTGGTCGATAACGGGTCAACCGATGGATCGGCTGACTACCTGCGCAGCAATTATCCCCAGGTTGAGGTTGTTGAACTTCAAGAAAACTGCGGCTTCAGTGCAGCCGTCAACAGAGGTATCGAGGCCGGTCGGCGCGAATGGGTGTTGCTGCTCAACAACGATATTGAAATGGCCCCCAACTGCCTTGGCCACCTGTCGCTGCAGGCCGCCAGTGAACCTCAGATCAGGATGTTCGCCCTGAAAATGCTCTCCTATGCCGACCGTACCGTTCTTGATGGGGCGGGTGACGGGGTGTTGCGAGGAGGGGTGGGGTATCGCTTCGGCACTCTGGAGCCAGACTCTGGCAAGTATAATCTGAAGAGAGAGGTGTTCGGGGCTTGCGCGGGCGCGGCCCTCTATCATCGAACGCTTTTTCACCAGGTGGGCCTTTTTGATGAAGAGTTTTTTGCCTATTTAGAAGATGTGGATTTCAATCTCAGGGCTGTGCGGGCCGGTATCCGCTGCTGCTATGTTCCCGGGGCGGTCGTCTACCACATGGGCAGTGCGACCAGCGGATCAAAAATCAACAAGCTGACGGTGAGATTGACAACCAGAAACAATATCTTCGTGATCTGTAAAAACTACTCGTTGTCGATGCTGGTCAGATTTATTTTGCCACTTCTGGCGTATCAATTTTTCTGGCTTGCTTTTGTAATAAAAAAGGGACAATTAATCGCATATATATCAGGTATTGTTGAGGCAATTCCCCGGGTAGCTGGGATGGTAAGGAAAAGACCACCGCGACACGATGCACCCATACCCTCGCTTCTGCTGATGGCTCCGTGTTGAGCCTATCTTTGTCTAATGTTGAGCGTCATCATCGTCACCCATAATTCCGAACCCTTTATCGACAGGTGCTTCGATTCACTTGATAGGCAGACATCCGCGCCGGACCGGATCATCATCGTAGACAGCGGATCGGCACATACTTCCTATCTCGACCAGTATTCCGGCAGGGCAGACTGCGAGGTTGTCCTCCGAGAAAATATCGGTTTTGCGGCCGCCAACAACGTCGGCTTCACACACATTGGCGGCGCTGAGGACTATGTCTGTGTGATGAATCCAGACACCTTCCTTGAACCGGACAGTTTCCAGTCAGCCCTGGCGATTCTCTCGGCCCGCGAGAGGGTTGGCATTCTCGGCGGCAGACTAAAGGGGTTTGATGTCGACGCAGACAGGCCCACCGGCCTGCTCGATTCCACCGGCATATTCAGGAGCTGGTACGGACGCTGGTACGACCGTGGTCAGGGAGCGCAGAACGCTGAAAATTTCCGCCTCGAAGAGGACGTGCCGGCGCTGTGCGGCGCCTTCATGGTCTGCAGAATGAGCGCCCTGCGAGGCGAACTCCCCAATGTGTTCGACGAATCGTTTTTTATGTATAAAGAGGATATCGATCTCAGCCTTCGTCTTAGAAAAAAGGGATGGAAACTGCTCTATGCTCCCACTGTCGAGGCATTTCACGCCAGGGGCTGGGCCGGCAACAGAAAAGAAATCTCCCATCGGATACGTTGCCTCGCTTCTAAAAACGATATCTTGCTGAATTTGAAGCACCGCTCTCCATACCTGATCTGGGCCGTGGCTAAATACCTGGGGGTGCGTGTGCTGCGGATATGAATGTGCCTGTTGAGCAAGGTGCGGAGCCTGGTGTGCCGGAGCGGACTGCGATGAGCATATCCATCATTATACCCACCAGAAACTTGCTATCGCAGCCAGCTACGGAGCCACGGTTCACCGCATCGAGCGCGACAGCTTCGACCATGGGGGCACCAGAACACGGGCGGCTCAGATGGCCCAGGGAGACATTCTGGTGTTCCTGACTCAGGATGTACTGCCGGCATCACGGCATATGCTCGGAAAACTCACCACACCGTTCAGGGAATCCGAGGAGATCTGTCTGAGTTATGGCCGCCAGCTGCCGTCGTTTCAGGCCACTGATATCGCGGCTCATCTCAGGGATTTCAACTATCCGGGGCAATCCCAGCTACGATCTTTCGCGGACAGGGAAGAACTGGGCTTTCAAACCGTATTTGTCTCCAATTCCTGCGCTGCCTACCGCCGTTCCAGCCTGGCTGAAATAGGTTATTTTGAGGAAGATCTGATCTTTGGCGAAGACAGTTGCGCAGCGGGGAAACTGCTCAAATACGGCGGCAAGATAGCCTATTGCGCTGAGGCCGCTGTATATCACTCCCACAACTACTCGTGGAGCGAGGATTTCTGCAGATACTTCGATGTCGGGGTCTTCCATGCCAGCCAGCGATGGCTCCTGGAGGCCTATGGCGGAGCCGGCGGAAGAGGGCTTGATTATGTGCAGTCAGGGCTAACCTATCTCTGGGGGCGCCGAAGTTATAGAATGATCGGGGATTTTATGGTAAGAGTTGGTTTGAAATTCTGTGGTTACCGACTCGGAAGAACTCATCGTCTACTGCCCGCATCACTGGCCGCAAAACTCAGTATGAATAAGAGTTGGTGGGAAAAAAAGCCTTGGTCTACTGGTACCGGGTACCATGGAGCGACTACTATACCCGCCTGGTGATTATTACCTTAGTACTTTGCCTTGTGACGTTCAAGTCGTTTCAGCTCTACCGGTCCTGGAGGGGCTGGAAATTCTATAAAGAATTTTATGTGATCATTAGGGCCTGGGTTGCCATTATCGGCCTCTTGCTCTTCTATTTCTTCATCTTTAAAATTTCAGAGGGCTATTCACGAGTAGTCTTCATGATCTGGTCGACAACCACCCCGATCATACTCTTCATCGTTCACATGCTGGCACGCAAAATCCTGCGCTATTATCGACAGCGCGGCAAGAATGTTCGCCGGGCCGTCATCGCTGGGGCAGGGGATCTTGGCCTCAGCCTCATGAGGGAACTGGAAACCATTCCCTGGGCCGGTATTGAGATTATGGGATTTTTTGATGATAAAGTCAGCGAAGAACCTCGTCTGACGAGGATGGGCAAACCGGTTCTTGGAGATATCGGTATGCTTCCCGACTATCTGAGTAAAAACGATATCGACTATGTGTATATTGCCCTGCCGATGAGGGCCGAGAGGAAAATATTTTCGATCCTGCGTGAATGCAGATCACTCGGTGCGAGAATCTATCTGGTACCCGATCTTTACGTCTTTGGACTGCATCATGCGGAAGTCCAGAGCCTGGGGAAAATGCTGATTCTCAATTTCAATCCCCATACCGAATGGAAACGGGGGTTTGATGTACTTTTCTCCCTCTCCGTTCTGATTGTCAGTTCGCCCTTGATGCTGCTCATCAGTATGCTTATAAAACTCGAAGACCGTGGCCCGGTAATTTACCGGCACAAACGAATCACTGCCGCTGGTAAAGATTTTGATTGTCTCAAATTCAGGACCATGCGGGTGGGGGCCGATCGCGAGCTGGCGGAACTTCTGAAAGAAGATCCAGATTTGAAGGAGGAGTGGGAACAGACTTTCAAACTCAAAAACGACCCGCGCATTACCAGAATCGGCAAACTATTACGCAAGACCAGCCTTGATGAATTCCCCCAATTCATTAATGTGTTGAAGGGCGATATGAGCGTTGTCGGAGCCCGGCCCATAGTGGGCGGCGAACTCGCGGCTTTTTACCGGGAAAGCGCCGGCCGCTACTGTTCGATGAAGCCCGGCATTACCGGTCCCTGGCAGGTGAGTAAGCGCTCGGATATCGATGATTACCAGGAGCGGGTGAATCTAGATGACTGGTATATATTGAACTACTCGCTCTGGACAGATATAAAAATCATCCTAAGAACCGTTTACATCATGTTCAAAAGAGACGGGGCGTATTAAACAAATAGATCAAGATGGAGAGTCACATGCAGACAGAAACACAATCAATCACCATTACCCAGGCGAAGCAGGACGCCGCCTCAATTTTCCTTGCCAAGGTATTCAACTGGATGGCTGCAGGTCTTGGAATTACAGGGCTGGTAGCCTACGGCACCGCGGCCAGCGGACTTGCCGTGCGAATTATCAACTCACCGTTTTTTGTTACCTCATTGATCGGCGTGTTCATATTCACCGGCCTGACCGCCTATGATGTGCAGAAGATAAAACGGATGGGCGAGGAAGGTATCATGGCCCAGGGGCGGGAGGCCATCACCAAGGGGTCGATTATGGGAGCACTGGCCCTCTACCTCGATTTCATCAACCTGTTTCTCATGCTGCTCAGGTTTTTCGGCGGCAGCCGTGATTAACGCGCGGCTGCAGCGCACCGCCAGGCCCTGACTCACTGACATGCCCCCTTCATTTGCGGGAAAAAGGATTGTCGTCGGCGTTACCGGCTCCATTGCCGCCTTCAAGGTGGCCGGCTGGGTGAGCGCTTTGGCCAAGGAAGAGGCGCTGGTTGACGTGGTCATGACCACGGCGGCCACCAAGTTCGTTTCCCCACTCACCTTTGGCTCCCTATCGGGGCGACCGGTGTTTGAAGACATGTTCAGTGCCGAGCAGGAGGGCAGCATCTCCCATATCGGTCTCAGCAGAGAAGCTGATTGCATTCTGATCGCGCCGGCTACCGCCCATACCATTGCGCGACTGGCTTACGGCCTGGCCGACGATCTGCTGAGCACCACCGTGCTGGCCGCCCGTATCCCGGTGATCATATGCCCGGCAATGAACGTGCAGATGTATGATCATCCAGCTACCGCCAGAAATATGAAAATCCTCAAGGATTTTGGTTATCTGGTAATAGAGCCGGAGAGCGGGCTCATGGCGTGTGGGGAAGAAGGCAGCGGCAGACTGCCCGAGTGGGAAAAGGTGGCTGAGTATGTATTACGCGAAATTTCCACCAAGGACCTCGAGGGGCAGAGGGTGCTGGTCACTGCGGGACCGACCAGGGAGCCCTATGATCCGGTGCGCTTTCTCAGCAACCGCTCCTCCGGCAAGATGGGGTATGCCCTGGCTCGCACGGCCTTCAGAAGAGGCGCAGAGGTAACTCTGATCAGCGGTCCTACAACCCAGCAGCCCCCGGCCGGTGTCGAGTTGATCAAGGTGACGACCGCCATGGATATGCATCAGGAGGTCATGGCGCGGTATCGGGACAAATCTGTCATTGTAAAAGCAGCTGCAGTGAGCGATTTCAGATGGGCAACCCAATCTGAGCAGAAAATCAAAAAGGACCGCTCGTCGCTGGTCATGGAGCTGGAGCAGAATCCTGATATTCTCAAAGAACTCGGCGCGCTCCGTGACCATGGCCGGCAACTGCTGATTGGTTTCGCCGCCGAAAGTTCCAATATTGAGGAAGAAGGACGTAAAAAGTTACTGGCCAAAGGACTTGACCTGATTGCCGTCAACGATATTTCCTCCTCTACCTCCGGTTTTGAAGTGGACAATAATCAGATCACCCTGATTGACTCTTCGGGCGTGAAAAAACTTCTCCATACCAGCAAAATCAAGACGGCTGATCTCATTTGGGACCACGTTGTCACCAACAAAATGCTCAGACCCGCCAGGCCATAATTTATCAAATCTTCAGCAATTCCAATGAGGAGCTGAACAGTACAGATTCGAGTCAGCAATGGCAAAGAAGAGAATTCTGCTCATTGAGCCGTATTATGGCGGATCGCATAGACGGTTCCTTGACGGTTTGATGAGCAACCTTGAGGGTAATTTTACCTTATTGTCTCTGCCGGCTCGAAAGTGGAAAATGCGCATGCAGCTGGCGGCTCCCTGGTTTATCACGCAGCTCTCAAACCTGCCGGTTGCCGGGCGCACCTTTGATGTCGTATTGTTTTCGAGCTTTCTCGATGTCGCCGTTTTCAAGGCCATGACCTCGTGTCTCCAGGGCTGGAACCGCGAATGCAGGTATCTCACCTATTTCCATGAGAATCAGTTCTGTTATCCCGGGGTGCTCGGAAAGCACACCACCCATCAGTTCACTTCGATTAATTTTACCACCGCGCTGGTCTCCGATTCGATCGCCTTCACCTCGGAGTTCAACCGCACCTCCTTTCTGCATCATTGCAGCACCTATCTTCTCAAGGCGACCGACATGGACCTCAGCACCAGGGTTGAAGAACTGCGCAGCAAAAGCATCGTTCTTTATCCGGGGCTTGATTTCGCTCTGCTCGATGGGGGCGAGCGGCGGCCCACTGCGGGCGAAATCAAAACCATTGTCTGGAATCATCGTTGGGAGCATGACAAAAATCCGGAAGAATTTTTTGACGCACTCTATAGACTGCAAGAAAATGGTGTCGATTTCAGGCTCTGCGTGCTGGGACAGCAGTTCAAAAACACGCCTGCGTGTTTCGGCGAGGCCCGGAGACGACTGTCTGGCAAAATTGTTCAGTGGGGCCATGTTGAGGAGGTGGAAAGCTATTTTCGCCAGCTGTTCTCCGGAGATATCGTTGTTTCCACCGCCAATCACGAATTTTTCGGCATCTCCGTTATCGAAGCGGTGCGGGCGGGTTGTGTTCCGGTACTGCCGAATCGTCTCTCCTATCCGGAATTGTTTGAAAAACGTTATTTATATGAACCAGGAAACCTATTCGAGCATTTGTTGAGAGTTGTCAAGGCAGAAGAGAGGCTGTCGGCAGACCGATCGAAGAATATGACTCAGCAGTACAGCTGGGAAAATCTGGGTGACGACTACCGGAACTGGCTGATTAACTGAAGCCACAGACAATGATGCCAGAAAGCATGGTCGCAATTGTTTACCTTCGGACGGGAAAAATCGCGAGCCCAGGAGAGTTATGGCGGCAAAGCGGTTGAGCAAAATCTCAGGGCTTCATCTTGCTGGCGAAGTCGAGCATTCGTTGGATGGGGATCCTGGCGCGCCTGGCGAGCTCTTCGGATACCTGGATTTCGTTTTTCCCCTCCTGGAGCGTCAGCAAGAGGTTCTGCAGTGAGTTCATGCCCATCCAGGGACAGCGGGCGCAGCTCTGACAGGTCGCACCTTCTCCTTCGGTTGGCGCCTCCAGCAAAGTTTTTTCAGGAGCAAGCTTTTTCATCTTGTTGAATATGCCTTTATCGGTGGCAACGATGAAAGAGGTCTCCTCGCGGTTGACGACGGCGTGTATCAGTGCCGTAGTAGAGCCTACCACATCGGCCTGTTCGATAACCGACTGGGGTGATTCTGGATGCACCAATACCGCCGCTTCGGGATGCAGTGCGCGAAAGCGGCTCAGGGCCACCGAGCGAAATTCTTCATGGACGATACATGAACCGGGCCAGAATATCATTTCGGCACCGGTTTCCCGCTGCACATAATTACCCAGGTGTTTGTCCGGAGCCCAGATGATCTTTTCACCCTGCTCGGCCAGATGCGTGATGATCGGCAGAGCGATCCCAGAGGTCACCACCCAGTCTGAACGGGCCTTGACCTCGGCGCTGGTATTTGCGTAGACAACCACGGTGTGATCAGGGTAGTGGTCACAAAAGCGTGAGAATTCATCGATCGGGCAGCCTTCGTCAAGAGAGCAGGTGGCGCCGAGATCGGGCATCAGCACCCGCTTTTCGTTATTGAGTATTTTGGCGGTTTCCCCCATGAATTTTACTCCGGCGACCACCAGGGTGCTGGCTGGATGCTCGGTGCCAAACCGGGCCATCTCCAGCGAGTCTGCCACGCACCCCCCTGTCTCTTCTGCCAGATCCTGGAGCTTGCCGTCGGTGTAGTAATGGGCTACAAGGGCTCCGTTCATCTTCTTCAGCAGCCCTTTAATCTTTTCTTTAAGATCAGCTTCTTCCTGGGCGGACAGCTCTGGCCATTGCGGATGGCCTGGAACTGAAACGGTGGGAATCGATACCGGGGCGAGCGTCGCCCTGGATCCGTTAGTTGTCATCTGCTGTCCTCTTGTCGCTGTTTCAAATCGAAGCTGCCATTTTAAGCGTTGGCTAATCAGGCCCCCATTTCTAATAGAAATTAATCATTGATGCAAGGTACACCATGGGCGTGTGTACCAGGCTGACGTACTTTTTGCTTGCAAGATTTCCGGTCATTTTCTAGTGTTAATGGTCCATTTAGTCCGGATGCAGTAATCCAGTGCTGTTTCAATAGATTCCGTTCTATTCACGCCATTGATCCGCTGGATCACTCAGTGGATTGCAACCGACAAATAAGAGCAAGGGAGTGTTTAATGAAACGATTAGCCATGCTACTCTGGGCGGCAGCGCTCATCTTCGGCCTGCAGAGTGCAGCCGCTGAACCAGTCAAAATCGGAATGATTACCACTTTGTCCACCACAGCCGCGTATCTTGGTGAGGATATTCGAGACGGCTTTCAGCTGGCGGTCGACCAGGAAGGAGGTAAGCTCGGCGGCATCGATGTCGAGCTGCTGGTTGAGGATGACGGCAGAAAACCCGAAAAAGCCAAGCAGATCGCCGAGCGCTACATGAAAAAAGACGGCGTCAAGATCATGACTGGCATCGTTTTTTCCAATGTGGCCATCGCCGTGGTGCCCAAAGTGGTCCGGGACGGGGTTGTCTACCTCAGCGCCAATGCGGGTCCGTCAAAACTGGCAGGCAAAGGCTGCAACGAAAACTATTTCAGCGTTTCTTACCAGAACGACAATATTGATGAGGTGGTTGGGCAATTCGTCAACGATTCGGAGCACCAGAGTGTCTACCTGATCGCCCCCAACTACCCAGCCGGAAAGGATCATCTGGCCGGCTTCAAGCGCTATTTCCAAAAAGATATCAGTGCTGAAGTCTACACCAAACTCGGGCAGTCGGACTATGCGGCTGAAATAGCAGCCATACGGGCCGCCAAGCCCGACGCAGTGTTCTTCTTTCTGCCCGGTGGCATGGGAGTGAGTTTTCTCAAACAATACGCCCAAGCCGGGCTCTCCGAAGAGATTCCTCTTTACGGCCCTGCCTTTTCATTTGACGAACGACTGCTCAAAGCCGTCGGCCCGGTCGCCCTCGGAGTGAAAAACGGCAGCCAGTGGACCCATGACCTCGACAATCCGGCAAATAAACAGTTCGTTGCGGCCTACATTGAAAAATATGGCCGTACCCCTACTCTTTATGCAAGTCAGGGCTACGACACCGCTCGGCTGATCGGCAGCGCACTCAAGGCGGTGCAGGGAAATGTCGATGACCTGGGGGCTGTCAGGCAGGCCTTGAAAAAGGCCGAATTCGATTCTGTGCGCGGCAAGTTTTCCTTTGGAACCAATCAGCATCCCGTCCAGGATCTCTATATTCGTGAAGTAATCAAAACCGACGATGGTCAGTATACCAATCGAACCATTCAAAAGGTATTTGAGAATCACGTTGATGCCTATGCAGCAGAGTGCGAGATGTAGCCACCGGCGAGGGGCTGGCCCGAGTTGAGCCAGTCCCTCGCAGGCCGCGGACGATGATACTACTTGTCGAACAGCTGCTCAACGGACTCCAGCTAGGCATTACTCTGTTTCTGATGTCGGCCGGGCTGACCCTGGTATTCGGCATCATGCAGGTGATAAACCTGGCTCACGGTTCATTTTACATGATTGGGGCGTACGTGGGCGCAACTGTGGCTGCCGCCACGGGCTCCTTCATCCTGGCCCTGGCAGGTGCCCTTGGTGCTGCCGGATTAGCTGGTATGGCCGTGGAAATTCTGGTACTCAGACAGCTCTACAGGCGGGACCATCTCGACCAGGTACTGGCCACCTTCGGGCTGATTTTTTTCTTCAACGAAATGACCCGGATCATCTGGGGAAAGCAGCCCCTGTTCATGGATGTACCACTGTGGCTCAAAGGCAATATCGAATTGCTGCCGAGCCTTTTCTATCCCGTCTATCGTCTGGCAGTTATTGTGGTCGGAGTGGTCGTCGCGCTGCTGCTCTGGTATCTATTTTCCCGCACCAGGCTGGGCATGCAGATCAGGGCCGGCGCTTCCAATAGAGACATGGTGTCAGCACTAGGGGTAAATATTAAACTTCTCTATACGCTCGTTTTCGGTCTGGGTACCTTGCTCGCCGGTCTCGCAGGGGTGATGGCCGGGCCGATCTTCGCGGTGGAGTCCGGCATGGGAGAGTCGATTCTGATTCTTACCTTTGTGGTGATCGTCATCGGCGGTATCGGTTCTGTACGCGGAGCGGTGGTAGGTGCCTTGCTGGTAGGCCTGGTCGATACCCTCGGCCGAGCGTTTCTGCCGACCCTGTTCAGGGCCTTTCTGTCTTCTTCATATGCTGATAGTGTCGGGGCCTCGCTGGCGTCGATGTCCATCTACATATTGATGGCCGCCGTGCTCATCTGGAAGCCGCGCGGGCTGTTTCCCCCCCACCACTGATCTGCTGATGACCGGCGGTGTTCGCAAAACGGCGCTTATCGCAGGAGGTGGACTGTTCTTCTGTCTGCTGCCCTGGGCAGCACATTATTTCGGAGAGCAGTATTTGGTCTCGCTCTTTACCAGGATTTTGATCTATTCGCTGGCTGCCGTAAGCCTGGATCTGCTGATCGGTTATGGGGGGCTGATAAGCCTTGGACATGCCGCCTTTGTGGGGATTGGCGGTTACGTCACGGCCATTTTCTTCCAGCACAGTTTCGAGGCCGAACCAATAGCCGGAATAATTCCCGGCAGTGAAAATGCGCTGCTGGTCTGGCCGCTGGCGGTTATCGTGGCGGCAGCCTTCGCTTTTCTGATCGGCAGTCTGAGCCTGCGAACCAGCGGTATGCATTTCATCATGATAACCCTGGCCTTTGCCCAGATGCTCTATTATTTTGCGGTCGGTCTGGAAAAATACGGCGGTGATGACGGCCTGTCCCTCTATTCAAGAAATCAATTGGCGGGAATGGATTTAGCAAATGACGTGCACTTTTATTTTGTCTGCCTTTTTCTTCTCTCTGTATTTCTGTTGATCTCCGACAGGCTGGTCAGCTCCCGCTTTGGCCTGGTTCTGCGGGGTGCGGCGAGCAGCAGCAGGAGAATTCATGCCTTGGGGATTGCCGGCAGGCGCTACAAACTTATCTGTTTCATGATCGGCGGTGCCGGAGCGGGGCTGGCTGGAGCCCTGCTCGCCAATCAGACCGAATATGTCAGCCCCGGATTGCTGCACTGGACCATGTCCGGTGAATTGATGGTTATGGTGCTGCTTGGCGGTCTCGGTTCACTTTTCGGACCGGTACTCGGAGCTGCTGCCTATCTGCTGCTCGAGGAGACCCTCGCCATGTATACCGAACACTGGATGGTCTATCTCGGGCCGATACTGATCATCGTCGTCCTTTTTGCCAAGCGGGGCTTGTTCGGTCTTCTCACCCACAGGGAGTAACAGTGGCCGACTATATTTTAGAGGTCAAGAATCTGTGTAAATTCTTTGGTGCGGTGGAGGCCAGCAGGGATCTGAGCTTCGCTGTCCAGAGAGGTCACCTTCACGCCCTGATTGGGCCGAACGGAGCAGGTAAAACAACGGTGCTCAATCTGCTCAGCGGTGAATTGCAGGCAGATTCAGGAACGATTCTTCTGAACACCAAAAAAATAAACTGCTGCCCGTTCATCAAAGAGCCCGCGCCGGGCTTGGCAGGTCGTTTCAGATTACCTCGATTTTTGAAAACTTGAGCGTCTCCGAGAATATGGCCCTGGCGATCTTGGCTGGGGAGGGGCATAATTTCCGTTTCTGGAAAAATGCCATGTCCGTGGGAGCCGTACAGCAAGAATTGGCCGGCGCCCTGGCCAGGGTCGATTTGCTTGATAAAGCAGAGCAGCTGGCCGGCAAGCTGTCCCATGGTGAAAAGCGGCAGCTGGAAGTGGGCATGGCCCTGGTCGGACGGCCGCAGCTGCTGCTGCTCGATGAGCCGATGGCCGGCCAGGGGGCCGGCGGAACCGTGGAGCTGAAAAAATTAATTCTAGGCCTTAAGGGACAGACGACGATTCTTCTGGTCGAGCACGACATGGATGTGGTGTTTTCCCTGGCAGATCGGATCAGCGTCATAGTGTATGGGCATTGTATAGCAAGCGGCAGCCCAGAGCAGATTCGCAGTAATCCCGAAGTGCAAATGGCCTATCTGGGTGAACAGTGATGCTGCACCTCGAAGATATCACCGCTTTCTATGGTTCCAGCCAGGCCCTTTTCGGTGTATCGATGACGGTGCGCCGGGACGAGGTGGTAACTCTGCTGGGCAGAAACGGTATGGGTAAAAGTACCACTGTCAAGGCGATCATGGGACTTGTCGAAATCGACGGCGGCCGCATGGAATTCGGCGGCACGCGCATTGACGGACTCCCGAGCTATGAAATCGCCAGGTCCGGCATTGGCCTGGTTCCCGAGGGTAGACAGATTTTTCCCAACCTTACGGTGAAGGAAAATATCGTTGCCACCGCAGCCAACTACCGCAATCATCCTGAACCCTATTGCCTGGATGATATCATGGTGATTTTTCCGCGCCTCAAAGATCGGTTGACTCATTTCGGCAACCAGCTTTCAGGTGGAGAACAGCAGATGCTTGCGGTGGGCAGGGCGCTGATGATCAATCCCACGCTGCTCATCCTCGACGAAGCCACAGAAGGGCTTGCCCCGCTGATCAGGGAGGAAATATGGCGAGGTCTTGCCATTCTCAAAGACAAGGGCTTGGCGATCCTGGTGATCGACAAACATCTCGATTCACTTTTCACCATTGCCGATAATCACTATATCATGGAGAAGGGACGGATCGTCTGGACCGGATCTACGGTTTCGCTGCAAGATGCCACAGAAATCAAATCCCGTTATCTCGGCGTCTAAAAAAGAGCTGAAAGCAATGCAAATTCAGGTTTGGATCGCATGACCAATCAATCCAGAGCCTATGTATTCGCCCTCGTTTCAGTTTTCCTGTGGTCCACCGTTGCTTCCGCGTTCAAACTAAGCCTGCGTTTTCTCACCCCGGCAGAACTGCTTTTTTATGCGTCCTGCGTTTCCTGTGTGGTGCTCTTTACCGCCCTTGCCCTGCAGGGGAAACTAGCATTGCTGGCAACGGCCGACAGGACCGTATGGAAGACTTCGCTGCTGTTTGGGCTGCTCTCGCCTTTTCTCTACTATCTTATTCTTCTAAAAGCTTATGACCTGTTGCCGGCCCAACAGGCCCAGCCGCTCAACTATACCTGGGCCATAACCTTGTCATTGTTATCCGTACCGCTGCTTGGACATCGTCTCAAGGTACTGGAGATAGCGGCGGTACTGGTCAGCTATCTTGGGGTTTTGGTAATCTCCACCCAGGGCGATGTTCTTGCCCTCAAGTTTGAAAATTCTCTTGGAGTTGCTCTGGCTTTGGTATCGACGGTGATCTGGGCACTTTATTGGATCGCCAATACCAGGGATCGGCGCGATCCGGTGCTCGGGCTGTTTCTCAATTTTTTATGCTCCCTGCCGTTTATCGGCATCTATCTCCTGGTCACAGAGGGCTTCCGGGCAGTCGCTGGGGCCGGCCTGCTCGGCGCAGCGTATGTCGGCACTTTCGAGATGGGAATTGCCTTCATCTCCTGGCTGATGGCCATGAAACTGACCACATCCACAGCCCGTATAGCCAATCTGATTTTTATTTCACCTTTTCTCTCCTTGTTTCTTATACATTTCATCGTTGGTGAGAAAATCATGATTTCCTCGGTAGTCGGCCTCATTTTAATCGTTGCAGGTCTTTTCCTTCAGGCCGCAGCGGGTAAAAAAGATCGTGGTTAATCCCGCTGAAAGATGAAACTCAGGCTCGGGTGAAAATACTTGTTTGACCTGAGCTTCAGGGGGTGCAGCACCAGCAGCCCAGCTCACCACATCAGAAGATTTCACCTACCCAGCCACGGCGGACATGGTAAAGCCCTGAGGACTGGTTTTATCCCATTTGTTGGGTTGCTCCCGAACTGATCACGGCAAGCGAAAACGGTTCTATCTCGGAAACACCATGGCAGCGGGCCCTGAATGATTCTGATCAGGCGGCAGGATCCGATGGAACCTTCTGCTCCACTTTTTTAAGGCGGTCGGGATAAAAATTAGGTGACGACCCGTCGGTTTCAAGGTTATCTGGGGGGTGTAAAAAGGATGCCCCTCCAAAAACTGATGGTGAGAAACAACAATGGAAGAACTATCAAAATCGCAGAAGGCCCGCACGGCTATTGCAAGTTTCAAAACACTTGTGGATGCCCTTATTCTGACCGGGTCGTACCATCCATCAGGAACCGCCGGTTTTAAGCTTGAAAATGCCATGCGTCAGTTCAACCCTGAGATTTACGGTTCCATGAGTAATGACAGAATTGTCGAACTCAAAGGTCTGGAATATGTCATCGACCGTCTGCCCCGGGGGGTCGAGTCGAGTACCAAGATTGTTCTGACGGCACGCGAGGATCTGCAATGCACCTCCTTCAAGGAGATCTCTCCGCTGAAACGTAGAAGACTATCTTACCTTGTTTCCGATAAAGAAATGTGTTTTGTCGTCACTCGAGGAACCACTGAAATATATGATATCATAGCCCACCTTACCTTTCTCAATATTGAAGCCAAGAAGATCGGCCGGCAGGTGCGGTCGGCGAATCAGGTCACCAAGGAGTGGCAGCAGCTCGACCAGACAGCACAGCAGGATGGTGAGCTCCAGGATGAGGAACTAGACACATCACTTTGGAATCTCTCGATCATTCTCGGTCGAACCTACCAGGAAACCAGAAAGACGTATGAGTATCTGCAGCAGAACTGCGTGGATGGATATAATAGCGGTCTGTTCAGGATTGTCCTGGCTCTCGGGCAGCGGGTGGTAGATGAAGAAGACGGGATTGAGGAGCCTCTGCACATTTCTTTTACCCCGTCGCTGCAGGAGGTGCTCGGGCACCACCAGTACGCTGCGGCTTGGGCTGAAGAACTGGTTGCTAGAATCGTGAAAAGCGGCCTGCAGGAGCGACCAATCCACATTATAAGCGCCAACTTACACTCGATCAGGAACATATTGTACGGACGGGGTGCAGTGCAAAACTCCGGACAGGCCGTACCGGAGGATCTCTATGACATGGTTCATCTCATCAGGGACCAGGATATCGACGTGTCAGGGTACGCGGCAGCTTATGGATTCATCGATCATCATGACAGTTCGGGTTCCAACATCGATGTCCAGATCATCGATACGACCGCACTTGACGAAACATGTTTTCACCAGTCCTTGGCTGTCGACCTCGACCTGGTTGGCAGGCGAAAGCCAGTAATCGTCGTTATCGACTACGCATTCGGTACCCAGGCGTATGAAATCATGGATGAGCTGTTGAGCCCCACCACCGCATCCGACATCCAGATATCATTGCAGATAGAATCCATATCAATTATGGGAAAAGCGGGGATCCTTCCCGGCAGCAAGGGCGATATCATGCTGGCTACGGCCCATGTCATGGAGGGAACACCGCATAACTACATCGTCGACAACGACTTGTCTGCTTCTGATTTCGGCAACCTGGTGAAGGTCTTCAGCGGCCCAATGCTGACGGTGTTAGGCACATCACTGCAAAACCGTGATGTCTTGGAGCGCTTCCACAATTCTTCCTGGAAGGCCGTTGGACTGGAGATGGAGGGAGCTCATTACCAGAGGGCTATCAGCGCGGCAATAATTCAGGGACACATAGAAAAAAACATGAAGGTCCGTTATGCCTACTACGCTTCGGATAATCCGCTGATCAGCGGCCAGACCCTCGCCTCTGGCCCCATGGGAGCAGAAGGGGTGGTTCCCACCTAC
>JARRLH010000056.1:0-7126 GCA_037387205.1 Desulfofustis sp.
AGGGGTAATTGAGGGGACACAATACTTAAGGTGTCCCTAGTGTAGAGACACCTTAAGTATTGTGTCCCCATGCTGCGTCAGAGGGCCGAGGAAAATGACTCGCTTCCTTTTAAAAACGAGTTTGCCCGTGCTATGATGGTTCTTATCTTAATTATTCGATACCGCGGCATCTCAACTTAAGGGTAAATTAACAACTTTGAAATATCTTTTTTCATCCCTCCTGGCGACTCTATCTCCCGAGCCATGCGTCTGATCAAAGTAAGCCTCATAATCGCCTGGTTCCTCCTGCTGGGAATGCTGCTGCACCGTGATTATTTCGTCCGCACCCTGGATATCAGGGAGGTGATGGCCCTGGAGCGCGACCGGAGGGTCGAATACCAGTCCATCTATTTCAAGGAAGAAAAAATCGGCTATGTCGAGCATCATTTTGTCCCGCAGGATGATAACAAGCTGAAGATCACCCAGCAGGCCAGGATGCAGCTGCTGATCTCGGGCCAGAACCATCCCGTCGAACTAGATCTCGAGGCTCTGCTGGGCAGCCGGAGTGATCTGCTCAGTTTCGAGTTCTCTTTCAATTCCCCGTTTTACCGAATGCGGGCCGACGGTACCGTCGACGGTCATACCGTGAGCTTCGAGCTGGACACCGGCAACAGTGTGGTCAACGACCAGGTTGTCCTCGACGGCCCACCGCGGCTCTCCACCTCCAGGCGCTCCTATCTGCTGAGCCAGGATATCGGCGTGGGGGAAAAACTGAAGATTCCCTGGTTCGATCCTTTCTCCCTGACCGGCAAGGAGTCGGTTATCGAGTACCGGGGCAAGGAGAAGGTGCTGATCAGCGACCGGGTATACAACCTGCACCGCTTTACCGAGAATTTCGGCGGCGCCAGGCTGAACTCCTGGCTCGACGACGACGGGCTGGTGATCAGGGAGGAGTCACCCGCCGGCTTCGTCTTTATCAAGGAGCCCGAGTTCAAGGCCAAGGCGATGGTCAATTCCGCTGAAAGCCGATCCGACCTGCTCGCCTCGGTAGCCGTCCAGGTCACCGGGGAGATGTTTGACCTCACCGGAAGAACAGAAGCACGCTACCGGATCAGTCTGCCCGACGACATCGAGTTCGATCTCGATTCCAACCGCCAGACTTTCAACGACAGCGACCAGGTACTCACGCTGGTAAAAGAGGATTTATCCTCCCCAGGCTTAGACTCCGCCGTCTGCAACGCGGCCCAGGAGCAGCTCAGGGCGACACCATACATCCAGTCGGGGGCCCCGGAGATCATCGACCAGAGCCTGGTCGTGACCCAGGACCTCGAAGACGATCTGGCCAAAGTCCAAGCCCTGGCTGATTGGGTGTATACCAACCTTGAAAAGCGTCCAGTCATTGGTATTCCCGATGCGCTGACCACCTTGAAAGCGGGTATTGGCGACTGCAACGAGCACGCCTCACTGTTCGCCGCTCTGAGCCGGGCTGCGGGTATCCCCACCACCATTGCGGTGGGAGTCGTCTACCACAAGCAGGCCTTTTATTACCACGCCTGGAATGAAGTTTGTGTGGGCGGCCAGTGGATCAGCCTCGATACGACCACCAATCAGCTGCCCGCGGACCTGAGCCACCTTAAATTTATTGAAGGCGAACTGCAGGAGCAGATCAAGATCGGCGCCCTGATCAATAACTTGCAGATTGAGCCGCTGGACCCGTGATTGTTTACTGTTATCCGCCCACTCCATGGATATGAACGAGCCCATACTGAGACTTGAAAAACTCACCAAGACTTTTGACCGACTGACCGCCGTCGACACCGTCGACCTGCAGGTGGAACAAGGAGAAATCCTCGGCTTCCTGGGTCCCAATGGGGCGGGTAAAACAACCACCATCAAAATGATAGCCGGACTCCTGCAGCCCAGTTCGGGTACCATCTCAATCTGCGGGCACGACACGGCACACTCGCCGATCAGCTGTCGCGAGCTGACCGGCTATATCCCCGACCGCCCGTTTCTCTATGAAAAGCTCACCGGCGCCGAGTACCTGAGCTTTATTTCCAGCCTTTATCCGGCAGAGGACGAGCGCACACGTGCCGCGCTGAGCGATAAATATCTGCAGCTCTTTGACCTCGCCGACTGGCGCAACAACCTGATCGAAAGTTACTCCCACGGCATGCGGCAGAAATTGATCATGACGTCAATCTTCATGCTCGAGCAGCCGCTGATCGTCGTCGATGAGCCCATGATCGGACTCGACCCCAAAAGTGCCCGCATCGTTAAGGAACTGTTCAAATCCAAGGCCGAAAGCGGCACCACCATATTTTTATCGACCCACTCCATGGAGATCGCCGAGGAGCTCTGCCACCGGGTCTGCATAATCAGAGACGGCAGAATCATCGCCGAAGGCAGCGTCGACTCGCTGAAGGCACAGGCACACAATGGCGCCGCCAACCTCGAGGATCTCTTTCTGCAGTTGACCGGTGCCTTCGAACTCCAGGAGGTGGTCGCCGCCCTGCGCCAGAACTGACACCATGATGAGGCTCTATCTCCCCTTTTTCAGGACGGCGAAGAACAGGTTTTTCGCCACCCGGGCACAACTCAAAGTAGTAATTCTGGCCATCCTGGGCACCCTCATCTGTGCGGCGCTCTACCTGCTTACCTTCAAGAGCGTTAGCTATTTTCACAGCCAGAGCGAACTGGGCATCATCTTGTCCATGAAAATTTTCCAGATGGCCTGGATCACCATTTTTGCCATGCTGATCTTTTCCTCGATGATCACCGGGGTCACCACCCTCTACCTGTCGAACGACAACGAGATTATCGTTGCCGCCCCGGTGACGCTCGAGGAACTCTTCCGGATGCGCATGCTGACCACCTTTCTCAACACGTCCTGGATGATGCTCCTCTTTTCCTTGCCGATTTTCGGGGCCTTCGGGGTGGTCTTCAAGGCCGGCCCCCTGTACTGGCCGCTGCTGGTCGCTGCCATACCGGCCACGGCATTTACCGCCAGCGGGTCTGCCATGCTGTTCGTGATCGTGCTGGTCTATCTGTTTCCCGCCCGGCGCACCAAGGACATCATCGTCTATCTGTCGATCTGCTTTGGGGTATTCCTCTACCTCATCTTCCGCTTGATGCGCCCCGAGGACCTGGTCAATCCTGAAAAATACGGTCAGTTCGTCGAGTATATGTCGGCTATCTCCAATCCGGCAGGCTTCTGGCTGCCGGCAAGCTGGACCTCGAACATGCTGGCCTCCTACCTGCTTGATCGGGAGGTTGATCTGCTGTTGCTCGGTTTGATTCTGCTGACGCCGCCGGTGCTCATTTTCTGTGGAGAAGTCCTCATGGCCCGGCTGTTCGTTTCCGGTTTCTCCAAATCCCAGGAGTCGTTCGGCGGCCAGCATCGTTTCAAGGAAGCTTCCTGGGGCCGTTCGCGAATGCTCTGGATTTTCCGCAAGGAGAGCATCGCCTTTTTGAGGGATTCCAAGGAATGGTCGCAGTTCTTCATGATCGGCGCCCTGATCATCGTCTATCTGTACAATTTCAAAGTACTGCCCCTGGAGCGTACCTTCGGCAGCACCTATGTGGCCAATCTGATCGCCTTCGGCAATATCGGTTTGAGCGGATTCCTGGCGGCCGCCCTGGCCGCCCGCTTTGTCTACCCCTCGATCGGCGGGGAAGGAGGCGCCTTTTACCTGATCAGGACTTCACCGCTGAGTGCGGCCCGGTTCTTCTTCTACAAGTACCTCTTCTACCTGATCCCCTTTACGCTGCTGATCCTGGTGCTGATCAGCGTATCCAATCATTTTCTGCAGATTGACGGGCCGATGTGGTGGGTGTCGCTTTTCTGCGCATTGCTGATCTGCTGGACTGTGGTTGCTCTGGCACTGGGTTTCGGGGCGATATTTGCCGACTACCACGCCGAGAACAGAAGCGCGGCCATGGGGCCCGGCTCCGTGTTCTACTTTTTTTGCGCCATCTCTTATATGCTGGTGGTGCTGTTCAGCGGCGTGTCGCCGACCTACCGACTGGTCAGGAGCTGGTTCAGGAGCAACTCCATGCCGCTTTCCGATGCCTTGCTGATAGGATTCTGGATGGTCGCCGTGATTGTCCTGTCCGCGGTGGTGCTGACGCTGATCTGTAGAAAGGGCATCACCGCCCTGAGCGCCCGTTAACCGCTGCCATTCGGTTATCAGCGCTTGAAAACAGTGCTCTTCTGCAGGCCTCTCAACCCATGATCGCGTAGCCGCCGTCGACGGTGATTACCTGCCCCTGAATCATATTGGAGAGGTTGGAGCACAGAAACAGAGTGACGTCGGCCACATCTTCGGTGGTGATGATCCGGCCCAGCGGCGTGCGCTGCAGGGCATTTTCAAGGATTATCTCACGGTTGGGAAACTTTTTCAGGGCGTCGGTATCCACCACCCCGGCACTGATCGTATTAACCCTGATTCCGCGGGGGCCGAATTCCACCGCCAGATGGCGCACCAGGGATTCAAGCGCCGCCTTGGAGGCACCGACCGTGGTGTAGTTTTCAATGGCCCGCACCGACCCGAGGCTGGACACGGCAATCACCCTGCCCCCTTCTTTCATCAGCGGCAAGGCATATTGCACCAGACCGAGCAGGGCCCGGGCGTTGATATTCATGGCCCAGTTCCAGTGGCGCTCGGTCAGTTCCATCACCGGTTTGAGGACGCCTGAGGCGGCATTGCTGACCAGCACATCGAGCCTGCCGAATTCCTCGGCTATGGTGTTGAACATGGCCTCGACGTCCGACTCCTTGCCGACGTTGGCCTTGACCAGCAGACAACGCTGGCCGAATTTCTCCACTTGCTCGGCAGTGGTCAGCGCATCCTGCTTGTGACGCACGTAGTTGACCACGATGTCCATGCCGTGCTCGGCCAGCCGCAGAGCAATCGCCTTGCCGATCCCTCTGGAGCCGCCGGTTACCAGGGCGACTTTCCCGGTCATGTTAAACATAAATTACCCCCATGCAATAGTTGAGTATCTCTCAGCCGCTGGCCGCGGCCATGGCTCGGCGAAGTGAACTTCGCATAAAGCGAAACGGATTGAAGGGCACCGGGTTCAGGATCGACGGCGCCCTAAAACCGCTCCCGCTGAAATCCTCGGGCGCCAGCCCCAGACAAGCAATGGCCTCGAGCCTGGCCCCGGAAAAATCTCTGGCTGCGGCCGCCCGCCAGATCGGACACTTGCGGGCCTCAAGCTCGAGCAGTGAAAGCAGCAGCGTATCGACGGCAACGGGATCGTTGCCGGCGCATAAACAGCCGAGTTCAAGCAGCTCCCCGTTAATCGGTCCCCGCCTGCTCATGACCTCGATACCGTCTACCAGGGTAACGCTGCGGGGCAGCACGGCGGTCAGATCGAGCATCAGATCACCGAATTTTCGGTGTGACAGCCCGTTCTTCATGTGGCACATCGCTTTACGCATGCCGCAGACAATGCCGAACAGGTTTTTTACCGCGATGGTCACATACATCTGGCTGTGGGCCTTGATTCGGGGCAGATTGACCAGCAGGTCACAACCAAGCGCTTCCTCAGCGATACCGACCTTGACGCCGTGAGTGAGCTGATGTTCTTTCGGGGTTTTGAATTCCACTACTTTGATTTCCAGCCCTTCGAGTTCGGTGGCCAGGCCCATTTTTTTCATCACCTGGGCGGCGCTGCCAAAGGAAGGGGAATCACCGATCGCCAGCCGTGCACCCTGATCGGTGAACCACTCGGCCACCCCTCTGACGAACCGGGCGTCGCTGCAGGCCAGCTTCGAGGCCCTGCTGCTGATCAGGTTGGGTTTAAGCAGCACCGCAGCCCCATGCAGGCGTTCCCCAAACTTCAGATGCACTGCTGCCTGGTCACAGAATTCTTTGATCCGGTCGATATCGTAGCGGCGGGTCTGGCCGACCACTATGGGGATTTTCTCAGCCATAAAGTGCGGTATCGGTATACAGGTCCGCGATTGCCTTGAGACTGGCAGCGGCAAAACGGGACTGGCCGGCCAGCCGGAGAGACTATTGCATGCTACCTGTTGAAGGTGATAATCCTGGTTCGTATCACGTCGTCGTTGTCCTTGATCATATCGACGATACTGCCGGGCACATCCGATTCCATATCGATGATATTGTAGCCGATCGCGCCGTTTGATTCGTTTTTATAGGAGTCGATATTGATCTTATTATGGCCCAGCACGTTGGTGATAAAGGCGATCATTCCAGGTACGTCCCGGTTGATGACGATGAGCCTGGTGCGCACCTGATCGGAGGGTATCATCTCCACGTTGGGGAAATTGACGCTGTTGGAAATGTTGCCGTAGAGCAGGTAGTTGGACATCTCCCGCACCGCCATCATGGCGCAGTTTTCTTCGGATTCCGAGGTAGAGGCTCCGAGATGGGGAGTGAGCAGCACCCGCTCGTGGCCGATCAACGCCTCTGTGGGAAAATCAGCGATATAGCCGCTCAGGCGGCCGCTGTCCAGGGCGGCCAGCACGGCCTGCTGGTCGACAATCGGTCCCCGGGCATAGTTGACCAGGAGCGCCCCTTTTTTCATGCGGGCGATGAATTCGCTGTTGACCAGACTTTTTGTCTTTTCGATCAGAGGGACGTGCAGGCTGACGATATCCGCCTTGCCGATCGCCTCATCGAGGGAATGGACAAGCTGGACATCGGGCAGCAGCATATGGATATTGGCCAGCGCCGGCTTCGGGTCGAACCCCCTGACCTTCATGAAGCGGTGCACGCCGCCATTGGCCAGTCTGACCCCGATCTGTCCAAGCCCGATCACCGCCAGTCTCTTGCCGGCGATCTCCATTCCCCGGAAAGCCGATTTCCTCCGCTCCACCTCGGCATCTACCTGATCGCCATCGAGTTCATCAAGGGATTCGCAGAATCTGATGCCCTTATAGATGTTGCGCTGCCATACCCCGATCATCGGAAACACCAGATCGACCACGGCATTGGCGTTGGCTCCGGGTGTGTTAAACACGCAGATGCCCCGTTCGGTGGCCCTGTCGACGCTGATGTTGTTGACCCCGGCCCCGGCCCTGGCCACGACCAGCAGGGAGGGGTAGGCATCGGTGTTGACTCTGGCGCTGCGCACCAGAATGCCTTGCGGATCCTGTTCGTCATCGCTTATGAAA